>JAJRTK010000341.1 GCA_024278345.1 bacterium | reverse complement strand
TCCGGTTGACAAGTCCACGCACGCAAGGAACCCACCGTTCAATTCCGTGAATCCCGTCCGGCCCGCCACCGGCAAGATGCCGGTGCCACCATGGCGGCGCCGCGGAGTGTAAAGCAACACCGCGGGGATTTGATAGGTCCCTTTTTTTCTGTTCTGTCCCGCCTTGCGTGGATACCCGGGCTGAGTCTTGCCTTGGCGGTTTGCTTGATGCCCGGCTCCGATTCGTCATGAAGGTTCCGGGTTTGTCCCGCGGATCTCCGTTTGCCAGGAAGGGGTCTGTGGGAGAAAATGGCCTGGAAGGGACATCGGCGTATGGCCTCACGGTTATTTCCGACATTTACCGCGTTCATCATGAACATTCAGTACACCATCGGCTATGTAGCGGCCGGCTTCTTGGTGTCCGTGCCCATCCAGCTTTTGTGGGTGGATGAGTGGACCGACTTGTGGCCCAGTCTGGTGAGGGGCTTCATCTGCCTGGGCGGTTTCCTGATCTTCTATCCCATCGTTCGCTATTTCGACTGGAAGAATATGAAGCTTCCGGTCTTTAAGCTGTTTGAGCTTTCGGTAACGCGGAACGCGGCGTTGGTGAGTTTGGCGCTCTTGGCGATCTCTTTGGTGGACCAGCGTGTCGGTTCGCCGCGGATGTTGTGGCTACTTTTCCTTCTGGAGGGGATCGCCTACGTCAAGATCAAGGCGCATACGCTGATTTTCCGTGAGTTTTACGCCATCGAGCAAGCCCAGCAGGAGGACCAGCGGGAATGGTACGAGGAACTAAGAGAGGGGCTTCGGGAGCAGGCGAGTCACGTGGGTGGATCTCTGCTCAAGCAGGTGCGCGAGGTCCACGGCCAGCTCCAAGTTCAAGTGCGCCGCGTCTCTTGGCGCATGGGTGTGGGCAATCGGTTCGTCGATCTTAGCGAACCGGAACAGCAGCTTCCGGTTTTTCAGCCGGTGCCATGTCGTTACGGCAGATTTGGAAGCCTCTTGCCGGTGTTGGCGCCGCAAGCCGGATCGGATTACTCAGAGGTGGAGGCAACACCGGAAGCCGCCGTGGGGAAAGTTTCAAGAGCCCCCGTGGAAAAAATCTCAGGGGTTAGCTCCGAGTAAATCTGGAACACTCGGTTTTCCATGGCCGCCACGCTGTGGGTCTTCGTCACCAGCCTATGGCCTGCCGATGCCAGCCGCTGGGCCTGCATTGGATCCGTGAGGGCTTCTTCCATCGCCCGGGCAAGAGCTTCGGGAGATCCGGCCTTGACCAGCCAGCCAGTTTGATTCGGCCGCACGATCTCCGGCGTTCCGGAAACCTCTGTGGCCACCACGGGCAATCCCGCCGCCATCGCCTCTATGACGGCTAGGGGCAGTCCCTCGTAGAGAGAGGGAAGCACGAAGAGATCCAGAGCCGCCAGGAGAGTGGGCACCTCTTTTTGGAAGCCCAGCCAATGCACCCGCGAGCCCAGGCCCAGGGATTCGGTTTTCAACTCGAGCTTTTTTCGGAGGCTGCCAGTGCCAGCCACGGCCAGGATTAGTTTCGGCAGGCGCTCGCTGAGCAGGCCTAGAGCGTCGATAAGAAAGCGATGCCCTTTTTGGGGCTCAAGCCTCGCACAAACTCCGGCGATCACCGCATCTTCCGGCAATCCGAGCATCTTTCGGGCTTGTTCCTTTCCAAGTCGTGCCAAGAACGGTTCCAGGCGGATCCCGTTGGGAACCGAAACCGTGGAGGAAGGATAGCCTTGCCGTTCCAACAGCGCCGCGCGCAATCTTTCACTGCAAGCGATGATACGGTCAAGGCGCCGGGCAATGAAACCATCGACGCGGGCCCGCCAGGAATTGTCGAACCGCCACCGGTCGAAAAGGTGGACATGACCCACGAGAGGAACTTTCCGGCCAAGGCGCAGAGCCAAAAAAGCATGGAGAGACGCCCGTGCGCCGTGGGCATGAAGGAGGTCGATTTTCCGTTCTTTCACAATCTGTTGAATCTTCGCGACGCCACGAAGGCTCAGTCCCGTTGCCATCGTCGCCGACTCTCCTTCAAGCCCCAGTTCTTTGACCCTTTCCAGGAGCGGCCCGCCAGGGCTTGTGACAACGGTCACATCAATCCCGCGCCGCCTCTGTTGGCAGGCCAGCGAACAGACGATCTCTTGAGCGCCGCCAAGAACTGGCTCGGTCACCAGATGAAGAATTTTGGGTCGATGCCGGGTCATGGGAACTTGGGTCGATGCCGGGTCATGAGAACTTGCCCTCTTCCGTTCTGTGGAGCTATCTTTACCCTTTTGGCCATCATCTTTCACCTTCATCTCCAAAACTTGGCTGGTTGCTGCTTCCAGGAGACGGATGATGCTCCAGCACCTCGAAAAAGGCGAGTGGCGGCGGACGGACTGCCGCCGCCGCGAGCGGACTCAACCCAAGGAAAGAAAAGCTTTTTTGTCGATTCATCTCCTTTGAGGGGGAGATTCCTGGAAATCCATGTCTCTTGGGTTTTGTTTTCCGGTCTGGTGGAGGTTATTCAATGCAGTCAGGCAGTTTACCACAATCGGTTCCCAGTGCTTACTTCGAAAAGCAGTTTGGAATCACTGGCGAAACCATTCGAAAACTTCTTTCGGAAGCCCTTTCCAAGGGCGGCGATTACGCGGATCTCTATTTTCAGCACCTCGTTGCGACCCATGTAGGGCTCGAGGATAGTTCGGTCAACCGGGCTTCGAAGAAGATCGATTTGGGCGTGGGAATTCGCGTCCTGGTGGGCGATCAAACGGGTTACGCCTTTTCGGAGTCCTTGGAACTTGGGGCCATGCTCGGGGCGGCTCGGACGGCGGCGGCCATTGCGTCGGCTGGTGCCGCGGTCCCTCCCAAACGGTTGGAAGGGCGGACCATCCCGCGCCACTATGAATCAGAAGGCGTTTGGGATGCCGTGAACCTGGAACGAGTCTTGCCTTTCCTCAGCGATCTCGATGTTCGGGCCAGGGAACGAGATTCCCTTGTCCGAAAAGTGATTCTCTCCTTCCACGGCAGCCAAAAGAGGATTCTGATCGTCGATTCCCAAGGCAGGTTTTCCTTCGACTGCCAGCCCATGACCCAGTTGCAGATATCCATCACCATGAAGAAGGGTGGCGAGAAGCAATCGGGGAACCATAGCCTGGCGGCGCGGCGGGACTTTGGTTTTTACGGTGAGGCTCGGATCGAAAAGATGCTCTCCTGTGTCACGGAGCGGACGCGGAATCTCTTTGATGCCAAAAAGCCGCCGTCCGGGGAGATGCCAGTGGTTCTGGGAGCCGGCTCCTCGGGGATTCTGCTCCACGAAGCCATCGGACATGGCCTGGAGGCGGACTTCAACCGAAAGGGGACATCTATTTTCGCGGAATCGATGGGAAAAGAGGTCGCCTCGCCCGAAGTAACCGTCGTCGATAGTGGTATTGAGGAAGGGTTGCGTGGCTCTATCAACATCGATGACGAAGGGAATCCGGGGCAAAAAACGGTTCTCGTGGAAAAGGGCGTGCTTCGAAGCTATCTCCATGACCATCTCAGCGCCAGACATTACCATGTCAGCCCCACGGGGAACGGTCGCCGGCAGTCTTTTCGCCACGCTCCCATGCCCAGGATGCGGAATACCTATATGTTGCCAGGTCCCCACACCCAAGAGGAGATCATCGGCAACGTGTCTCGCGGGCTGTACTGCATCACCTTTGGGAACGGCGCTGTCGATATCGGCGGAGGCGACTACACATTCTACGTCAAAACCGGTTTTCTCATCGAAGATGGAAAGCTTACGGCGCCTATCAAGGATGTCAATTTGATCGGGAATGGTCCTGAATCGCTGCGCCAGATCAGCATGGTCGCCGATGATCTCCAATTAGATGAGAGCAGTTGGGCTTGTGGCAAGGAGGGGCAGTTCGTACCGGTTTCACTTGGGCAACCCACGGTCCTGGTTTCCAAAGTCACCGTAGGAGGAGTTGGCCCATGAACCGCGATCTCAAGAATCTTGCCCAACAGACGTTGGAAACCGCACTTTCTTCGGGCGCTCACGAGGTTGCCGTGTGGGTTTCCAAGAAACGCTTCATCAGCCTCGAAGTCCGGGATGGCCAGCTCGACAAGATCCAGGAGTCCTTTTCCTCCGGCCTGGCTTTCTCCCTCTATGTGGATGGTCGCTCTTCCACCCATCACACGTCTGATTTGCGTTGGGATTCTCTTCGATGGCTCGTGGACGAAGCGATGAGCTTGACCCGCCACTTGGACCCCGATCCCTGCAAGGGCCTGGCGGATCCGGAGCTGTACAGGGACCGTCCCGCCAATGATCTGGGGATTTATGATGGCGGTCACGAGGATCTCGATACCCAGACGCGCCTGGAGCTTGCTCACGCTCTCGAGACTGGGGCCCGAGAGGTCACCGGCCCGATCATTTCCGTGACCACCAATGTCAGCGATTCCATGGGCGAATCTTACCGGCTTCACTCCAACGGGTTTGAAGGGACCCGGCGCTCCACTTCCTATTGGATGAACGCATCTGTTTCTGTCCAGGACCTGGATGGCCGAAAACCCATGGACTGGCACATGGCGGGAGCAAGGGTGTTTTCCGATTTGCCCGATCCCATTTCTGTCGGTGCCAGCGCTACCAAAAGAGCTTTGGCTCGCCTGGGCCAGGTGCGCCTTCCCTCATCGAAAACGGCCATCATTTTGGGGAATCGCGCCGCCGGCCACCTGTTGGAGCAATTCGTCGGTGTCATGGCCGGCTATGCCTTGTACCGGGAGCGATCTTTCCTTGTCAATATGCAGGGTAAACAGGTGGGATCATCGCACTTCACTCTGTGCGACGACCCCTTGCTCTACAGGGGATTCGGATCTCGCCATTACGACCGAGACGGCATTTCCGCGCGCTGCCGCAACCTGGTGGAAAAAGGCATTCTCAAGAACTATCTCATCGGCGTTTACTACGGCCGCAAGCTCGGCAGGCCTCCCACCAGTGGGAGTGCATCCAATCTTGTCCTGCCTCCCGGGGACAAGTCATCACGGGAGCTCATCGCCGGTGTTTCTCATGGACTTTTCATTGACAAGCTCATGGGTGGAAACGCGAATTCCACAGCGGGTGACTTTTCCGTGGGGATCGTCGGGTTCGAGATCGACCAGGGCCGTATTGGCCGTCCCATCGGAGAAATGAACCTTTCGGGCAATCACAAGGATCTCTGGCACCGTTTGGTGGCCGTAGGCAATGATCCCTATCCCTATTCTTCTTGGAGGATTCCCTCTCTGGTTTTCGAAAACGTGTCCATTAGCGGAACTTGACCAGAGCTTCCCGGATTCATCCGGGCCCAATCACGGATCAGAGTGTTGCCAGCCTCAAGCCAACGCTCCGCCGCAGCTACTTCCGGCTCCCGCCGTGCAACCGAAGCAATGGGGACCCGTGGCGATCCTTCCTCCGACTTCATCGAACGATTTGAGGTCCCACACCATCCGAGGCCAGTAGCCCAGAGGGATTCCCAGTTGCTGGTTGAAGTCGCAGTCGTAAACCCTTCCGTCCCAGCTCACGGAAACCAGGTTGCGGCACATGAGACCGGGAACGGTGGCCGCGTTGAAGGAATCTCGAAGGAGTGCCGAGTACCGTTCGAAGTCGCCGGAAAGCCGAAGCGAAGTCTCGAAACGGAGGATCGGGAGGTTGGTGAGGGTGAGCAACTGATTGAACGCAATCCCGAACTCTTCCCTGAGCCGCACTTTGTAGTCCTGTTCCAGCTTTTTTTGCGAAGGCGGTAAGAAAGGGCCGCCAGGATTGTAAACCAGGTCGAGTTGCAGCCTTGTTCCTTCCTGCCCATACCCCAAATCGTTCAGAGTGCGCAGGGCTTTGATGCTCTTGTCAAACGTCCCTCGCCCTCGCTGCTCATCGACATTTTCCCTGCTGTAACAGGGCAGCGACGCCACGATGCGGATCTCATGATCGGCCAGGAACTTGGGGAGGTCCGCCATCCCCGATTCCAGAAGTACGCTGAGGTTGCAGCGGTCGATGACCTGGAGATCCAGCTTGCGACTTTGCTCCACCAGCCACCGGAAATTGCCGTTGAGCTCCGGTGCTCCACCGGTGATATCCACGACCATGATCCCGTGGGACGCCCGGAGAAGCTCCACGATCTTTTCCGCCACGGGCCGATCCATGTTCTCCGTCCTCAAAGGGCCGGCATCCACGTGACAATGAAGACAGGCCTGATTACAGAGTTTCCCAAGATTGATCTGGACGGTTCTCAAGGGATCGCGGTGCAAGGTCAGATGGCACTCTGCAAGGCGTTCGTCAAATACGTTTTTCACAGCTCTTTCCCATCGTACCCGCGAAGGCGCGGCTTCCTTAACGTAATGATTCGACACATAAACGAGTCTCTTGTGGTCTTCGTTCCCCAGATCCTCGAAGAAGTGAAAAAAAATGGCAAGGACTCTTGGGGGCGCTGGAAGGCAAAGGGGTATTCTTCGCACTCCTGACAAAGAAGGTCAACAACCGAGACGGCAAGATATTCCCGAATCGGAATCAGCACGGTGTGCCCCCTTGCAGGGCAGGAATGGATAAAAACGCTTTTCTTTTTTGGGGTTGCGTTCCGCTCGCGGCGGCGGCAATCCGTCCGCCGCCACTCGCCTTTTTATGGGTTCCAGGGCATCGTTCGTGCCCTGAAAACGCGATGCCACGGGAATAGGGGGGCGGGGACAATCAGGATCCGAGCGTAGCGAGATCTGCCGAAGGCACCACCGATGACCAAAGCCAACGATCGCTTGTCAGCTTTGTCCGAGTGGGATCCGGAGGATGAAGGTCGTCCCTTTTCCCACGTCGGTCTCGAAACCAATGGTGCCATTGTGTTTATCGACGATGACGGAGTGAGAAATGGCCAATCCCTGGCCGGTTCCCTTGCCCACTTCTTTCGTGGTGAAGAAGGGATCGAAGATCTTTGTTGTGATCTCTTTTGGAATCCCGGTTCCCGTGTCGCCGATACGGATCTCGACGTCCTTCCCATCGCGGCGGGTGCTGATGGTGATGATCCCCTTTTTGTCCTCGTTTTGGACGTCGGCGATGGCGTGGGCCGCATTGATGATCAGGTTGAGGATCACCTGGTTGAACTCTTGTGCATGGACAGGAACGGGCGGGAGATCGGAATCGAGATCGACGGCGACATCAGCGACGTATTTCCATTCATTGCGCGAAACAGTGATGGCGCTGGATATCGCTTTGTTGAGATCAATGGCGCGTTTTCGCTTGTGGCCGGGGTGGGAGAACTCTTTCATCGCCCGGACGATGCTGGCCACACGCTCGATGCCGTCCAAAGATTGCGCCGTGGCCTGCGGGATCTCTTCCAGCAAGTAATTGGCATCGGTCTCAGCGATCACCTTGTCAATCCGATGGTAAAGAGACGTGGGAACCGTTCCTTCTTTCAGCTTGGAGTACAAAATACCGTAGAGATCGATCAATTCGCTCAACTCGCCGAATGTCTCCTGCAAGAAACGCAAGTTGTCACCGACAAATTGGATCGGCGTGTTGATTTCGTGAGCGATCCCTGCCGCCAGTTGCCCGATGGCTTCCAGCTTCTGAGCTTGTCTGAGCTGAAGCTCCATGGTTCGGGATTCGGTAATGTCTCGCCCAAAAAGCAACAGGCCAGCATTTTCCCCCGTGCTGGAGACGATGGGAGAGACGCTGAAACCCAGTAGCCCATCCTTCCCCGCGGGAGTCGTGTACTTGATGTCACCGAGGGAGACTCGTTCGTGGGTCTTTTGGAACTTCGCCAGAGTGTCCCGGACACGGTTCCAGTCCCACTGGATTCCCGACAAGTAGAATGCACGCCCCAGAACCCACGATTCCGATATTCCAAAGGTCGTTTCGGCAACGGTATTCCACATGGTGACACGACCGTGTTGGTCGATCCCGATGAGAATGGACGGAAGTGCCGCCAGCAGTTGTTTGGTCTGCTCGTGGGCCAGCTCAAGCTTGCGGTCGGCTTCTTTTTGTTGGGTGATGTCGCGGACGAAGATACTGATGAGCAGGTCATGGTCCCACTTGACGGGGGAGATGGACATTTCCACGGGAAACTCGCAACCATTTCGGTGACACGCCAGTACCTCCACGCGGCGGGAGCGGAGCTCGGCAGCCTTTGCCGAAAGGAAAGCGATCTCCTTGCAAAAAATATCCCGCTGGCTCGGTGGAACGATGAGCTCCCACACAGGGCACGAAAGAGCTTCTTGGCGGGTCCAGCCGAAGAATTTTGTCGCGCGGAGGTTCCAGTCAAGGACTGTGCCATGCTGATTGATGGAAAGAAAGGCATCGTGGGAGGTTTCGACGATGAGCCGTAGCCGCTCTTCACTCCTTTGCAGCTCCTCGGTGCGCTTGGTCACAAGTCGCTCCAGGAGCCGGTTATGCTCCCGGAGCGCCACTCTCAAATCCTTGTTGGAGGACTCGAGGTTCCGGAGTTGGAAGACCCGCTCCGCCACGAGCAAAAGCTCCGACGTCGAGACCGGTTTCGTCAGGTAGTCGAATGCTCCAACCCGGATCGCATCGACGGCCGTTTGCACCGTCGGATCCCCAGTCATCAGAACGACATCGGTCGTCGGAAACCGGTCGCGGATCGCGTACAATACTTCGATTCCGCTGCTCGTGGGAAGGTTGATGTCAACAAGGACGAGGCTGTGTTCTTCCGACTCGAGCACTCGCAACGCTTCACTGCCGTCAAGGGCCGTGCCCGCAAGGTATCCCGCGGTACGGAGAGTCTCCGCGAGCATCTGGCACAACATTGGATCGTCATCCACCACCAACACCCTTCGTACTCCATCACCGGCGGACTCCAAATTGCCCGATGAAGCCATGACGGATGTTGGCCGTCCTTGGTGTGATGTTATGCCGCGGACCCCGCTATCGCCATCAAAGCTGGACCTTGAAAAGCTGTTCACAACGCCTGACCTCTTCTTGGATGCTTCTCGTCAAAGATTCGATGTCATCCACGTCTTCAAGAATAATCGAGCCGTCGAGATCGAGCTCGATATCCGTAATACCGGGAGTCTGACGTTCGAGATCTTCCAACAACCGAGTTTGGTGGCGAGTGATTTCCAGGAGGCGACGGCTTTCCGAAAGCATCGCCTTGTGCTGCAATGCTTGACGGATTGTGGCGGCGAGCTCATCTCCGTTGCATGGCTTCGTCAAGAAGCGCCAGAGATGTCCTTCGTTGATTCCTCGGATTGCCGTGTCCAATGTCGCGTGCCCCGTGAGCATGATCCGCATGATGTCGGGGTATTCTTCATAAACCCTGGCCAAAAATTCCGTGCCAGTCATTCTGGGCATCTTTTCGTCTGACACCACCACATCAATCAGTTGGCAGGCAAGGATGTCCAGTGCTTCTCCCCCCGCATTGGCGCAAATGATGTCGTAAGGCTCTTTCCGAAGATGGCGTTTCATGGCTGACGTGACATTGGGTTCATCATCGACGAAGAGTACTTTTGGTCTCCCCATGGCATTTCTCCAGGCCATACTGTGAACAAGATGTAACCTAGTGAGCCTGCCTCCGCGTGTACCTTCCCCGCATTCGGTTCCACGAGCACTAAATATCTTGATAAACCTACCCATCACAGAAAGCAATTATTTCTTGGGGAGAAATATTTTTCGCCCCAGCCCGGCCATCGTTTGGGTCACCCGCATAACAGCGAGCGTACTGTACCGCTGGCAACCAAGCTTACAGCGGCAATCGGGGCAAGAGATTTAGGTCAGCAACAGCTCGTGCCACAGAGGTCTTCCACCTTTTGCGTGGTCAAATCGTAATCGAGCCCCTTCGTTTCCCTGGCGTGACGGAGAGCGCTACGCTGACAATCGAACTCCCCGGCCTCGTCCAAGGGAATCTGCTGGTAGGGCTCGATGGTGATGATGTCGTCGGCGTACGGCTCCGTGCCATAGATCTTGAAGGTCTTGTCGCAGACGGCGGTCCGCTGCCCTCGGACCAGGGTGTGGCCGTCGTCGTCCACGACTTTCTTCCACGGCCCCTTGTAGATGATGGCCTGGTTCCGTTCTAGGCAGGGGCCTTCTTTTCCCTTATAGGCGATGACGGTCACGGATCGGAACTCGATCCCTTCCACGACGCGCCAGGGCTTGGATTGGCGGCTGGCGATGGTGATGCCGTAGAATCCTGCTTCCGCGAATGCTTCGAGGAAGTCATCTTCGCGGAGGGCTCCGGAAATGCACCCCGCCCAAAGCTCGGGGTCCGCCGCAAGATGAGAAGGGATCGATTCGTCGCTGACGATATCCGAAATCGCGGCGCGGCCTCCTTTTTTCAGGACCCGATGCAGTTCCCCAAAGAGCAGCTTTTTCTGGTCGGGCCGCACAAGGTTAAGGACGCAGTTAGAAAGGACGAGATCGATGGAGGCATCGGGAACAAGCGGATCTTCGCGGCGGAGCCGTTCGGCCTCCTCCTCGGCGGCCATGAGGGCGTCCACGCCATCCAGGGGATTTGCCCTGAGCCACTGGTCGAGCTTGTCGAGGTCAAGGCGCAGATCCTGGATGCGGCCGCGGCGGAAAGAGACGTTCGAATAGCCGATCCGCTCTGCGACATCACGGCTGCTTCGGCGCGCGAGGGCCAGCATGTCGCCATTGAAATCGACTCCGATGATTCGGCCATGGGACCCGACGATTTGCGAGGCCATGAAGCAGATCTTGCCGCTGCCGCTTCCCAGATCGAGGACGATTTCTTCGGAGCGCACGTGGGCCGAGGGGTCACCACAGCCGTAATCCCGCTCCAAGACTTCCCGTGGAATCGCCTTCAATAGATGCTGGTCGTAATCGACTGGGCAGCAGAGTGCCTCAACGCGTTCTTGTGCGCCCTGGCTGTACTGTTTCCTGACCGAAGCCTCCAGAACCAGTTCGGATGTTGTCGTCAAGTTTCATTTCTCCTTGAAGTCGGGGCTTTTCGCGCTGATGCCGGGGATTCTCCCACGTTTCGCCAAAAAACGAATTCGTGGGTCAGGACGATCCAACCGCGGAAGCGGGCGGATTATTCCTGGTTTCGTTGTTTTTTTGACCGAAGGTGAAGGGGGGGACGTTTGATGCAAATCGATGAACTTTATAGGCTGAGATTTCAAAGGCGTCCATTCCGCGCCCCTGTAGCAAGAAGCGTCAAGGAGATGAGAATGTCCGACATGCCAGCCAGAGAACGCAGAAGAGAGCCGAGGGTCAAAAGCGTCAACCTTGTGAGCATCGCGAGGTTCAGCGAAGAGGGTTTTCAGTCTGATCTGGGGGCCGGTATGACCCTCAATCTATCGACGGGTGGCCTTCGCATCGAGCTGAACCATCCACTCCCGCTCCGATCAACGGTAAGCCTTAGCTTAGCCCTAGGTTCAGAGATTGTCGATGTCGATGGCACGGTCTGCTACTTGGAGACCGTGGGCGATACACGCTGCCAGATGGGATTGAAGTTCGTCAATCTCAGCTTGGTTGCGCAAGAGACCATTCGGCGCTACCTGGAAAACAGAGGGAATCATCCCTAACCCCAACGGATCAAAGCAGTCGGAGATTTCTTTCGCCCATGCGGCGGGCATCCCTTCGCGGAGGAGAGTTTGCCACCGGCCTCGAGATGTGACACGAAGAAGGGGAGTTTTTTCCGAGGGCCTTGCTCGCTCCTGAGCGAAGCCCTCGAGGTGCAACCGCCTCTGAGGTCTTTCGCCATGGACAGATGTCTGATTGTGAGCAATGTTTCCGATGACCCCTTCGCCATCGATATCGGTTACCTGTGTGGCCAGAGAGCCGATGTAGCCGATTTGATCTCTCTCAAGAGTTTCCTCAACTCGGAATTCTGTCCGCGCTTCATCGGTGACGAGCAGGACAGTTTCCACATCGGCCACCGTCTGGACGGAAAGACGGTGATCATTGTTTCCACCTTTTCAAGGCTCCGCACTCGCAACGACATGGCCATGCGCACGATGCTTGTGGCCAAGGCAGCACGGGACAATGGTGCGGAACACGTCGTGCTCGTTGAGCCTGACCTTTTCTATAGCGCCCAGGATCGAGGTCCGCGGCCCGACCAGGGGCTGCCAGGCGTCGAGCGCGGCATCGAGGATCGCCGAAAGTTCGATGGCCAGCCCTGGAGCATCGAGCTCTATGCCAACCTTCTCCACACGGCCGGAATCGATAGCATCGTGACTGTCCACAACCATTCCGAAGCCGTGGAGGCCAAGTTTTCCGAAGTCTTCGAGGGCCGATTTTTCAACCTCTCTCCCGCTTCTCTCTATGCCCATTACATCAGCGATTCCGATCTTGTGAACCGCAATGGAGGATTCGTTCTTTGCGCGCCTGACGGAGGTGCGGAAGCCTTTGTCCAGAAGGTGCAAAAGGCCATGAATGAGTTCCATCCGCCCATGATCACTCTGCGGAAGGTCCGCACAGGGGAAAGGAGCGTCCAGATCGGGGCCGATCCAGACAGCGAACACCCCCTGGAAGTCGTCCATGGCAAGGATGTCGTCGTCATCGACGACATGGTGCGCACTGGGAACACCATCCTTGAAGCTTGCCGCCTTCTCAAGCAAAAACGCGCCCACCGCGTGGTTTTCCTCGTCACCCACTTCCACTCTTCGGTGGAGGTCAGGGAAAACTTGAACTTCCCCTGCATCAACGAGATCGTCACCACCAACTCGATTCCCGGCATCCTCAATCGCGATCTCCAGGGACGCCTAAGAAAGAAGCTGCTGGTTCTCAAGATCGAAAAGTGGCTCAGCCGGTTCCTTTTGAAACGCTTGGATCTTCCCCACAAGCCCATGGATCCGCCATACTACAGGGTGGACATTTCCTCGAAAAACCCCCGCTGGGAAACTCACCAGAAAAAGCGAAAGGGGTAGGTGCTCATGGCAATCGCATGAAAAATCCATCTTATTCAAGCTGTTTTCGAAATTGACAGGATTCACCAATTCAGAGAAAATCCACTTAGCTGTGATACGCAAGTCACAGCCTATCCCTTGGACCTTTCTCGGTGGATTCTGCCATGCATACGACAAGCACTACTTCACTTATACAGAATTTTTCGTAACCGTTCACGTGGTATCGGACCCCATAATCCCCGATTCCATCGGCGTTTTGAAAACCAGTTGGGGCCTTCAAAACATACAGGCAGCATGTTTGTTGGGGGCGCCATTGAAACAAGAACCAAGCTTTCATCGGGGCTTAAACCATGTGAACGGTTACCCCGGAGGAACCATGAGGTGCTCCACAAATCAGAACTCGACTTCCAGCAGGTGCCCACCCCGAAGCCACCGCATCTCAGGCTCGTTGTGTAGCTTATGTCGAGAAAGAGCCGCACCCCTGCTCTAGATACTCGTTCAGGAGCCTTGTGACGACTTCCGGCTCGAGGTATTCGGTGTTGGCGGTGAAGGCTTTGATGTCGGAGAAGAGCACGGTGACCCAGCGCCGCTCGGCTGCTGGGATGGCCGTGGCCTTGCC
>JAJRTK010000340.1 GCA_024278345.1 bacterium | reverse complement strand
GGAGCTGGCTCCCTGGCGTGGGTCTGGGAGCGGCGCTCCCAGCGGAGGTCCGGAGGCAGAGCCTCCGCCGGGTTCCAGGGCTGGAAGCCCTGGGGCGGCGTCTGAAATCTGCACCGTGGCCGGTACCATGACCGAGGCCGTATCCACCTAAGCCGGGACACCCGCCAAAACAAAGACGCAACGCGTCGTACATGAATGTGGGCTGGGATCCCGTTGCCCTTTGTTGCAACGGGAAGTTGAGCGAGCTCCCTGGTGGATGCAGGGCGAAGCCCTGCCAGGGGATGGAATCCCCGGACGACCGCCGAGTCACGCGAGGCGTGACCCTTCAAGTCACGCAAGGGACCTATCAGATCCGGTTGACAAGTCCACGCACGAAAGGAACCCACCGTTCAATTCCGTGAATCCCGTCCAGCCCGCCACCGGCAAGATGCCGGTGCCACCAGGGCGGCGCCGAGGAGTGTAAAGCAAAAACGCGGGGATTTGATAGGTCCCTCACGCAAACGTGACCCGCCAAGCGACAGCGAGGCGTTGCCCGGACGCTTTCGATTCCACAGTCCCGGGAATGTCCCGCCTTGCGTGGAGACCCACTCCGGTACTTAGCCCATGGCGTCCAGGCCCGCGGCAAAATCCGCTAGAAGGTCTTCGACATCTTCCAGGCCCACGGAGATGCGGAGAAGCCCGGCGGTAATGCCGGATCGGAGCCGATCCGCCTCGGGGATGGCACCGTGGGTCATGATGGCCGGGTGGTTGACAAGGGTTTCCACGGCACCGAGACTTTCCGCCAACACCCCGATCTTCAGAGCAGCGGAGAACTTCGTGGCCGAGTCGAGGCTTCCGGTGTCGAAGCTGACGATGCCTCCGAAACCTTGCATTTGGCTCAGGGCCAAATCGTGCTGCGGGTGGCTTTTCAGACCGGGAAAGTAGACTTTCTGAACCTTGGGATGATCCTCCAGGTAGTGGGCAATCTCAAGGGCGCTCTTACACTGCCGGTCCATGCGGACAGCCAGGGTCTTGATCCCTCGAAGGATCATCCAGCTTTCAAAGGGGGAGAGGATCGCTCCATGGGCGTTTTGGATGAAGGCGAGTTTGTCTCTTAGCTCCGGGCTCAATCCGATGAGGGCCCCTCCCATGGCGTCAGAATGGCCGCCAAGGTACTTCGTCATGCTGTGGATCACAAGGTCCGCCCCAAGCTCCAGCGGCCGCTGCAAGTAGGGGGTGGCAAAGGTGTTGTCAACGCACAGAATCACTTGGCGGCCCCGGATCAGATCGGCGATTGCGCGGATGTCGGAAAGCCCCAGATTTGGGTTTGTAGGCGTTTCCACCAGAACCACACGAGTGGAATCGTCCATGGCCTCTTCCAGAGCCTCTAAATCCTGGGTAGACACAAACTCAGAGGCAATACCCTGGTGGGCGAACACCTTTCGGAGAACGCGGTACGTACCTCCGTAGCAATTGTCCGATGCCACAACTTTCTCTCCGCACTTGAGGGTCTGGAAGAGGGACGACATGGCAGCCATGCCCGAGGCGAAACAGAGGCCCCATGTTCCCTTTTCCAGTGCCGCCAGGTTTTGCTCCAGTACCTGGCGGGTTGGGTTGATCGTCCTGGAATAATCGTAACCCTTGTGGTGGCCGGGCTCTTCCTGTGCGTAGGTCGTGGTCAAGTGAAGGGGGGTGACGACGGCGCCAGTCACCGGGTCGATGCCGTGTCCGGCGTGGATGGCGTCAGTGGAAAAGCCCATGACAAACGGATCCTTGGTGGTTGAAGCGGTTTCTTGGGTTGAGAGGTTCCCATGGAGCTTGGTTGTGGCCTGCTTTTCGGGCATGAAGCTTGGTCCGAGGGCGATGGAACGGTGAGTGGCGGCGGACGGATTGCCGCCGCCGCGAACGGAACGTAAATCAGTGAAAAGACGGGAGTTGTCTGAAGCCTTGCCGTGGGTTCCGCCACCCGGAGCTACTGGGTCAGCGCTTTTGGGCCAGGTAATCCAGGAAGTCGAAGCGGCTGAGAATGCCCATGAGCTTGCCGTCCCTACGAACCAAAATAGCGCCGCTATTCCGGCCAAGTTGAGCCGTCGCCTCCTCCATACTCGTGGCGGCTTCCAGAATGGGCAGCCCGGGTTCAAGGAATTGCTGGACGGGTTTGGAGAGGCTGTCCGCGCTCTCGATGACCTGCCGGATGAGATGGTTTTCAGTCACCTTGCCCACCGCGTGTTCGTTTTCCAGAACCGGCATTTGGGAGATGTTGAAGCTTCGCAGGCGGGCCAGGGCCTCCTCGACGGTGGTATGGGTGGAGACAAAGACGAGATCGGGAATCGGTTCCTGCTTGTGCTCCAGGATGTAGGCAAGAGTGATGTTCTCGGGAAGGAAGTAGCCGTTGGTTTCCATCCAGTCGTCGTTGTGGACCTTCGAAAGGTGCCGCTCGCCGGTGTCGGGGAGCAGGACAACCACGACCTTCTTGTCGGTGATATTCTTGATGTACTTCTCGGCTCCGGCCAATGCCGCCCCGGCGGAGCCGCCCATGAGGATTCCTTCCTCCCGGGCAAGGGCCCTTGTGAGGATGAAGGCCTCGCGGTCGGAGACAGTCACGAATTCATCGACGACGGAAAAATCCATGGTTCCAGGGATAATGTCTTCGCCGATCCCTTCGATCTTATAGGGATGGGCGACGGTGATCTTCTTGTAATAGAAGTAATCGCGGAGGATGGAGCCCTCGGGATCGACACCGATAATCTTGATGGCGGGATTCTGTTCCTTCAGGTAGCGCCCAACGCCGCTCAAGGTCCCGCCGGTTCCGGCCCCGGCGATGAAGATGTCGATCTTGCCCGCCGTCTGATTCCAGATCTCGGGGCCGGTGGACCGGTAGTGGGCCTCGGGATTTGCCGGATTGAAATACTGGTTGGCCAAGATGGCATTGGGTGTTTCGAGGCTCTTGCGGCGAGCGATTTCGTAATAGGAATTCGGGTGATCCGCCGGGACGGAAGTGGGGCAGACGATCACTTGGGCGCCGTAGGCTTTGAGGAGGCGCACTTTCTCCTGACTTTGCTTGTCGGGAACCGTGAAGATGCACTTGTAGCCGCGGAGAGCGGCGGCCATCACCAGCCCGACTCCCGTGTTGCCCGACGTCGCTTCGACGATGGTGCCGCCGGGTTTGAGGTCTCCGGATTTTTCAGCGGCTTCGATGATACTCAGTCCCACCCGGTCTTTGACGCTGCCACCGGGATTGAACGATTCGAGCTTGGCAAGGACCAGGTGTGGAGTTCCCCGGCTGATCGCCCTAAGCCTTACGAGGGGCGTGTCGCCCATCGTCTCCATGATGTTGTCGTAAAACTGGATTTCACCGGATTCCATCGTCGTGTTGGCATCAGACATGGTGGCTCTCCGTTTTTCTGCTGGACTTGCCGATTCGGGACTGACCGTAGACAAAGTCTCGGCGTAAGCGTGATCCGTCCCGTCGCTTTAGCACAGAGCGACCCAAATGTGCTACAGAGCCTCCGATTCTCAGTCGCCGCGCTCGGGCTTTCCCGGGGGCGGGTTTCGGCGGCGCCGAGGGTCTTGGGCTCGGGCGCACCGCTCTCTTGATGATGAGGACAAAAACATGGTGGAGACCATCGAGTGGACTGACGAGGGAGTCGTTCTCATCGACCAGACCCTCCTGCCTCTGAAGGAAAGACAGGTTCTACTCACCGACGTTCATGGCGTCGCCAACGCAATCCAGACCATGAAGATCCGCGGCGCTCCCGCCATCGGCGTGGCCGCGGCCATGGGGCTGGCCCTGGTGGCGCGCCAGGCGGCCACGGACGATTCCATGGCTTTCCTCCAAGAGCTAGAAGATGCCCGAAACCAGCTCGCGGCGACACGGCCCACGGCCGTCAATCTCTTCTGGGCCCTGGATCGCATGATGCGCCTGGCCCGCCGAACGATTGATGCCGGCATCTCCGTTACCGTGGATCGCCTGGTGAAGGAGGCGCAAGCCATCAAGGCCGAGGACATCAAAATGTGCCGCGCCATGGGAGATCACGCCGTAGAGCTCTTCTCTGAAGGCGCCACGGTGTTGACCCATTGCAACGCCGGTGCGTTGGCCACTGCTGGCTACGGAACCGCTCTTGGCGTCATCCGATCCGCCTACAGGGAGGGGAGGATTTCCAGAGTCTTTGCCGACGAGACAAGACCGTTGTTGCAGGGAGCGCGGCTCACCGCTTGGGAACTCATGCAGGACGAAATCCCCGTCACTCTCATCACCGATAACATGGCAGCCTTTTTTATGAAGGAGGGCCGCATCGATGCCGTGGTGACAGGGGCGGATCGGATTGCCGGCAACGGAGACGTGGCCAACAAGATCGGCACCTACGGCGTGGCTGTGTTGGCCAAATACCACGGAATTCCCTTCTACGTGGCGGCTCCGTCCTCCACCTTTGATCTCTCCCTCTCCTCCGGGCGGGAGATCCCCATCGAGCGCCGCCACAAGGATGAAGTGACGCACCTTTTCGGGATCAGAATCGCTCCGGAAGGCGTCGAGGTTGAGAATCCGGCCTTCGACGTGACGCCGGTGGAGATGGTGACGGCCATCATCACCGAACGAGGCATCCTCAAGCCGCCCACCGCCGAGGGAATCCGGGAGATGCTGGGCGGTGGCTAGGCAGGCTATCTCACGAGATGCAAATTCCTGACGATGGACTGAAAAATTAGAACTCGGATCCCGACTGAGAAGGCGCTCGGTCGCGACCGAAGAAAGATCTTTCAGGGAATCTCTGGAGGGCCGGTGGAATCGGGCATGGTCTCCGTTTTCGGGTGAAGTTCCGCACGAGCTGAAGTTAGATGTCACAAGCCGTAATCCAAGAGTCACGGTTTTTGGGAGTTGCCCCTGCATGAAACTCTAGAGCGAGGAGAGGATGACCGGCCATTGTGATGTTTTATGGTTTTTTTGAGTTTGGCTCGGATCTTGCTCTAGCTGAGGGCCATGCATGTTGATTGTGCGAGACTTTACTCAAGCGAAAGAGTTGAGAGAAGATGCGAGTAAAAGTGTTGGCCGTGATGTTGCTTTTTGCTGCCGTGCCTTGTTTGGCTCAAGAGAAGATCGGGGAGGTCGTCGATGGTCTGTTTGTAGATTCCGCTCGTCCGGATGCCGTTGAGATCCTTGGAAATGGAAGCGAACGGCGAGAATTCGTGGTGGTGGAGCCGGATTCTGGGTTTGTCAAGCTCCATTTCACAGACTTTGCCCTTGGTGCCGGCGAAAGTCTAACCGTTCGAGACGGCGGCTACAAGGCTTTAGAGACTTTTGATGGAAAAGGGATCCGGGAGACGGGATCGTTTTGGGCCATGTCGGTGCCGGGAGACACGGTGATCCTTGATTTCAAGTCAAGGGGGACGGGTTCTTTCACAGTTGATCGCGTGGCTCGAGGTTTCGCGGATCCGTTCCAGATCGAATCGACCTGTCCCGGGAACGGCAACGACTATACGGGCGTAGCCTGTGCCGGGAACTTGAGTGGCCCGGGTTCGTATTTGACCCCTGATTTGAAAGGGGCCGTGGCGCACCTGCGTTTCGTCAAGGAGTCAGGGGGTGTTTACTATTGTTCGGGTTCCGTCGTTTCCGCGGACGGGCACCTGCTGACCAACGAGCATTGCTTTTCGGATCACAACCAGGCCCAGTGCGACAGTTACGAGGTTTACTTCAAGCGAGAGGACCCTGATTGTTCCGCGACTCGGGGGGTGATGGGGCCGATGCTGCGTTGTACCCAGTTGGTCAAATACAATTATGAGCTTGATTACGCGTTGTTCCAGATGGATGGTTATCCGGGTCAACATCTCACTCTGACGGATCGACCTCTCACGGTCGGGGAAGATCTCTTTGTCATTCAACATCCTCACGGCTACCCCAAGAAGGTTTCCGAAGACGTTGTGCTTTTGACCAAGGTTGAGGGAAGGGCTCCGGATACGGACCTCAGCTACCAAGCGGAGACGGCCGGTGGAAGCTCTGGTTCTCCTGTCTTCGATGGAAACGGCCATGTAATCGGTCTCCACCACTTTGGTGGGTGTTCGGATACGGAGGGGAACCAAGGGGTACGCATGGAACTGATTCTTCCGGAGATCGCCGACATTATCAACGCGCCAGCCACGAGGACCGCGGGAGTCCGTTGAGTGGTGGAAAACTCTGGTTCGTGGGCGGGGCCGCCTTCCAGGCATACTCCCCGCGGGACCTATCAAATCCCCGCGTTTTTGCTTTACACTCCGCGGCGCCGCCCTGGTGGCACCGGCATCTTGCCGGTGGCGGGCTGGACGGGACTCACGGAATTGAACGGTGGGTTCCGTTCGTGCGTGGACTTGTCAACCGGATCTGATAGGTCCCCTCCCCGCCCAGCTTATTTGCCTAGCCCAACTGTTAGCAGGGTCTGGCGTATGAGGGCATCCTCCGGGGGGAGGACGGTTCTTAGATCCAAAAGTAGGCGATTTTCATGGATTCGCCCGAGAATCGGCGTGGCAGCGGTGGCGAGCCGGTGTTTGAGAGCGTCGGGCCCGAATCTGGCGTGTTCCAGGGCCAGGGCGACCGACGGGAAGGTGGCCTGGGGTGCGCTTCCACCTCCCAGGTGGGCCACGGAGGGAACCGGGCGGATGCGAATCTCTCCAAAGTCCCCGGCGGTGATGCGTGCGCCTCTTTCGCGCAGCTCTTCTTCTGTTGCCCGGGCCATGGCGACCACCGGAATCTCTTCTGCTCTGCCCGCTTGGTAGAGGGCCAGGGTTTTCTCCAGGGTCGACACAGTCCCCTTTCCGATCCGAAAGGCCCGGGCCAGGGGATGAGTTCGAAGCTGCTCAAGGAGTTTGCGGCGGCCAAGGATGATCCCGGCTTGGGGGCCGCCGAGGCTTTTGTCTCCGCTGAGGGAGACGAGGTCGATGCCACTGTTGGCGAGATCCTCCAAGGTCGGCTCCAAGGAATGGAGGCGCGTGACGGAAGCGCTCCCGGCATCGAAGTAGACCGGAATTCCCGTTCGTTTCCCCAGCCTCGCCAGTTGCTCGATGGAGACTTCCGCGACGTGTCCAACCAGGTCGAAGTTGGAGCGATGGACCTTGCAGAGTAGGCCAGTTTTTCCGCCAATGGCCTCCTTATAATCTGAAAGATGGGTGCGGTTCGTGGTCCCAACTTCCCGAAGAATCGCCCCGCTTTGGCGCATGACCTCGGGAATCCGGAAGCCGCCGCCGATTTCCACGAGCTCGCCACGGCTGAGGATCGCTTCGCGACCGCTACAGAGGGTCGCGAGAACCAGAAGGGCGGCGGCGGCATTGTTGTTGACAACGAGGGCGTCCTCTGAGCCGGAAAGGCGGCGGAGGAGGGGGAGGAGATGGCTCTGCCTTTCGCCACGCGCCATTGTTTTGAGGTCGATCTCAAGGTTCGCGTAGCCAGTCATGGCCCGCCTTGCACTTTCGACCGCCTCCGGATGAATTGGTGCGCGGCCAAGCCCGGTGTGGAGGAGGATGCCGGTCCCATTGATCACCCGCTGGAGAGAGGGCTTGAGACCTTGGTCCAAAAGAGTACGGCATTGCCAGGCAAGCTCATGCAAGGAAGGCACTTCCGCGGCCTCTCCGGAGAGGAGGTCGCGGCGCACGGCGGAGAGGCAATCGCGAGCAACCCGGCAAGCGACCGTGCCATCCACGTTGTCGAGGAGAGCCGCCAATCGGTGGATAGCCGGGAGCTTCCGGAGTACAGCATGCTGGCTGGAGGGTTTGCTCGGTTCTTGCACCGGTGCCTCTAGATCTTATAGAGAATCCGGTTGCAGGATTGGCAAGTCCTGAGCTGAGTATTGCCGGTGTCGGTAAAGCGGGTCGGCTGGGTCATGAAACAGCCCAGGCAGATATTGTTCTGGACGGGCACGACCCGGTGGGAGTATCGGCGGCTAAGCCGGTTGTAGAGGCGCAAGATAGAGTCGTCGAGTTTTTCCAAAAGCTCTTTTCTTGCGGATTCGAGCTTGTCGAGATTGTCGATGTTGAATCCCATGTCCGCGATGGTCTTGGACGACTGGGCGTCGTTGACCTCGGCGATCATGAGGTCGAGATCCTGTAGGATAATGACCGTTTCCAGTGCTGGAACTATCGGCATGTTTATTCCCCCAGTAAGAGGTTCTTGAATTCCTCGAAGGTGCCGATCTCCAGAAGCTTATTCCGGATTTCTTCATGGCTCACGAATTCCACGAGCTTCCCGAGAACAGGCAAATACTGGTTCGCTGGATCTTGCGGCGGTGCCAGGATCAGAAAGACGAGCCGAACACCGATGTCGTCCGGGGCAGCATAATCCAGAGGCTCTTTTGTTCGGCAGCCCACTAGAATCAGGTTTTTTGTCATCAGCGAGCGTGAATGTGGAACGGCAACGCCTTGGCCAAGGCCGGTGCTCCCTAGTTCTTCACGAGCGAGAATTGTCTGAAGAATAACGTTTTTGTTTCCGATCTTGCCTTTTTCGTGCAGGAGCTCCACCAGTCTTCGGAAGAGCTCCGGCTTCGACTTGACGTCGAGATCGAAAAAGAAAAGCTCGGCGTCGAAAAAATCTGCTAACGCTTTGTTATCCATGACTTTCCACCGAATTGTAGGATCCCGCGGGCCGAGAGCGGGATCGTTTCCAAGGGAATTGCGCAGGGCAGTGGGGCTGCAAGTTCCCCTTGAGTTTGTGTTAGAAAAGGTAGGCAAATCCCAACTGAAGTTGCAGCCCTGAAAAGTCGGGTTTGAACTCCTGAAGGGTTCCCTCGCTGTCCAGGAACTCGACGGAAATATCGATGCTTCTATAGAGGAGCAGCGATGTTGCCGACCAGCGAAGTGAGAAAGGGAGCTCGGCTCCGATCCCGAATTGGTAACCAAACTCGATCCCGGTGTTGTGGACTCCGGTTCCAGGAAACCCGGGAAAATCAACATCGAAGTCGTAAGGATTGAGGCTGACGCCCGCTGTTGCCACGGGAGTGAGCCGTTCCGGCCAGAGGCGGTAACGGGCCGACAACGAGATGGGATAGAGTGCAAGAGAGGTCTTGACCGGAACGAGAATCGGTTCGGGGTCGATGGCCACCACGAAGGATTTTCCTGGAAGATAGGCTTCCACTGACAACTCCGCTCCCAGGTTTGCCGTAAAATAGTGGCCAACGTGGAGACCCACGGTACCGCCATCGAAGGCGCCGGATTCCAGGGAACCAAGAAACATGGAATCGAGGTCGTCAGTTTGCGTGAGCATCCAGTATCCTGCATTTACACCGGCAAAGGACTCGGCTTCCGCGCTTGTTGCTCCAGGGCCTGAGAAAAAGAGGAGCCCCGATAAGATCCAAAGGGCGAAAGTCGATTCCCTTCGAGTTCTCGAAATCGCAATCATCCGTCGCCTCGCGTAGGGTGGTGATCCATGCCCGTCGCCAAGGAGGCGAGCCTCCAGCGGCATGGCGTAGCCAAATTATGTGGATGGGCCTGCTTTGTCAACACGCTTGCGCAGTGGAATTGGTTCCACTTTTCACGAAGGATTCGCCAGTGGGTTGGGTTTTCTTTCTTTTTGTCGGTTGGCCGTTGGGATCCCATGGGGCCGCACCATGATATCCACGGCAGGAAGGACATTTTGTGGAAAGACCACATAGACAGGAGCTCCTGAAGGCGGAGCGAGGAGCCATCGTCAAGGATCATGGCGGCAAGATCCGCATTGCCCTCGCCTTCCCCAACACTTACGAAGTCGGGATGTCGAACCTGGGATTTCAAGCTGTCTATGCTCTCTTAAACTCCTACGAAGGGGTGGTCTGCGAGCGTTTTTTTCTCCCCCGTGAATCGGCTTGCCTCAACGACGCCCGCTTTGGGCGCGGCATGCTCCGCACTCTGGAAACCAACAGGGCGGTGCAAGATTTTCACGTGGTGGCTTTCTCGGTTCCCTTCGAGAACGACTTTCCCAACATCGTTCGCTTGCTGAGGCTCGCACGGATTCCTGTCCGCCAAAGGGAGCGCACCGAAGATGATCCCCTTGTGCTCATGGGCGGTTCGGCAGCTTATCTCAACCCCGAGCCGGTGGCTGACTTCATGGATATCATCGCCCTTGGTGAAGCAGAACCCATGGTGCCGACGTTCCTTGATTTGCTGGAGGATCGGGTTGCCGGGCGATGCAGCCGGAGAGAATTCCTGAAGGAGCTGGCGTCCCAAGCCGCCGGGTTTTATGTGCCATCCCTCCACGATCCAGCGGTGATCGTCGCCAGCCGTGAGCCCGGCGGCTTCCGAGGGCATTTGCGCCGCGTCCGCCTGAAAAACCTGGAACAGGCGCCATCTTACACGCGAATTGTCACTCCTCATACGGTGTTCGGACACCTCTTCAACATTGAGATCATCCGAGGCTGTCCGGCGCGATGCCGCTTTTGTTCGGTGAAGACGACGCAGAACCCCGTTCGAAACTTACCGGTTCCCCGAGTGTTGGAATTGGCGGAGCGTGGCCTCAAGCTCACGGGGCGCGTGGGTCTCGTGGGTCCGTCGGTCACCGCACATCCCGGAATTCGGGAGATCCTCACCGCCCTCCGATCCCAAAAGGGCTCCTTTTCTTTCCCTTCGGTGAGGATTGAGGACTTGGCGCCCTGGATGGTGGAGGCCGCGGCCCTCACCGGCGTCCGAACCTTGACCATCGCGCCGGAATCGGGGGATGTGGCTCTCCGGGCAGCCCTGGGGAAGCACTATCCCAACGAGCGGGTCCTGGATGTGGCCCGCTGGACGGCGGAAGCAAGGATTCCCGCGCTCAAGCTCTATTTCATGTATGGAGTGCCCACGGAGGGCGACTGGGAAGTCGAGTCCACCTTGGATCTGGTGGCCAAGATCCACCGTGAGCGCCGCCAGCTCGACCGCGGGACCCGAATTGAGGTGAGCATCAACCCCTTTATTCCGAAACCGCAGACAGCCTTTCAGTGGGCACCTCTCTGCGCTCCAAAAATCCTGCGACAGCGGGCCAAGCGCCTGAAGAAGGGCCTGTGTGGGCTTCCAGGAGTGCGCGTGAAACTCGGCGCGCTCAACCTGGCGCCCCTCCAGATGATCTTCTCAAGAGGCGACCGGCGCTCGAGCCTCCTGGTGGAGTCGGTGGCGGAAGGCGGGCAGCCTTGGAAGGCGAGCTTTCGGCAACATTCCCACTTGGTGGAGGAGATGCTGCAGGCTCAGACCCAGGTGGGAGGGCCGCTTCCGTGGGATCACTTGATGAGCCCTCATCTTCGCAAACGCTTGGAGCGACAGTACAGGATCGGGGTCGAAGGACGGCAGGCCGAACGAGCTCCCCTCTTGGCGGAAAGGCGAAATGGGCCAGGAAGGGGATCTATCAGATCCGGTTGACAACATCACCGCGGGGCGAGCCTCCTTCCCGGCTCCGTGCAGCCGGAGGGCGCTACACCGGCAAGATGCCGGTGCCACCGTTTCGGCGAAGAAAGTTGTAAAGCAAAAACACGACAATTTGATAGGTCCCCCAGGAAGCAAGGCTACAGGACTGCCGGAGAACTGCTTTTCCAGTGAGCACTAGAACGTGGGCCGTGTGCTTCCTGGAGGGCATGAATCGAGACAAGTTCTACCGAAGGGGACAGGGACATTGGAGATAGAATCGCGTGTGGAGAATGGGGAAGGTTCCTTGGGTGTGAGCTCTTCCCGTCGGTTGAGTGCGAATCGCCGGATCTCGGTGCAAAGTCGAGGTGGCGGTCGGCGGTTCGATTTCTTTTTTTCAACTGGGGAGGGGCTTGTGGGCCATGGAGGGGAGAATCGGTGGGAAGCAGAGATTCCGGCCTCGTTTCTTCGGCTTCGCCAGGTGCATGGGAAGCGCTTGGTTGAAGTTGCCAGTGGCCTGGGGCAAGAGGAGGGCGATGGTTGGCTTTTTTCGCGGCCTGTGGCAGTCTGGGCGGCTGTGGGAATCGCCGATTGCTTGCCCGTGGCGCTTTTTTCTCGGGAAACTGGTCGGGCCGCCATCGTTCATTGCGGGTACCGTGGCCTGGCAGCGGGGATCCTGGAGAGTGGGGCGGAGGAGCTCTGCCAGGGGCCGACGTTTGGAAAAACTGGGTCTTTTCTGGCTTGGTTGGGACCTTGTATCGGCCCATGCTGTTACCAAGTACAAGAGGATGTAGCATCGAGTTTCATGGATGTGCCGGCTGCTCTTGCTTCGCACCCCGATTCTGGGTGGTGGCTCGATTTGCGCCGCGTGGCCAGGTCCAGGATCGCCGCTTACGGCGGTGAGATCGCGGGGATCGTGGACGAGTGTACCCGTTGCCATCCCAAGCTTTACCACTCCTATCGGCGTGCCGGCGCGGTGATTGGGCGGCAGTTCTTGATCGGCCGGCTGGTGCGGAAATGATCGTCAGGCCGCCCTATGGGAATCCTTACGGCAAGGAGGCATTTGAGAGAATGGTCAACCACAGGCTTCAAGCAGTTTTGGAGCGGATCGCCAAGGCAGCGGCCAGCGTTGGCCGGGATCCGGCTGAAATCCGTCTTCTTGCCGTATCCAAGCGACACCCGGCCTCGGCTGTCGCCCAGTTGCACGCCGCCGGGCAGATTGATTTCGGGGAGAACTACGTCCAAGAGGCGGCTCGGAAAGTTGGGCATTTTCGGGAAGAGGGAGCGGTTGACAAGGGAATCTGTTGGCACCTCATTGGGCCGTTGCAGACGAACAAGGCGAAGCGGGCCGTGGAGCTTTTCCATTGGATCCATACTCTGGATCGCGGGAAGCTCGTAGACAAGCTGGAGCAGCAGGCGGAGCGGTTGGGTCGGAAGGTCAACGTCCTCATTCAGGTGAACAGCTCAGGCGAAGAGACCAAATCGGGAGCCCGCCCGGACGAGGTGTTGGCTCTAGCTCGGAAAGTCCGGGATTGTCGATCCCTCGTGCTTCGTGGGCTGATGGTGATCCCGGCGGCCGTCGCTGATCCGGAAGAGGCGAGGCCCCAGTTCCGGCTCATCGCGGAGCTCTTGAAGGAGACCCGGCAGCGGCTCGGATTGGAGCGGATGGAGGAGCTCTCCATGGGCATGAGTTTCGATCTCGAAGTGGCGGTCCAGGAGGGAGCAACCATCACACGAGTCGGAACCGCCTTGTTTGGCGGGAGACCAGCTTGAGGCCAGGAGCCCATGGTTCTGGGGGGGGCGATGAAAGGCGAGTAGCGGCGGTGGGACCGCCGCCGATGGGAGCGGAGTACAACCCAAAAAAAAACTCTGTTTTGACCTGACTTCTTTCCTGAGATGAGGGCCGTGCTGCTGTGGCCGACTCAGGTGGTTCAAGGGAGAACCCCGATGAATTCGAGTGGAATTTTGGCTTTTGCCATCGACATGATGGCGAGCCTCTATCTGGCGACGCTGGTTCTTCAGCTCATTTTGAAGCCGGTGTCGTTCTATTCGGTGCCGATCCTGGCTCGGCTTGCTGGCTTGACGGAGCCGTTGATTGGGCCGCTGGCGAAGAAAGTTCGCAACCGTTGGCGCGCGACGTTTCTGGTGTTGATGGCGGTGCTCGTGGCCAGGGGTTTGGTTTTGGGGCTGTTGGCTCCGGGAATGCTGATTTATTCCCCCGCTGGCGCCAAGATGCTCGAGTATGGCCGGGATTGGACTCTGACGACCTATTTCCTTATGAGCTTTCAGTGGGGCTTGGACATTCTTGTGGCTCTGTTCTTCGTGAGCATGATGGTGACCGCGCTGATGGAGAGATATACGGCGAACCCCATCACTCACTTTTTCTTTCGGGTGATGGACAGTGTGGTGTTGACCTTTGGAAGCCGGGTGGAGCGATTGGGAAGCCCCTTGGTGATCCGGCTCGTGGCTTCTGGAAGCGTCATTCTGGCCAGCACCGGCATCTCGGTTGTTTTTCTTGGTCTATTGAGCCTCTTGAGTGATGCCGGGAGTGGCCTTGCGGCGAATATTTCTTTGGGCCTTCTTTCGGCGCTCTACCTGGGGGTCTACTCTCTAGGCTTCCTGACGTTGGTGTTGATTGCCGGTGCCGTGATGAGTTGGTTTCGCCCGGATCCGACGCTGCCGTTGATACGTTTCATCGCTGGCCTGTCGCAACCCTTGTTGGCGCCGATCCAGCGGTTTTTGCCACTTGTAGGGGGCATTGATTTGTCGCCCATCGCCGCCATTTTCGCCGTGGAAGCCGTGCGATCGTTTCTTGTGCAGCTACTCTTATGGGTGTTTCGGGTGTGAAACAACCGCGGAAAGGTACGGAGACTGGATGTCGCCTTCGGGTCCGGGTCCAGCCCGGGGCGAAGCGGGATGCTTTGGTGGAGGTGCGGGATGGCGTGCTCCGCCTGCGGCTCCAAGCTCCACCGGTGGAGGGAGCGGCCAATAAGCGCCTCGTGGAGCTGCTGGCAAAGAAACTTGGTGTTCGAAAGTCCGCTATTTCCCTGATTCGGGGGCACCGCCACCGGGAGAAGCTCCTGGCCATTGAAGGGTTGGGCGAAAGCGAGTTGGGACGGCGGTTACGGGAACTGTTGTTTGGAAAGTGAAGAGGGTTGGATGAAGATGGGCAGGAAGAGCACAGGTGGCAGGATTTTGGCCGGTGCGCTGTCGTTGGCGGTGTTGATTGTCGTTCCAGGCGGCGCTGTTGCCTGGCGGGAGGTCAGTTACCACCGGATGGTTCGGGATACCGTCGGTTTTTTGCCGCCGGCGCTCCGGGGGATGATGAGGCTTTACGTGGGGGATCTGGCGCGGGGGGTGGAAGAGGCTGATGAGTTTGCCCGAGCCGCTTTCGCCTCCGATTCCGGAGGCGTAGCAGATGCCGCGGCAACCATCGAGCGAGAAATGTTAGAGGCCGTGCGGATGATCGAGGGGCACCGGCCCTTTGGAGAGGTTTTTTATAGATTGGGGCGCTTGGTGGGTCCGGTTGCCGAGCTCAGTGATCCACTCAATTACGGGGAGGCGGCGGATTGGAGGCTTCCGGGGGTCCGGCTGGGGTTTCACCGCTTGGGCGAGGTGGCCAATCCGAAGTTCCGGATCCTGTGGCAGGGGTACCGTATGGATCTCATGAGGAAACTCCCTCCCAGCCAGTATTTGCTCGAGGGCTCCCGCCGTGCCCGGGATCTCTACCCGGTGCTCTACGAGGCCTTTGTCGTCGATGGCAAGGTGCTTCCGGCCAGCGCCTTCGACTTCCGCTCCGTTCCTTTCGGCGTCGCCTCCATTTCGTATTCGAGGGCTATCAACATTTTGGCCAATGTTTGGTGCGCCGTCTGGCGCGAGGCAGGCGGCGATATGTCGGGGTTGCCGTACTGAGATCAGGTTGCCAGCTCCGGACCCGGGCGGCTCCAAAAATTCGGGTGATGCTTCAGCTTTAGGGCCATGGATCGAAAGCGGCGACAATGGCGAGCAGCGGGTGCCGCAGGGAACTCCAAGCCCCAAGCGAAAAGCACGAGCAAAATTCGTCGTCGCTTTTGACTTTTTCATCTCTTTGAAAGGAATCCCCATGAAGAGGCTTTCCAGAGCTCTTGTTTTGTTCCTTGTGGCCGCGGGCTTTTTGGCCTGCAACAAGAATGTCCATGAAGGACGTGAGCTGGACTGGTCCGGAAACAGTTCTCCGGCTTCCTCGGCTCCCATGAAACCGCCTCAGCCAATGCCCGCCACCAGCGGTCCGGCCATCCAGGGAGTGATCCGAGTTGTGCCGGAGCTCGCGGGAAAGGTCACCGGGACCGAGACTCTGTTCCTCATGGCCAAGGATGCGAATGGTGCCCTCGTGGCGGTCCAGAGGATCCGGCCGGTGAGTTTTCCCATGGAGTTCCAACTTTCTCAGGCCAATGTCATGATGCCCGGTACGAAGTTTGAGGGAACAATGACGGTGAGTGCGCGCCTCGATCACGATGGCGATGCCGGATCGACAGAAGATTCGGATCTCGAAGGCGGGACTGAAAACCCCGTATCTGTGGGCGGCCCGCCGGTTGAGATCCTGCTCGGTCCCCTGCTTATTGAGAAATGAGACTTCCCTCTCTTCTGGACGCGGCGAGTTTCCCTCTGTTTCAGAAAAACCTCTGGCAGGCTTTGGGCGAGGGCCGGGGATCCGTTTTCGCCGTTCACGGCGAGTCCGGCCAACTTTGGTCGCTCCGGGCTGGGCTACGGGAGTGTGGGTTTCCCTTGCTGCGTCTTCAACCACCACGGCCGTGGGACGAATTGGGGCCGCTTCGGGAACTGTTGCTTCAGGTGGCGGGCTGTGACCTCCCCTTGCCAGCGAAAGATGATCTTCGCCTGGAAACCCTTTGGCTTGGGTTTTCCGCTCTTGCGGCTCGCTACCTGCAAAGGGCTGTGGCGCCGCTTCTTCGAGGGCGCCCGGCGCTGGTCCTTTGCTCCGCGAAGGAGCTGCGGTCTCCTGTCTGGGGCCTGTTGTTGAGGTTTCTTCAGGGGGGACAGATCCATCTTCCGCTCATCATTATTTTGGAGGCTGAGAGCAGAGGGCAGATTCCTCCCGATCTCCAGAAGATCGGGATCGTGGCCACGGAAGGCCGGCCTCTTGGTTTGAATCCCCCGCGGAGAAGGGGCGAGGGAAGTGGCGGCGCCGCAGGGGGCATCGGCTATCATGCCCGGTGCTATCTGGCCCAGGCACTTTTCTTGGGAACGACCCTCAAGCTATCGACCCTCCGCGGATTGAGCCGGGCAAATCACCGCCGGCGGATGGCGGAGCTCCGAGCCGCGGGATTTCTTGGCGAGGACGGGAAGCTCGGGTCAGGCGTGGAGCGGGACCTGGATTTGCCTCCATTGCCTTCGGGGCGGCGCTGGCGTTCCAGGGCACTTGCCCGGCTGCGGCGCAGGGGGATGGGGGCCTCTCCCAGAGCGCTCTGGCTGTCCGGCGCCTTGGGGAGCTGGGGACGCGGGCCAAAATTCAGCGATTGCCAGGTGATTCGCGGGGCTCTGGAGTTGGGTCCGGCTGCCTGCCTGCAACTCTTTTCCAGTTGCCCTGAGCCGCGGATCGACAGCAGTGGGAAGGCCGCCTTGGCGCTCTTGGCTCTGGAATTTGACATGGTTTCGGGGGGTATCCACTTAAGCCGGGACACGCAACAAAACAAAGAGAAAGACGCGCAGCGTACAAGAACGTGGGTCCAGGGAGGTCACTCCCTGGTGGGTGCAGGGCAAAGCCCTGCCTGGGGACCGGGGACAGCG
>JAJRTK010000339.1 GCA_024278345.1 bacterium | reverse complement strand
GGGGACTCCGTCCCCAGTCCCCTGGCAGGGCTTTGCCCCGCACCCACCAGGGAGCTAGCTCATCTTCCCGTTGCAACGAAGGGCAACGGGATCCCAGCCCACATTTTTGTACGCTGCGCGTCTTTTTCTGGTTTTGTCGTGTGTCCCGGCTTAGGTGCATACCCGAAAAGTTGAAAGTCCATCTCTTCCATTCTACACTTAGTGGCGGCGAAACGGGCGAGCAGCGCTGCGCCGGACGGCGTGCGATGGGAGCGGAACGCAAGGCAAAAAAGGAGACTGGCTTTGGAATCGATCTTGACCATGCCCACGGAATCCGCTCGGCAAGCCCTTGCGATCCTTCGGGATCCCAGCCTGTTTCAGTGGACCGTGATCCCACTTTTTGCCTTTGTCGTCTACGTTTATGCCGTGGAAATCGAGAAACGGAATTGGAACCAGGTTTTTGCGGGGCTGGCCTTTTGGGGGATGGACTGGCTGAACGAGATTATGAACTCGCTGGTTCTGCATTTTTCGGGCTATGCGCCGCTCTGGGGCGCGCCCGGGAAGACGGCCTATTTGATTCTTGTGGGGTTGAACATCGAGATTTGCTTCATGTTCGCCATTGCGGGGATTGCCTTTTCCAAGGTCCTTCCGAAAGACCGGAAGCTGAGGATTCTCGGGCTACCGAACCGGCTTTTCATCGCGGTGGCGGGCTCGGTCTTCTGCGTCCTGGTGGAGATCGTCTGCCTCAACTCCATCGGCGCCTTGACATGGGACTGGAGCTTCTGGAATGCTCGGGCTCCGTACCTGATCTTCCTTTTTGGTTACTTGCAGTTCTTCCTGGTCTGTTTCTGGGTCCACGACCTTCCCACGGTTCGGCAAAAAGCCTGGATCGTGGGAGGTCTGTTCGCCTTCCTGGGAGTTTTGGCGACCCTGTTTGGCTACTGGCTGGGGTGGATCTAGGCTAAGGCCCGCTAAAACCGGGCCTCAACCTGTTTGTTGCCGATTCTTGACCAACGCGTCTCGCCACCAGGAAGCAGTGGCAAGACGTATGTCCGGCTACCTTGTCAGGCTTCGTTGGTTCCGGGCCTGGATCGGAAGAGGACGGCGCCTCCTACGGCAAGAAGCAGCAGTACCAGAAGGAGTGCCGTTCCCGAGATGGGCACGGGAAGCGCGTCGCCGACGAAGATCGTCACACTGGCGCTCCCGCTGTTTCCCAGGGAGTCTCGAGCCTGAAGGGTGATGGTGTGCTCGCCCAGGACAAGGCCACGGGTGGTGCCTTCCGATCCGGTGGCAACGAGCGCTCCATCGACGAGCCATTCCAGTGCGGTTCCTGACAGTGGCCCCTCTTCGGGATCCAAGGCGACTCCGGCGAAGATCACCTGGGCGTCGGGAGGAACCAGCTCTCGCTGTCGCGGAGTCCGGATGGTGACTGCCGGGCCGTGATTGGGCATCTCAAAAGGGGTGGACGTATCGAAGGCGGTGTAATAGCCGTCCCGCACAACGACTCGCACCAGGGCGCTGGCGCTACCGGGGAGCGCGCTCGTATCCTGGACGATCAGGCTCTGACCTTCGAGGTTGAAGCCCAGGACCGTCCAGTTGGCGCCGCCGTCGGCGCTGTACTGCACGACGGAGAGCAGTGGATCTCCGTCGGGATCCGAGGCTTGCCAGCGGATGGTGAGAGCTCCCGCGACGGTGCCTCCCGTGGGCTCCATAAGCTGGACGGTGGGGGGATTCGCGCTGAGTTTCTGGCGAACCTGTTCGACGCCGTTCATGGTGATTCGAAGAGCTTCGAGGCCGCTGATCTCGTCGATGGCCAGGAGGAAGCCCGGCTGCAACGGCTCGCTGCGGACACCGCGGCCATGGGTGGAGGTGGGGTAAGCGGGATAAGAGGCCAGAACCGCGTCACCGGCGCCCAGGAAATCCACGGCGTAGTCCGTGGGAATGCCTAGATGAGCATTTCGATTGTCGATGAGGTCGTTCCAGTTGCCCAGATCGATGATCTCCGGATCGAGCTTGTAGAGGACCGGGAAGGAAGCCGGTTCTCCGTCGTGCTCCACCAGGCCGGCCAGGATGATCTGCGGAACGGTGGGTGATCGGCGGGGTTTGGAGACGGACCGCCCGTTGTTGACGCGGTCCATGACCCCTTTCCAATTGTAGTCGGAGACCCAAGCCGGTTCGCAGTAGGACATGAAGTCCCTTGCGCTGGCTGGCTCGATGGGCGTCCTTGACAAGGAGTCAAAACCCCAAAAGGTCCCCACGCCGGCATTGGCGATGGTATTCGGGTCGTAGGGATAGTTGGTGTCCACGCCCGATGGGTCGCGACAATCGACATGGCCGAGGCGATTTCCGTTGAAGGTGGGATCCCCGTTGAGGTTGTGGGCCAGTTCCTGGGCCATGGTGGCTCCGCCACGGGCTCGCGCAAACTCGGGCCATCCTCTGCGATGGTGCCACTGCATCTTGACGTAGGATTGGTAAGTCCAAAGGCTTGCGTAACCAAGCTGATTGCCGGTGTTCGTGTCGGGATGCACCATCCCCATGTAGTGGATCCCGGCGGACCGACTGGAACAATAGTCGGGGTCTCCATGCCAATTGTCGTAATCCCAAAGGTGGTAGATGACCTTGCCACCGTCCCCGGGAAGATTGAACTCTCCGCCGAAAGGCTTGGTGATGGTGGCGGTTTCGGGAAGGACGTAGACTTCGGGGACCGGCCAGAGGCTCAGGAAGCGGTCCACGATCTCCTGGAAGCCGGGAGCATCCTTCTGGAAGCGCCGCCCGTCCGACATGGCCAGAGGCAAGGCGGCCACGCAAACGGGAGACTTGGTCCGGAAGGTCCGCGTGATCGAGATGCCGTTGTTGTCGTAATCCGATTCACTCACGGCCCGGTCGGGATTGATCTCCGCCCGGAGGGTCACGGTCCCGGTCCTCCAGTCAGGGGGCAACCAGAAAGAGAAATTATCCCGGGTGGACCCGCGATCCGGATCGATGGCCTTCACCACGATGGAATTGAACCTGCCGGACAAGGGCGACCCGGGCAGGGCGACGCCGTCCCGGAAACCGTAGAGCAGAGCGGTCGCCGAGGTATCGACGGATGTGACGGTGGGATAAACGCGCACGTAAGTCACCTTGTCGGCCACGAGGGGCACGTCGTTGGCCCAGTTCTGGATCCCCTGGGTCGCTCCTATCGCTTCCAGGCTCAAATCCACCGTCTGTGGCGCCGACGACAGGGGCAAGCGCCAGAGTCTGACAGGCGAACTCCAATAGGCGTGAGTATCGGAGAGGATGAGCGTCGTGGGCTTGTTCAAGCCCGAGGCCATGGTCTCCGCGCCCCCCCCGGAGAGGGGGATGCGACGTAGTTGCCCCGTACTCGACGGCGCCGCCGTCTGGTAGCTGGTCCAATAGAGATACCCGGAGTTTGCCGCAATGTCGCCGATAACCTCGCCCGCAGCGGTGGAGACGAGCTTCGCCGTGGTGAATGGCTCCACGCGTATCCGGTGAATGCCAGCGTCATCGACAATGTAGACGTTCTCGGTTCCGTCGCCCTCCACGTGCCCGAAGGCGATCTGATCCAACGCAGTCCGGAAAAATGTCACGAGCTCCGCGCCGCCGCCGGAAACGGAGACTCTCCACACCGTCCCCGCCGCCTTGTCCGTCCAATAGACGTAATTGGAGCTCAACGCCAGACGATTAGCGGAGGCTCCGGCAGACAAAGTGGTGACGCTGCCGGTTGACTTGTCGTATTTCTTGACGCCCTCGGTATCGGAAAAGTAAATGGCGCTCGTGTCTCCCAAAATATCTGAAATACTGCCTACGGTCGCCGCCACGGATTCCAGAAGGCTCCCATCGAGCCTCTGCCTCTCGATGGACAGGCTTGTAAAGTTGCCGTAATAGACGTGGAACGAGTCGGCGGAGACGCCCTTGGGGGAAACCGCGCAGGATCGGCGAAAAATGGATGTGTTGCCGGTGGCCAGGTTTAGCTTGCGGACCATGGCGTACGGAGGGCAGAATTCGCCTCCGACGCCAGCGACCCAAAAGAGCTCTCCTCCTTCGATGTCCAAGCTGCTGGCGACCCCGGACCACAAAATGACCAGATCCTCCGGGGTGGCACGAGGGCCGGCCATGGGCTCTAATAGCTCAACGCCCGAAAAGACGAAAACCAGAGCGACCCAGATGAGCGTGGCGCGGCTCAGCCTCGCAATGCTAAACTCCCGGGAAAAACAACGCTCCACCCTTGCGCCGCTTCCAGCCATCAGACCGAATGGTTTTATGAAATAACGGATCATGGCCACCTTCCTTCCCTCTAGCCAGGGAGCAGAGCTCACCAGCGATTTCATGCACGGCGGAGCTAACGCCGCATTTTCGACACATGACTGGGTACCGACCGCCGCCGCGCTAAAGTTTCGGCTGTGACGCTCTTTCCTTTCCCCGGAGCCGACGGCTTCTCCATCATCGCGTTCCCGCGCTCCTTCGCAAGCTGCCCGGTCTCCACCATCCAGCCACGGAGACCCGGCGGAATATCCGCGATGAACTTCCCCCGGAACAAGCGGGCTGGCGTATGACTTTCAAAGGCGTCCTGCGCCCTCTGCAGGCGCTCCACGGCCTGGCTCGATGCTCCCGCTTGCCCCACGACCCCCAACTGCGCATCCAGTTTCCGCGCCTGCTGGAGCCAGTGGCGGGCAGATTTCCCCAGCGCCAAGAGGATATGCCCCTTGCAGCAAAGCGCCCGAAGGGTCTCCATCCCGTCTTCCAAATCCCGAAAGACGAGAAGCGCCTGTTCCACGAGCTCCAACGCATCGTCCAAGAGACCCTCCACGCGCCGGAGATTCGCCAGATGCGTCAAAACAATCCCCTGCCCGATGACGCGACCGCTCTCCCGTTCAATGGTCAGCGCCCGCGCGTACAGCTTTCTTGCCCCGGGAAGCCACCCCTTACCCACGTGCATCCCGCCAAGGCTTGTCAAAACTCGGGCTTCCCCCGGCAAATCCCCGATTTCCTGAAAAATCGCCAAGGCGCGCTCGCAAAGGCGCCACGCTTCCTCGTAATTGCCATCCGCCCGCTCCAGGATCGACAGATGGTTCAAAACTTGGCCCTCGCCCTCGCGATCGCCCAACTCCACGGCAAGAGCCAAGACCGCCCCATAGACAGGCCGGGCGCCCGCAAGATTGCCCAGATCCCGATGCAGATCCGCCAGGTAGCCCAAAGCCAAGCGCTCGGTATGGCGATCCCCCACCTCCATGGCCGTGGCCAAAGCCTGCTCGTAAAGAAAACAGCTATCTTGTGTCCGCCCCTGCCGCGCATTCAGCGTGGCAAGATCCACAAGGATCCGGGCCTCGTTCTTCTGGTCACCTGTCTGGTTGGCGATCCGCAGCGCCTCTTCGTAGAAGCTCCGTGCCCGGATCATGGCGCCCTGAACGAAGTAGACCCAGCCCAGGCATTCGAGGCTACTGGCCTCCAGCCGGCTGTCGGCCAATTGCCTGGCATCGGCCAGAGCCTGCTGGTGCTGGACGACGGCTTCCTCGTATCGGCCTTGGATGCCCAGTACCCGCCGGCCAAGCTCGTTGGCCGCGGCGACGCGTTCCGGCGACGGCTGCTCCGAAAGCTCCAAAAACGAGCCGTACAAATGCTCCGCCTCCTCCTGGGCGTACCGATCCCGGGCCCTCCGCGCCGCGGCCAGGTAGAACTCTCGTGCCTTTTCTTGATTTCCAGCTTGCCGCCAATGCCAAGCCAGCTCCGCGAAGCGAAGCTCTCGATCCTGCAAGAAAAGGCGCTCCATGCTCCTGGCGATAGTCCGGTGAAGTTGCGGGCGCCGGCGGACGGTCAACCTCTGGTAGGCGACTTCCCGGAGCTTGTCATGAACGAATCGCAGGTCGCCAGTGGCTTCCACCTCTTCCAGGATCTGGTGGCGAAGAAGGTCGGCCAAGGCCTCGTAGAATTGGTCCTGACGCAGCCTCGAAGCCCGATAGAGCAGGCTTGTGGAGACATTGCGCCCCACCACGGCCGCCAGCTCGATGAGCTTTCTAGCCACAGACGGGAGGCGAATCAAACGGCGCTCCACAAGATGCCGGAGAGAGCGGGGCAACGGCAGCTCGCGGTAAACTTTCAGGATCTCCGATTCGTCCCTCTCGCCTCGGACTTGCCACAGGCCATGCTCGTCCCGGAAGAGCAACCCCTCCGCCACGGCCGCCTGCAAATACTCCGCGATGAAGAAAGGATTTCCCTCCGACTGCTCCACGACGAACTTGGAAAAAACTTCCGGCGGCGGCTGGTAAGCCAGCATGTCCCCCACGATACTGGTGACCGCTTCGCTGTCCAGGCGGTCGAGGACCAGGTTCGTCACGCCCGGACAAGAAAAGAGGCCATGAAGCCCGGGAGCCGGCGCATCGTTCCGGTAGGTGCCCACGACCAGCAACCGCGACGTCTCTAGCGTGCGCCCTTGGGCCAAGGCCTCAAGGAAGCCGATTGTGAGCTGATCCGCCCACTGCAAATCCTCGATGACCAGAAGCACGGGCCCCCGGGAGGCCAGCTCTGAGAGCACCTCTGACAGATACCGGAACAGCCGCCGCCGAGCGGCGGCGGGGGCCAGCTCCACCGGAGGCGGGTGGTCACTCATTCCGGGTATCTCTTCCAGAAGCGGTTCGTAGAGCGACAAAAGCGGACCCCGGCGCCCCAAGATCCGCTCCGCCTCCTCAGCCCCCTTCTCCCGACACTGATCCGCAATGGCCTGCAACGGCCTGAGCAACCCCTGTAAGGGGCGGACCCGGGCATTGGAACACTCCCCGGTGAGCACGCGCACCTTGCCCCGTACAGCCTCCCGGCTGAACTCCATGATGAGGCGCGTCTTGCCAACACCACTCTCGCCACCCAAAACCACGACCCGGCCTCGGCCTTCCCCCAGAGCGCCAAGATGCCGGTGCAAGATCTTGAGCTGATCGTTCCTGCCACAAAGGCGCGGTTGGTAGAGGTAGACCCTCGGCCTCCTGGCCCTGACAGGCGGCGGGTTCTCCGCGCCGATCCGCTCTAGCGCGGCCGCAACGTCATCAGCGTAGCCCATGCGATCCTGGGGCTTCTTCTGGAGCAACCGAAGGATCAGACGCTCCAGCTCCGGCGGCACACCTCGCACAAGTTTCGAAGGCTGAAGCGGCTTCGTGTGGATATGACTCCGAACCACTTCGTAAGCAGATTCGCTGACGAAGGGCGGTGCGCCGGTCAAAAGCTCATAAAGAATACAACCCAGGGAATAGAGATCCGCCCGAGCATCCACCGTAACCCCGCGGGCCTGCTCCGGAGCCATGTAGTTCACCGTCCCCACCACGCCCCGCTCGATCCGCGACTTCGCCAGACTGAGAGGCCCATGAAACTGCGACGTCACCCCGAAATCGACAAGTACGGGCACGCCGCCAGGACGGATCAAGACGTTCGCCGGCTTGAGGTCGCCATGCACGATGCCCTCGCCATGCAGGTAGGAAAGCGGATCGCACAACCGCCGAACAAGGGTCAAGATAGGCCGAAGCTCCTCGAACGACGTCCAACTCCTGCTAGCCCCATCCGGCACCTTCGATGGAGATTCCGAATCGGAAGACCGCCAGCTCAAGATCTTCCCCGTCACCGTATCCGTCGGCGACACGCCCCCCGACGAGCCACTCATCGTATCGGTTCGGTTCCCTGAAGCCGGCTCCGACAGCGCCTCCTCCATCCGCGTCGTTTCCTCTTTCCGGACAGGCCCGGCCCGCACCGCGTCAGGGTCTCGAAAAAGAGGGTCGGTGGGCTCGTCAGCCACGTTACTCTCTCGCGCCGCCCCTTTCTCCCGCCGTTTCTTGGCGGCTCGCGCCCTGAGATCCGCTTCAGGCACTCGCTCCACCTCCACCGTGGGAGCATCCCGTCGCCGTCCCGGCGCATATTGAGCCAGGCTCACCCCCTCAACAAGCTCCATGGCATACCAGGGAAGCCCCCTGAAAACGCCATGATTCACGATGCGAACGATACACTGGTGCCGAATCCGCGCAAGAGTGTGAATCTCCCGCCGAAACCCCTGGAGCAGCCCCGCATGAGGCAGGCGCACCGTCTTGAGGGCCACGGATTCACCGGTCTCCACATCTTCCGCACGGTAAACGACCCCCATCCCGCCCTGGCCCAGAACTCCCAGAACCCGGTAAGAGCCAATCTTTTTCGGTCGCTGCTTCGACACACCTTCTCCAAGGAAACCGGACCACCATTCCTAAACCATACAGGAAGCCCCCCACACTCCGCCATTGGTGACGCTCGCCCAAAGCCCGTCCAATTCCATCTTTCGCCGTAGCAATCGGCTCCCCCCTGTTCTTCAAGGCGACAAAACCGTAAAGAAAATTGCCAAACGATTTTCAAGCAACCGCTCTTCTCTCTTCAGGTTGTACTCCGTTCCCATCACTCGCATCCGCTCGCGCTGCTCACCCTCCTGGGGCCCGAATCCCGAATGGGGTTGCCTGCCTTGGAATCCCGACTGGGGTCCCCGCGCGTACCAGCATGCCCAGTCGAATCGGGGCAATCAGACCGTCCCCCCCAAAAACCGGGTCCGCGGCTCCACCGGGCGACTAGCGGCGGACGGACTGCCGCCGATGGGAGCGGACTCCAACCCAAGGAAAAGATGAGGGGCACGCCTTTCCATGGCTTCGAAAGAAGATCCATTCCGGAGGCAGAGGGGCTCTGTTGAGGCTTCCTGGAGAAGCCTATTCATCGGCCATGGCACTTCTTGTATTTTTTGCCGCTTCCGCAGGGACAGGGGTCGTTT
>JAJRTK010000338.1 GCA_024278345.1 bacterium | reverse complement strand
TGGAGGCCGGAAGGCCTCCATGCGAAAAGATTGGGGGGCTAAAACACCGGAGGCTTCGGCGTCCTGCCTTTCATCTTCCGGGGTGTCGGCCAGCCCTACATGATTGTTAACGAGCATGATCCCGGCGACCACCCCCCGGAAGATGAAAGTGAATGGCGCCGAGCGCCATAACCACGCCGTCGAAGATGGATTTAACCATGTACTTTCATGGTACGTGGATGCCCATGAGAGACCCTACCGACTGGAGAGCCGTATGCGGGAGAACCGCACATACGGTTCGGAGGGAGGGGAGGCGCAAACCAATGCGCTTTCCCTACCCCTATCCCCCGTCCGCCGCCACTCGCCTTTTCGGCCTCCAAGAGTAGCTGTGCCCAAGGGGATGTGGCGCCACGGAGATCTCCCTGGTCCCGCCGAGCGATGGCGAGGCGTTGTTCGGGCGCTTGCAATTCCACAATCCTCGAAGTGTCTCGCTGACCGTGGATGCCCGGCGCCACCGCTGGTGTTACCAGAGAATGGCGTAGCTGGCCTTGAGGAAGAGTGCGCGGTCCGTCTGGGTTAAGGCGGTCTTGTCCAGGCCCTGGTAATTGTCGGAATAGCCCAAAAGTAGAGCGGTCTGGGCGTTGAGCCTGTAGGTGAAGAGGAGCTGCGTGAGAAGGCTCTGTACCTTTTTTTCCACTTCGTAGGGAAAGAGAGCGGGGTTCTGGGTCACCCGCCGGAACTGGAGGATTGCACGGAGAAAGGCCCTGTGGCTGAAGTGGAGCAGGGTCGTGGTCTGGAGGAGATCGAAGGTGAAGAGGCGGCCCTCGGGAAGATCCAGGATCTGGCGATCGTACCGGACGCTTGTCTGGAATCGCCTGAAGCTCAGCTCGATCCAGGGAGAGAGCGCCACGAAATCGGCCTGTTGATTGTTGGCGAAGTCGATGGTCTTGCCTCTCGAAACGAAGATGCCAAGCTCCAGGGTTCCCGTGGGTTGGATTTTCACGAAGAACCTTTGGCGGAGATTGTTGTAATCCTTTCCCGCGAAATGTTCTCCGTTGGGGGAAATGGAAAGCCTGGCAAAGCTTTGCAGTGGGCCTCGATAGCTGACGCCCAGGTCGCCGCCCCATTCCTGGAACTCGCCGTTCCATTCCCGGGTGGCGTCCAGCGCCGCGGAAAAGCTTATGGTGCTGAACCAGGAACCGGGCTGCCCCCGAAACAAACGGTTGATCCCCATGTTGCCTTGGAGGATGGAGACTTGGGGCACGAAGCCGTTGTCCGCCCTGAAATTGGGGCTATTGCCCGAGGCTCCGGCCCACCAGGTCCATTGGCTGTCATTGTGAAAATAGGAGGTCTGGAAGGCAATTCCCTGGAAGGCGTCCAACGGTTGGCCGTTTTCCTCGGCAATCTCCCGTGGATAGTGGGTAGACGAACCGATGACCTGGAAGCCCAACTGATCGGCTCCGCTGAATCGGTAGAGCCCATCGGCTCCAAGGAGATGGTTCCCATATCCGTCGGCGACGCGGCCCGAATAGATGGCTCCCAGAGCCGACGTTTTTCCAAGATCCCGGCGGTACCGGACCGAACCGCTCAAGACATCCTGGTCCAGCGACGTATAACTGGAGCCTTGGCTGCCGGGAAAGAGAAGGTTGTTGAGGCGATCCAGGGCGAAAAAGGCGCCGAAGGCGTGAGTGCCCTCTTTGCCCGTCAGCTTCAGGCCGGCGATGGGATCGGCGATGGTCCGAGTGAAGACCACCTGGATGGGCGTGGAGAAGAAGTCGGCACCTTCCAGGAAGAAAGGGCGCCTTTCGGGGAAAAAGAGGGCGAAAGTGCGGTTGACGTCCACCTGCGCCGAGTCGGCTTCTACTTGGGAAAAATCGGGGTTGACGGTGGCGGCCAGGCCCATGCTCGTGGTGATGCCCCAGCGGCCTGAGAGTCCCATATCCACGCTTTTCTCCGAGGTCTCAAAATCACCGTCGGGAAAGTCATTGCGTGCCTGGCTGCCCACGGCTGTCAGCGTCGGGTCCAATTCCAGGTTTCGCCCTGTTTTCATTCCTTGGAAGCCCGCAACTTCCTGGAATTGGCATATCGTACAGTTTCGGTCCAGGTCGGTTTTGATGGAGCGAAGGCGGTGACGGACGGAGCGCGGATAGTCTCTGGTGGCCAGGAAGCGCCAAGTTTGGGGGCCGTCCGTTCTTCGAAAAGTGAGCTGCTGGAAGGGGATCGAAAGCTCGACGATGTAACCGTCGTCGGTGATCCGGCCCGCCGAGTCCCAGATGGCGTTCCAGGACCAGTCTTCGCTTCCCTGGACTTCGTTGTTAATGGCGTCCATCTGGACGCCCAGCGGGTTGATCCGGAATTGGTACGCCCGTCGCTGATCGTTGAAGGTATCGATCATGAAGCCCACGATATCATCGGCGAAGGGCACGTCTCGGTCAGCGAAGCGAGCCCGGATCTTGCCCGGCTCGGGATCGAGGGCCTGGAAGGCGACGTAGAGGCGAGTTTCATCGAAGGTGATCCAGCAGCGGGTCTTCACTGGGGCCGCCACGCCGTCCGATGGCGCCCATTCCCAGGGGATGGAAAGCTCGAGAGCCTCTTTCCAGGCCGGCTCGTCCAGGATTGCATCAACTTGAATCTTGCTGGTGGCGGGCTTGATCTCCAAAGGCGCATCGCCTGCCCGGGCCACGGACGCCGCGAATAAAAGGGGCAAAAAACACCGCGCCGCAACTGCGTGCTGAGACAAAGAGCGCTCTTTTTTCTTTGGTTTTTTCAATAGCTATCTCCCCGGAATGATCGCCCTATACTGGTCAGATCCCGAATCCGGCACGCCGCCCTCTTGCCGGCGCAACCCTGGTGGGTATCCACGCAAAGCGGGACAATGGGTCGCGGAAAAAAACTTGGCATCGGGCAGCGCCGCGCTCCGCTCGGCGGGTCACGTTTGCGTGACTCGAAGGGTCACGTTTGCGTGACTCCAAGGGTCACGTTTGCGTGACTCGAAGGGTCACGCCTCGCGTTACCCGGCGGTCGTCCGGGGACGCTG
>JAJRTK010000337.1 GCA_024278345.1 bacterium | reverse complement strand
CCGGTTGACAACATCACCGCTGGGGCGGGCCTCCTTCCCGGCTCCGTGCAGCCCGGAGGGCGCTACACCGGCAAGATGCCGGTGCCACCGTTTCGGCGAAGAAAATTGTAAAGCAAAAACACGACAATTTGATAGGTCCCTTACTTTTCATTGCAACGGGTCCTTGTGAGCTCCGTGGCGCAAAGGATCGTCGGACTGGCCCGCTTTCCGTGGATGCCCCCTCACCTCCACCTACGCCGTGATTACGCATGTCCCAAGAAATCGAAGAAATCGCCGTTGACCTTGGAAAACGAGGCTACACCGTTTATGCTGGGGCCGGCGCCCTGGAAAGATTCCCAGCCGCGGCGAAAGATTGGCGGCCCAGAATCGCCATCGTCGATGAAAATGTCCTTCGTCTGCATCACTCCTGGATCGAAAAGGCCGTCGAGCCCGACAACATCCTGGTCATCCCGCCAGGTGAAGCCTCTAAAAGTCTCCGGGAATTCGCAAGACTCCAAGATCGGCTCATCGAGCTGAAGGTTCCCCGGCAGGCCGTCGTGGTGACGGTGGGCGGTGGCGTAACGGGGGACCTGGGCGGCTTTGTGGCGGCCACCTATCTTCGGGGAGTCGCCTGGATCAACGTACCCACGACCCTTCTGGCCCAAGTGGACGCGGCGGTGGGCGGCAAGGTGGCCGTAAACCGGGGACCGGGGAAAAACCTCATTGGGGCCTTCTACCAGCCCAGGGCCGTTCTGTCCGACACCGGCTTCCTGGCGACTCTGGATCGGCGGCAGATGGTTTCAGGCCTGTTCGAGCATCTCAAGCATGCCCTGCTGACGGGTGACGCCGCGGTGCGCGAACTGGAGAGGGATTTCGCGGCCCTGGCCAGGGGAAATCCCGAGGCGCTGACTCGGGCCGTGGCCCAATCCATCCGCAGCGAGGCGCTCTTCGTGGCGGCGGACGAGCGGGAGGCGGGGCGGCGGGCCTTTCTGAACCTTGGACATACCCTGGGCCACGCGCTGGAGGATCGGACGGGGGCGACGGAGAGCCGGTTGCTCCACGGCGAGGCGGTGGGAATCGGGATCTGGTACGCGGCGATCCTTTCGGAGATGCGCGGGTGGATAGGTGCTAGGGAGAGCATGCGCATGGAGAGGCTGGTGCGCGGGCTTCGGCCGGTGGAGGCCTGGAATCTGCTGGAGCCCGAGGCGCTCATGGAAAAAATGCTCCAGGACAAAAAGCGGCTCGGCGGCCGGATCCGGTTCGTACTCCTCCGGAGTTTCGGGCGACCAGAGCTGGTGGAGGTGGAGGCGCCGGAGATCCTGGCGGCGCACGCGGTCCTCGGAGAGCGGATGGGTCTTCCCACGACGGAGCACCAGCGGACGGGCCTTCCCACGCCAAAACGCCACGAAAAGGAATGGACATGAAAACATTTTTCCTCATAAAGTTGCCTTCCGCTCGCATCGGCGGCAATCCGTCCGCCGCTGCTCCCCCATCACGCCCCTTTCCCCATCCGTTGCCTGAAAACGGAGTCCCACCGAACCACCACCCGACCGAATTTTGACACAACCCCGTGGAAACGTGCTAGACTTTCGCCCATTCGACACGATGCCCACGCCGCGGCTTCCCGGCGAAACCCGAGATTGGATCCATGCACCGAACTGATTTTCGTCCCCTGTTCCTGGCCGTATCCCTGGCGTGCGCCGGTTGGTGGCAGCCCACGACGGTCCTGGCGCAACCGACGCTTCACGTCTACACCGACGGAACGCTCAACCCGCTGAGAGACCTGGACTTGGCCTCGCCGCTGGGTGAAGCGATCTCGCCGGTCGGCGATTATCTCTACGTCGCTAACAATTTTGGCGACACCGTTTCGGTCTTGTCGCTATCGACCAACGGTCTTTCGGTCCAACCCCGGGCCAAAATCGCCCTGAGTAGTAGCTGCTTTCCGGTGGACATTGAGATCGGCGGCAAGGACAACCGCCTCTATGTCGCTTGTTTCGGCCCCGGCATCGGCGACTTCCGATCGGTGGAAGGACACGTGGAGACTTACGCCAAGGGCATTTCCGGCTACTACGAGCTGTTCAAGGAACGGATCGAATTCGATCCCGATCCCGGGGCCACGGATACCCGCCCCTTCACCTCCATCACCGACATGCTTCCCAGGCCCGATGGAAAGTATCTCTATGTGACGGGGTTCCAGAACGAGCTCTGTCTGGGGATTATCCCCATCGACTTTGGTGTGGTCTGGATCGTGGACACCACGACGCACCAGGTGGTGGACACCTATCCTCCCGGCTCTGACCTCTGTTCGCGGTTGGTGGACGAGTACTATGTGGAACCGGTGAACCTGGCGCTGTCGCCGGACGGCGGTACGCTGTATGCCTCCATCAACGGAAGCGATCCGCCCATCGTCCTTGAAATGCCCCTGGCAAGTGGCGGCGGCCGTTTCAATGACGTGGCGATCAAGTCCATCGACCTGGGCAGCAACTCCGCGGACAAAGATCCCGCGGGGCTGTACATCACCGACGATGGCTCGACCCTTTTCGTGACGCACAACGGGCTGAACGAAGTGGCCCGTTTCCGGATTAGCGTCGTGGACCTCGTAACACGATCGGTAGTGAAGAGGATCGATCTGCCGGGGATTAGCGATCCAAACTTCATCGATTACAACCCGACGTCGCTGGTGCCCATCGCCGGGGGATGGTTGCTGGTTCCCCTCTTCGGAAACGACAACAATGCTGGCAACACGGTGGCCATGATCAGTATCAGCTTGCGAGAACTCGTGGGATTCATACAGATTCCCCAAAGCTCCACGCAGACCGGGGGTACGATTCAGGACAACGGACCGGTGAGCGTCGTGGTGAACCCGGGAACGAACATCGCCTACGTCCTGAACCACCTTCCGGACAACATCGCGGTCCTGGATCTTCCGCCCATGTCGTCGGGCCTCTCGCCCCTGGTCTTTCTTTTGGGTTTCGGGATGCTGACCCTCCTGGTTCATCGCCGCCGGTGGAAACGAATGCAAAGGTAGCAGGCTCAATCCGCGCGGCCGCCGGACTCTTCTTCACAGCACGAAGGAAATGCAATGAATCTTCGCCCCTCTCCCATTTCGATCCGCTCCTCCGGGATTGCGACTTCTCTCTGCCTGGCACTGCTCTGGCTGTGCGCCGTGGGCCTCAGCTCCAAGTCCGAAGACCAGATCCCGGAAACGGAAAAGAATTTTTCCGCGAACCTGGTGGACAGCACATCGGCAACCATAGAGGGCGAGAACATCTCGGTAGAAGGCCTTCTTTATTTTTCCGTGCGCCGGGGCGAAATGACGATTTTCGTTCCTTTTGAGAAACTGGAGTCCGTGGTTTTTGCCAGGGAGAGCACGAACATCGACGGGATCGACCGGGTGGAGGCGACTTTCACGTTCCTGGATGGGGCGACGGACAGAGGTTTCGTCAAGGCGCGGGATACGCTCTACGGAAAATCGAAGCTCGGAAACTTCAAGCTCAAGCTCAAGGACTTAGAAAAGCTCCGCTTCAAGAGGTCATGATTTTTCCCCGCATTTGACAAGGTGCTTCCAAAAGCATATTCTCCGATTCGCAAATTGTTAGACAGGCCCGTAGCTCAGGGGGAGAGCGCTACCTTGACGCGGTAGAAGTCAGCGGTTCAAATCCGCTCGGGCCTATCTTTTTTTTGTCTCGCTCCCATGAATCATTCTGACACTACGGTGGAGAAGCGGTCTATCATGCCCAAGCTCAAGACCCATCGCGGAGCCGCCAAGCGGCTCAGGAAAACCAGCTCTGGAAAGTTCAAGCGCGGTTCCGCGAACAAGGCTCACATCCTGACCAAGAAGAGCTCGAAGCGGAAAAGGCGGCTACGGTCTGGCGGTCTTGTCCACAAGGCCGATGAGAAGCGAATGGCCAAGCTGCTTCCTCACCTCTAATTGCATTTTTCTTCTTTTCCCCACTTCGCTATGATCGAGCAGGAGAAGCTCCGATGCCCAGGATCAAAGGCGGCGTCGTCACACGCCGACGCCACAAGCGGCTGCTCAAGCAGGCCAAGGGCTATTTCGGCTCGCGGCGGACAAGATATCGAGTCGCAAAAGAAACCGTCATACGCGCCCTAAAATTCGCCTATCGCGACCGGCGCACCCGGAAGCGGGATTTTCGCAGACTCTGGATCCACCGCATCAACGCCGGATGCAGGCTGAACGGGCTCTCGTACAGCTCCTTCATCCACGGCTTGAAAACGGCCGGAATCGATCTGGACCGGAAGATGCTTTCGGAGATCGCTCTGCACCATCCAGAGGTCTTCTCCGAGATCGTGGGCAAAGCCACTCACGCGGGTTGAGAGGCTGCGCACGTCGAACTTGCCCCCCCGGAGCCTTGCCCCAGATGCATACAGCGATTGCGGCCAAGGAGAAGCGTCCGTACAGCGTCAGCGAGCTTGTGGAGACCCTGAGAAACCTCCTGGAGGAGAACTTCCCCTCCGTCTGGGTGCAGGGAGAAGTGGGCGGGCTGACTATCGCACGCTCGGGGCATGCTTATTTCAGCCTCAAGGACGACCGGGCGCAGCTCCGCTGCGTGGCCTTCCGATCCGCGGTCCAGCGCCTGGGTTTTGAGCTTGCGGAAGGAACAGAGATCCTCCTCCGGGGCCGGCCGGGCATCTACAGCCAGCGGGGAGCACTCCAGATCGTCCTTCAGTGGGCGGAGCCCCTGGGCGCTGGGGATCTTCGGGCCGAATTCGAGCGTTTGAAGCGCAAGCTCGAGGTTGAAGGACTCTTTGCCGACCATTGGAAGAAACCCCTACCCTATCTCCCCCGGCGGGTCGCGGTGATCACGTCTCCTACCGGTGCGGCCATTCGCGACGTGATCTCCGTGCTACGCCGGCGGAACCCCTGTGTGGAAGTGCGGATTGTGCCTTCCCCGGTGCAGGGAAGAAATGCCGGCCGTCAGCTTGCGGCGGCCGTTCGTCTTGCCCAGGAAGAAGCGGCGGCCGATCTCCTCATCGTGACCCGAGGTGGCGGCTCGGCGGATGATTTGGCCTGCTTCAACGATGAAGAGCTGGCAAGAGCGATCTTTTCATGCCATACACCCGTGATCTCCGCCGTGGGCCATGAAGTGGACTTCACCATAGCGGATTTCGTGGCCGATCACCGGGCACCGACGCCTTCCGCGGCCGCCGAGCTCGTGACACCGGTGCGAGAGGAGCTTCTCCAAAAGCTACTTCTTTTCCAGCAAAAGCTGAGATACGCCATCGGTGTCCACCTCAAACGCCAGACCTCGAAGCGCTTGGATCTTGATTCAAGACTCCGAAGCCGATCTCCCGGGCGGCGGGTCGCGGAAGGTGTTCAGCGGCTGGACGAGCTGGAAAGGCGACTCGATCAGAGCCTGAAAAGCCTTTTGGAGCGCAAGGGACTCCAACTGGGACGGATGGCCGGGCGGTTGGCGCACCCGGGGCCACGGCCACAAATCGGACGCTACCGCCTTCTTTTGCAGTCCTTGGACCAAAGAACCAAAGCGGCAATCCGGACACGGCTTGCCCACGGGCGAAGCTCCCTGGAACGGCTTCAGGCGAAACTGCATGGCCTTGATCCGCGAAACGTTCTGGAGCGCGGCTATTCCATCACCAGAAAAGAGGGCCGCGTCTTGACGGATGTGAGACAAGTGAAAACCGGGGAGATCTTGGAGATTGAGCTTCAGCATGGACGGCTTTTCGTTGCCGTCCAAGAGCTTTCTCCCCCTGGAAACAAGCGAACTGCACCCGAAGGATAGACCACTCATGGACCATCAAGAATCGCCTCTCTCTTTCGAAAAGGGCCTGGAACAGCTCCAACGGATCGTGGAACGTTTGGAACGAGGAGATCTCGAACTTTCGGAGGCCATCGATTCGTTCGAGGCTGGAATGGGTTTGAGCAAGAGGTGCGGCAAGCTTTTGGAAGAAGCCGAACAACGGGTGGAGATTCTGTCGCGCCGTGGATCGGGTGAGGTGGTGGTGGAGGCGTTCGAAAAGGAATCTCTTCCATGAATGAGCTGGCGGAGGCCATCGCCGGGCGCAAGGGAGAGATCACTGCCTACATCCGGGAAAATCCGCCGGCGGGACTGACCTCCGGCGCCCTGTTGCCGGGGGTCATGGAATACTTGCGGCGACCGGGAAAATGCCTTCGCGGCTCGGTCTGCATGTTGAGCTGCGGCCTGTTTGGCGGGAAAGAAGAGGAAGCGCTCCCGGCGGCGGCGGCCATTGAGGTGTTCCACGTCTGGACCCTGGTCCACGACGACATCGTTGATCGGGACTTGGAGCGCCGCGGCGGCCCCACTCTCCATAGGTACTACCGGGACTCGGCGGCCACCGGGCACGAGGCTGATTGGTATGGCCTCTCCATGGCCCTTCTTGCCGGGGATATCCAACAGGCCTGGTCCGGAGAGTTATTGGCCAAAACCGAAACCCACGTGGGAGCCGCCACGGCCCTGGGGCTGCTCCGCCGGATGATGGGCTGGGCCGTGCCGAAGCTCATCGAAGGAGAAGCGGAAGATATCGTCCTTGCCGGCCTGGAGTTCGGCAAGATCGACGACGAACGGATCCTGGGGATGATGCGGAACAAGACGGGTGTTTTGTACCGTTTTGCCGGCGAAGCAGGAGCCCGGATCGCCTTGCGTGCCACCGAGCCCACGGAAGAAGTCCATCTTCTGGGCGATCTCCTTGGCTCCATCGGCCTCGCGTTCCAGCTCCAGGACGATTTGCTGGGGATGACCTCTTCCAGGGTCAAGCTAGGCAAGGACCCGGACTCCGACATTCGGGAAGGAAAGCGGACCTTCCTGGCGGCCTTGGCGTACGGCGCGGCGGATGAGTCTGGAAGAAAGCTGATGGAAGCGGTTCTGGGAGACACTGGGGCAAGTCCGGCCGACGTTGCCAGGATCCGGGATCTATTTCGGAAAACGGGAGCCGTGGCCAGGGTTACGGAGCTCGCCGAAAAGCTGATTCGCCAGGGAGTGGCGAAGCTCCGAAAACTGCCCGACAGGCCTCAGAGAAGGCTTTTGGAAAAGCTGGCTCTCTTCGCCATCCGGCGGGATCACTGAGACTGATGGCATGAACCGGGCCGGCTGGCGCGGCTTGGGCCGATGGGGCGGCAGTTTTCGGTAATCCTTCGCTGGTTGGCCCGCCGATTGGGCGTGGGGGTGACGATGGGCGAGCAGCTGCGGACGGACTGCCGCCGATGTGAGTGGAACACAACCCCAAAAAAGTAACTGATTGAGTTCTTTGAACGGCCATTGATGAATCGTGAAGAGATCTGGAAGGGAGGAGTGAGGATGATGGGTTTTGTCCGGCGGGCGGTGCTGCTCCAGTTTCTTTCGGTCTTGGCGACCGGGGGCGTGGTCGGAGCCTCGTCGCTCCTTCCCCTCGACGAACTCTTGGGATACTCCCTTGGTGACCGGATCACCGATTGCGCCAAGCTCGACTCCGTGACTTCGGCTTTGTCCAAGGGATCCCCGCGCATTCGCCGCGTCCAATACGGCCAAACCCACGAAGGTCGAGAGCTCTTCTATCTTGTGGCGACGTCGCGGGAGAACATGGCACGCCTCGATTCCATTCGCCAGGGTATCCGACGTCTGGAAGATCCGCGGGTCACGGACGAGCAAGAAGCCCGCAAGTTGCTGGAAAGTCTTCCGGTGGTTGTTTGGCTCTCCTTCTCCGTACATGGGAACGAGCCATCGGGAACCGATGCCGCCATCGGGCTTTTGTATCGGCTGGCCACAAGGAATGACCCAGAGACCGTAGAGATTTTGAAATCGGTGGTCGTCCTCATCGATCCCTGCCAGAATCCGGATGGGCGTGCCCGATATTTGCGCCATTTGCAGACCTTTCTGGGTCCGAAACCGAAGCTGGACCCCGCGGCTCTCGAGCACGAGCCTCGTTGGCCGTCGCCCAGGGGAAACCACTACTTTTTCGACCTCAACCGCGATTGGTTCATCGTGAGCCAGCCGGAATCCGTGGGGCGGGTCTCGGCGTTTCGTCATTTTCCGGGCCAGGTGTTCGGGGATTTCCACGAGATGAAATCGAGTTCAACCTATTATTTTGTGCCGCCTACAGAGCCACTTTTGGACGCTTTTCGGCCTTCAACGGCAAAACTTTGGGCCACGTTCGGTGAGGCTCTTGCCAGGGAATTCGACAGGGAACAGAGGGCCTTTTTTCGCGGAGAAGATTTCGATTCCTTCTATCCCGGTTATGGCGACACCTGGCCAAGCTTGAATGGAGCCATCGGCATGACCTTTGAGCAGGCCTCCCCCCGTGGCCTGGCCGTGGAGCGCAAGGACGGCACTCAGATCACGTACCGGGAAGCGGTGGAAGGCCATGGGCTGGCCGCCTGGGCAACATTGAAGCAGGCCCGCAAAAGTCGTCGCGAGCTTCTGGGCCACTATTATCGATTCCATGAGTCAGCCCTGAAGACCACACCCGCCATGCCGCGCCATCTCTTTGTCATGCCGCTGTCCAATCCGCTCCAACAAGCCTGGTTCCGGCAGATGCTGGGAACGCAAGGAATCGAGGTTCGGCGGCTTTCCAAGCCCGTGGAGCTCCGTTCAGCTTTTACTCCCATGGAGCCGGAGCAGCGCGGAATGGCGATTCCCGCGGGAGCACTGGTCATCGATTCGAGGCAACCGGCCGGGCACCTGTTGGAGGCTCTTTTTCGAACCGAGCTGCCACTCCCCAAGAGCTTTGTCGAGGAAGAACGGCATCGGCTCCTGCGCAGGGAAAAAAGCAAAATCAATGATGTCACGGCCTGGACTCTTCCCCTGGCGGCCGGGTTGCCCGTGGTCTATTCCAACGAGGATCTGCCTCTTGAAACCGAGCGGATCGCCTTTCCGCTCCCGGTGGCCGACAGCGTTCTGGCAGAAAAACCGGTGGCTCTCGCTCTTCCCTGGGGACCGGAAGGAATCCACGGACTTTTTGCGCTTCTGGAATCTGGAGCCAGGCTGCGAGTGGCGACACGGCCCTTCCAAAGTGGCGGGACCAGGTTTTCCGCCGGAACTCTTCTGGCAATCGCCCAGATGAATCCCGGTCTGGGGAAGATATCCAGGGGGCTCGATTCCGCGGCGGCATCGAGCCTCGTGGCCTTGGAATCGAGCCGTAGCCAGCGGGGGCCGGATTTGGGGAGCGATTCAAACCGGCTCTTTGTCCCGCCAAGAATCGCCCTTGTGGGAGATTGGCCCACGAAATCCCGATCATTTGGCGCCCTTGCTTTCCTATTGGAGTCTCGCTACGACGTTCCCTACACGCCCATCCGCTTGGACCAGCTTTCGGCGGAAACTCTCTCCCGCTTCAACGTGTTGGTACTCCCGGACGGCAAATCCGAGGACTACAGAATCTGGCTTGCGCCATTCCAGAAAATGCTCACGCCGTGGGTCAAGGGCGGAGGAACTCTCATCGGAATCGGTGGCGCAGCGGCTATCTTGGCCGACGCGAAGTTCGCCATGACGCGCATCGGCCTTCGCCAATCGACTTCCCTACCTGACGAAAAATCCTCGGGACGGCATGATACCATGGCACATTCGACACGCTCGTCTCATGAAGCCGTGCCACGCCCGCAAAAAGGCAGGGCCTTGCCCGCGGAAGGATCGGAAGGCGATGAGCTGGCAAAGCCGGCATGGCCCATCCGGACCCATGGAGCTTTGTTGCGGGCACACCTCGACGGAAAGCACTATCTTGGGTATGGACTACCGAGGGAAGTGGCGGTTCTTGTGATATCATCCTGGTCATTCGAGTCGGATCCGGAGCGATTCGATCCAGTTCGCCTGGACCGGACTCCTGCCAGGCTGCGCCTGGCAGGCCACATTTGGAGCGAAGCAGTAGAGGCCCTTGCGGGCAGCGCTTACGTGGCGGGTGAAAGACAGGAGCGCGGCAAGATTCTCCTCTTCTTGGAGGACCCGGGGTTTCGAGCGTTGGAATGGCGTTTGCAACATCTTTTTCTCAACGCGATCCTCTTCTCCCCCTCTTTCTAAGGCTGAGCTGGACATTCCATGCGAGCGAATGTTACCCTTGTGATCGTTCGTATCTGGGGATCGCTCCACTGGGAGCCGCCGCAACCTGAAAGCGCTTTGCAAGAGAGACGCCCATGGCCATCGCGAGCTATACTGAAGAAGACATCCGAGTCTTGGAAGGCCTGGAAGCCGTGCGGAAGCGGCCGGGCATGTATATTGGCTCGACGGGAATCCGAGGACTGCATCATCTGTTGCAGGAAATCGTGGACAATGCCATCGACGAAGCACTTGCAGGTGCCTGCACGGAGATTACGGTACGGCTTGAAAAGGAACGGGTCCTAAGCGTCCGGGACAACGGTCGGGGGATCCCCGTGGGAGTTCACGAGACGGGAATCCCGACTCCGCAGCTCGTCTTTACTCGCCTCCACGCCGGCGGCAAGTTCTCTACGGCATCGTATAAAGTCTCCGGCGGGTTGCACGGCGTCGGAGCGGCAGTGGTCAATGCGCTGTCACAGTGGCTCGAAGTGGAGATCTGCCGGGACGGCAGGCGATACCGGCAGAGATTCAGGGAAGGAGGCGGAATCGATGGCCCCCTGGAGGAACTGGGACGCACCCGGAAACGCGGCAGCACGGTTCGCTTTCTCCCGGACCGGGAGATTTTTGGCGACCTGGAGCTCTCGTATCGGATGGTGGCGGATCGCCTTCGAGAACTTTGCTTTTTGAATGCGGGACTCACGATCCACCTGGAGGATCTTCGGGGGGAAGGAAGAAAAGAGACGTTCCGGTTTCAGGAAGGACTGACGGAGTTTGTTGCCTATCTCAACACCGGAAAACGAACGGTGCATCCTGTGCATAGTTTTTCGGGCAAGAGCGGTACAATTTTCGTTGAGGTAGCCTTCCAGTACTCAGACGCCTACAGCGAGTCGCTTCTTAGCTTCGTCAACTGCATCAACACGGTGGAGGGGGGCTATCACGAGACTGGATTCCGGAGCGCCCTGACTCGCGTCATGAACGAGTACGCACGGAAGCTCGGGGTCTGGAGAAAGAAAGAAAACTTGGCGGGGGAAGACCTGCGGGAAGGACTTCTGGCGATCTTGTCGCTGCGAATGCCGGAGACGGAATTCGAAGGACAGACGAAGATGAAGCTGGGGAATACCGAGGCGCGGGCGGCTGTCGAGGCGGTGACGAGCGCGCACATGACCGCCTTCCTGGAAGAAAATCCCGATGTGGCCCGGAAACTCCTGGCAAGAGCCACCAGTGCTCGCCAAGCCCGTGAAGCAGCCCGCAAGGTCAGGGAAGCGAGTCGCAAGAGCAAGAGCGGAACGGGGGCCAATACCTCACTAAACGGCAAGTTGACGCGCTGTTCCAGCCGGAAGCCGGTGGACTGCGAACTCTTTATCGTCGAGGGCGATTCGGCGGGCGGCAATGCCAAGCAGGGCCGCGACCGACGGACACAAGCGATCCTTCCGCTCCGTGGCAAACCCCCCAACGCGCAGCGAACAGCAGTGAAGAAGCTCTTGAGTAACAAGGAATTCTCGGCAGTGATCCAGACGATAGGTGGTGGAGTCCATCCCGATTTTTCCCTCCGCCGCTGCCGATACCACAAGATCATCCTCCTGGCCGATGCGGACGAGGATGGCGCTCATATCAGATGCCTGCTCCTGACCTTTTTCTACCGGTTCATGCGCCCTCTTCTGCTGGGCGGGTACATCTACATTGCCCGGCCTCCGCTCTACAAGATCGCCTCACGAAAAGGACGAAGCAAACCCACGTACGCCTGGACACGCCAGGAGATGGAAGCCATCGCCCGCCGGTATCGCAACCCCACCATCCAACGATACAAGGGGTTGGGCGAGATGAACTCCACGCAACTGTGGGAGACGACCATGAACCCGGAAACCCGCTCGCTGCTACAAGTCACCATCAACGATACCGCGGCGGCGGAACGCCAGGTCAGTATCCTCATGGGCGATGAACCGGCGGCCCGGCGCCAGTTCATCGTGGAGACCATCGATTTTGGGCTGGAGGATGATGAGATCCTCTCCCTGAGCCGGAGCTAAGAAATGCCGCAGCAGATTATGGACAGAATCATCCCGGTGAGCCTCGAAGACGAAATGTCCGAGAGCTATGGCCGATACGCACGCTACACGATCCTCTCCCGGGCAATCCCCGACGTCCGAGACGGGCTTAAACCAGTACAAAGGCGGATCATCTACGCAAAATACGAAGCGCGGAACCTCGACGACCGACCCTATCGAAAATGCGCGAAGACCGTGGGCGACGTCATGGGCAACTACCATCCCCACGGCGATCAGAGTATCTATGATGCCCTCGTCCGGATGGCGCAGTGGTGGAAAATGGGGCACCCCCTCGTGGACGGGCACGGAAATTTTGGGTCCATGGATGACGATCCACCGGCGGCCATGCGCTATACCGAGTCTCGTCTGGCGCCCTTGGCAAGGACTCTTTTGCAGGACATCGAGAAACAAACCGTCCCCTTTGCGCCAAACTTCGATCAGAGCCAAGAGGAGCCCACGGTCCTCCCTTCGCGATTGCCAAATCTCTTGATCAACGGTTGCAGCGGAGTCTCCACGGGATTCGCCACGGAGGTGCCGCCTCACAACCTCCGGGAGACGATGGAGGCGGCTCTCCTGCTTTCTAGAAAACCCGGGGCCACGACCCATGAGTTGTGCCAGATCGTGCCCGGCCCCGATTTCCCCACGGGCGGAATCATCGTCAACGGGTCGGACTTGGAAAAGATGTACGAGCGGGGCAAGGGAAAAGTGATTCTCCGGGCGAAGACGAGGATCGAGCCGAGACCCAAGACAGGCGGAAAGCGCATCGTGGTGGACGAGCTGCCGTACGGCGTCATCAAAAGCAATCTCGTCGCTCAACTTGATCAGGAAAGGCTCTCTTCCGGAGTCCAGGGCATCTCCGACGTCCGCGACGAAAGCGACCGCGAGGGGCTTCGCATCGTCATCGACCTCGATAAAGGCGCTCATGCCGACGGCATCTTGAACTACCTGCTCAAAAAAACGCATCTCCAAGTAAGCCTCAACGTCCAGATGATGGCTATCGCCAGAGGCGCCCCCAGGCAACTGCGGATTCGAGAGATTTTGGAGTGTTTCCTGGATCACCGGCGGGAAGTCATCACCCGGAGATCGGCACACGATCTCGAGGCAAGTCAAAAGAGGCTCCACCAGGTCGAGGGCCTGATCCGCGCCCTCGATCTCCTAGACGAAGTTATCGTCCTTATCCGAAGCAGCCGGGACCGAGGAGAAGCTCACCGGCGCCTCATCGCCGAGCTAGAGTTCAGCGCTGAACAGGCCGACGCCATCCTGGAGCTCCGCCTCCACCGGCTGACCAACCTCCAACTCCAGCGTCTCCTGAAGGAGCAAGGCGAGCTCAACCAACAGATCGAACGGCTCAACGAGATTCTCCAGGTGCCAAGAACTTTGGAACGGCTCCTGCGGTCCGAACTGCGCGAAGTCATCAAAAAACATGCCCGAGAAAGGCGCACGGAAATCACCGATGCCGCAACGAAGCCACCGGTCTCGCTGAGCGTAACAGTGCCCAGACAACGCATCCGCCTCGCCCTGACCGAAGAGGGTTACCTCAAACGCTGCTCCCTCCGCGGCGAACCCGATCCTACGACCGCTGGGGCTCGGCCAGGCGATTTCCTCCGCTGGACCTCCGAGGCCTGGAGCACCGATCGCCTACTCCTTTTCCTGGATGACGGAACCTACGCGGCTCTCCGGGTCCACGAGCTCCCCGAAGCACGATGGAGCGAACGGGGCACGGCCCTTGTCAACCTGACCTCCGTCCGGAACGGACAAAAGGTCGTGGGCTGTCTGCCCATCAGCAGCTTCGAAGACGAAGGACTCATAGCCCTTGCCACGCACCTCGGAAAAATCAAACTGACAAGCCTCAAGACCTTTCAAACCACCCGGAGTACCTGCATCGCCGCCCTCCGCCTGGCCGACGACGACAAGCTGGTCAAGGCGATGCCCGCCAAACATTCAGGAGATCTCCTCCTGGTGACGTTCCAGGGCATGGCAATTCGTTTCCCCGCCTCCGACGTCCCCGTTCAGGGCCGGGCTGCCAGCGGGGTTAAGGGAATCGCCCTGGCTCCCGATGACCACGTAGTGGAACTGCTCCATGCGCCCATGGACAGCGCAACCGAAATCACCATTTTCACCACCACCGGGAGAGGAAAACGAACCCCCTTGAAAGCCTATCCCGTGCAAAGCCGAGGCGGGCGAGGAACAAGGACCGTCAAGCGCCTTATGAGGCGAGCCCATCAAATCGCAGCAGCCGCTCTAGCCCCAAGCGAGGCCGAAGCATGGTGGATCTGCACATCCTCCGGCCAGATCTCCTTCCTCCGCTCCAACGAAATCCCCCCCTCGAGCCGCGACGGAAACGTGTCGGGCATCCTGAAGCTTGAGCCCGGAGAGACCTTCTCCCACTGTGCGGTCGATCCCCGGCGGTGTAAAACCTCATCCGACCCCGAAAGAGACGCCGACCCAAACCTTTCAACTTCGAAGTCACCGCTGTCCAAGGACCCGGAGACACCCAATAACCCGCGCTCGACCCAGACCGGGACTCGTGCAAGCCAGGAAGAGAGAGGCACCCAACAACTTTCTCTCCTCGACGACTTCTAGCAACCCCTTTCTCCACTCACCTCCCAGGCAACCCCTTCCCCAGCTCACCTCGCGGATGACATGACCATCCGGAACCTTTCCAGGGCATGATGATCGTCGATGGCTTCGTTTTCTTAGAGTTGAGGTCCGCTCGCGCCGGCGGCAATCCGTCCGCCGCCACTCGCCCTTCATCACCCTGGACCCACGCTCAAAGCCCTCAAGACGAACCAAAACCGACTTTCCCCCAAGACTTGCGCCCTGCTCGGGTATCCACGCAAAGCGGGACAATGGGTCGCGGAAAAAAAATTGGCATCGGGCAGCGCCGCGCTCCGCTCGGCGGGTCACGCCTCGCGTTACCCGGCGGTCGTCCGGGGACGCTGTCCCCCGTCCCCTGGCAGGACTTCGCCCTG
>JAJRTK010000336.1 GCA_024278345.1 bacterium | reverse complement strand
TGGAACCCGGCGGAGGCTCCGCCTCCGGACCTCCGCTGGGAGCGCCGCTCCCAGACCCACGCCAGGGAGCCAGCTCCCTGGACCCACATCTTTGTGCGCTGCGCGCTTTTTTCGGGTGGCCGGTACCATGACCGAGGCCGGCCAATCTATCTTGGAAGGCGCTGCGCACTGATTCTATGAGAGGTCGGGCTCGTCCTTGAGCCTCACTGGACCGAACTGCTCCGGGTGCTTGCCTTTCTTGTCGATGTAAAAGGCCCGAATCCGGTCCATATCTTTTTGGACGTTGCCAGTGGGATGGAGGCAGGGTCCGAACCCGCCTATTTTCCGGCTGTAATCCAGATAGCCTAGACAGATGGGCACCTTGGCTGTAAGGGCGATATAGTAGAAGCCGGACTTCCAATGGTCCAGTCTCCCGCGCGTCCCTTCGGGGGAAACGGCCAAGATGAGCTCTTCGTGCTCATCGAAAACCTCCGCCATCTGTTGGACGACGTTTTGGCGAAGATGCCGGCGTATGGGAATACCCCCGAGCCAGCGGAAGAACCGGTTCGCCCACCGGTTTTTGAAGAGAGTGTGCTTGCCGATCCACGAAAGCTTCACGCCCGTGAGGAAGGCTATGGCCAGCATGTGGGGCGTGTCCCAGTTCGAGGTGTGAGGAGCGGCGATGATGACGCACTTCCCTTCCGGGACAGTGCCTACGCACCGCCAGCCGGCGAGTTTGAGATAAATCTGACCAATGAGCTTCTTGATCATCTTTCTTTTCCGTTATTTCCCACCTGGCTACGATACCTGGTGAGGTGTCTGAATTAGCAGACAAAAGCGGGATCTCGAACGGCAAAGAGATTCGTGTAATTTCTTTGGTCCATTCCACACTCGACGTGGAGTTCCTTCAAGCTGTGAAACAGGTGATTCGGCTTCGATGCGGGAGCAAGAAGAAACCCTTCCGCCAATAGGAGCTTTGGTAGATCGTCTGGGTGATGCCCACTGGAGACCAAGGCATCAGGATTCCATTCAATAATAAGGCAAATATCGTGGCTTTTCGCCAATGTGTGGCTCATCCCTTCGAGGACTTGCAGCTCGTAACCTTCCACGTCGATCTTCACGAGCTTGACTCTGTCGATCGCCAAGTTATCTATTTTTTTCTCACTAATTCTGATCTTCTTCGACCATTTATACTGGGAAGACCGAGAGTTCAGAGTGCTGGTTTCACCAACATAGAACTCAACTTCGCTATTCGTCGTTCCCGCGGCGCAAGGATGGATCTTGACATTCCCAAACCCGTTTTTATCGACATTCTTGCGCAGATAGAGGAGATTGTCCGGGGCCGGCTCAAAAGAATGGACAGCCCCCTCTTCACCTACCAGCTTCGCCATCAACAACGTATGAAAGCCAATGTAGGCGCCAACATCAATGGCAACATCGCCGGGCTGCAGGGTTTTCCGAATAAGCGAGCGAACCTCAAGCTCGAGGCCGTCGTTGCTAAAAACTTGCCAAGCATTGGGAGGCAGATGCAATAAAAAACCGTCTACGGTCACCACGTCGCCTCTTCCAATGCTAGCTAGACGTCGAAAAAGGCCACGATAGAGTTTTCTCTTCAATGGGATCGGAAGTAGTTTGAGTATCCGTAGGTCCGCGGCATCAAGGCGGTGGAGTATTCGCCTAAGGAATCGAGCGGCAGCAAATCTTCGTTTCGCGTTCAAAGCGTCATTCTCCAAGAAGTTGTCGTTCGCTCCGGGGCTAGCCATCGGTGGCGGTCCAAGTCCGGTTCGTCTGTCACACGGTCCTTGAAAACCTGGCCTTCCCCGCACTCCGCCCCAAATAGGCATCGAAGTGCATGGCGATGTTTCGCACGAGGAGCCTTCCCAAAGGTTGGACCTCGATCCGATCCGAATACAGGCTCACCAAGCCATCTTCCTCCATGGGTCGGAGCCCTTCCATTGCGCCGGCAAAGGTCTTGTCGAAGTGGATCCCGTGCAGATCCTCAATCTCCTTCTTGTAGAGCACGAAATGGCACATGAGCCGGGTGATGACATCGCGCCGAAGGAGGTCATCGTCGGTGAGTTGGACACCTCTGAAGACAGCCAAACCGTGCTGGTCGATGGCGGCCTCGTAGGCGGCGGTCTTTTTGAGGTTCTGTACGTAACAGCGCCCCACCTGACCGATGCTGGTAACGCCGATCCCGTAAAGGTCGCAGCCGGCCTGGGTTGTGTAGCCCTGGAAGTTGCGATAGAGCGTCCGCTTCTCCAGGGCCCGGTTCAGCTCGTCATCGGGTCTAGAGAAATGATCCATCCCGATAAATAGATAGCCTGCCTCCTGGAACCGCCGAACGACCATTTCAAGGATCGCCAGTTTTTCCATGGGCACCGGAAGCGCCTCCTTTGGCAATGCTCGCTGATGCTTGATCATCTGGGGCAGATAGGCGAAATTGAAGACGGCGATCCGATCCGGGTCCATGTCGATGATCCGATCGACCGTGCGCTGAAAGCTCTCCGCGGTCTGGTGGGGCAACCCATACATCAGATCGATATTGATGGATTCCAGTCCCAGCTCGCGGCAGCGCCGGATGACCGAGCGGGTGAGCTTCTCTGGCTGAATGCGGTGAACAGCCTCCTGGACTTTCGGATCAAAATCCTGGATCCCCATGGAGATGCGATTGAATCCGCACTGAGCGAAGAGGTCGAAATGTTCGGGTTGGACCTCTCGAGGATCGATTTCGACGCCGATCTCTGCATTGTCGGCAATGTTGAAATACTCTTGGATGCCATTGAACAAGCGTTCTAGGACCGAGGCGGAGATGAAGGTGGGGGTCCCGCCGCCCCAATGGATCTGAATGACCTGGCGTTGAGGATGAAGCATGGGGGAGAGTGCCTTCATCTCGGCAAGAAGGCGCTCCACATAGCGGGTTCCCAGGGATCGATCCTTGGTGAAATGGACGTTGCAGCCGCAGAAATAGCAGACCGACTGGCAAAACGGCAGGTGAATATAGAGGGAGATTGGCGGCGGCTGGTGGATAGAGTTGGTCCGCTGGATCTCCTCGATGTACTCTTGGCGCTGGAAATTCTCGTGGAAATGCGGCGCGGTGGGGTAGGATGTGTATCGCGGTCCCGGTTTGTCGTATTTGAGAATGAGCTCCCGGTCGAAGACAAGGGCCGGTCTGGTATCTGGCATCTGAGTCCTCCAATGAGTCCGGATTCCGGCGGCCTCTTCCAGAAGGAGAGGGCTCCAGTCAACAAGGTCAGGCCGATTTTGGGCCACGGGCAGCCTTCAGGCAAAAATTTCCAAGAAACGCTTTTTCTTCTCATGGTTGCGGTCGATCCCGCCATGACCGAAGCCCGCAAATGGCGAGCAGCGGGTGGCGGCCGCCGCCCGATGGGAGTGGAAGGCAACACAAAGAGAGAAAAGGGCTTACCGAAAAAATCGGCCCAAAGGAAGAGCGCGACCCAGATCCGCCACCGGTCTCACTATGAGCGGGTCTTTGTCCGATGACAAACTCTTGTTGGTGCCAGAGGCATGGCGTTTTTTTCCCTGCTGCGTCAACGCAATCATCGCATCCACCAGCCCCCTCCTCGGTCAGGCATCCTCAACTTAGCTCTACTACGCCTCCGGCGCCTGCCTATCGTCGGATTCGTCGGCTGCGTGCCCGCGACGGGATTTGATGAGAAATCCGGGAAAAAGGTTCCCGGCTGATTCAGGCAGTGAAACAGGAGGCAGCATTCCCCTGTGGGAACAGATCTCTGCTATCTTGAAAAGGGGTTTCCTTGCTCTCTTGGACCAGCGGAAAACAAAACATTCCCTCTGAGTCTCGTCACCTTTCCGGGAGGATTCGGAATATGATGGATTCACACAGGCGGTTTTGGGGGATCATCGGGCTCTTCTGCCTGGCCTCTGAAGCGATGGCATTGGACCCAGGAACTTGGTCGATGAAGCGGAATGACGTGGTACCGACGTTGGAGCTTTCGGTCCATGCCGAAGTTTCGGGAGGAGAGCCGGTGGACTTCACCTCCTCCGCCTTCCCTCTGGCGCAAGACATCTCGCAAGTGACAAGCGCTCTGGAAATGGCCTTGGATACCGTCTGCGACCAGCAGTTTCCGGAAACATTGGCAAACGCGGCCTGTCGTGCGGCAGTGGATCAGCTCATCGTTCTTGTGGAAGACGCCTGGTCTCGGTTCTACGCTCTCTACGGCGATCTTTATGGCCAGGAACTCTATCTGGTAGCGTCGCGTGCGCCCAAGTTTTCCATGTCGTTTTTGACCCGTGGTGGCTTCTTGACAAGCTCGGCCGTAGTGGATGGGGCGGTCTGTAGGACTCTTGCCGGTTGCGATGCTACAGGGCTCGTGATTACAGTGGATCCCAACGCTCCGAATTGTGATCGCTGCGACCTTTTCCAGTTCACCGCCGACGCCACGAGTTGGCAGTTCATCGACGTCACCAGTACGGCGAGCGGACGCTTTACACCCAGCGGTAGTTTCCAGCTCTCCGTGGACAACCCGATTGCGGAAGGAGTTCTTTTCGCGGTTTCAGCCAGCTTCACCACGCTTTCGGGCGACCGATACAGCGCCACCCTCATGGGAGGGCCTCCGACACCGGGGGCAACAGCGACTCCAGTGACGGCAGGTCTTCCTTCCGGTGCGACCAACGGAAGCTCCGCGTTTTTGTTGTTTCTCCCCCTACTCCTCCTCATCCTTGGCTGGAAAATGAGGAAAACTGGAGAACCTGGAACGAAATTCCATTAGCCGGAAAGGGCCTCGTCCATCGGTGGTGCCTTCGGCAGCTCTCGCTGCCGCTCGGCACCGGCCACCCAGTGAGTTTCGGGCCCAGCGCCAGGGCTTCCAGCGCAGGAACCCGGCGGAGGCGGTCTCCGGACCTCCGCCGGGAACGCTGGTTATGGCCTGCGGCCATTATCTCCGGCTACGCTCCGGTTCAGGATCTCGCCAGGGAGCTAGCAAGGACCCGTTGCAATGAAAAGCAACGAGTTCCCCACGCCTCTTTTTTTTACGCTACGCGTTTTTTGGGGAGGGTGGCCGAATCACCTTGGGTGTGTCTCCGCCCTGCTCCGGCTCTCGTCCTTGGTGGCGCCTGACTATCTCGCTACTGTCCGGGATTCGGGGATGGTGGCGCTCGAAGTTGTGTCTTTGAGAGAATCAAAGTGTCGTGTATCACTGGGAGAGAAGACCAAAGCTGGAAAGGACCGGCGACGTGTCTGGACGGACCGAAAGAAATTGGGAAAGAGGAATCGCCGCTCTGGGAATCGTGCTGGGCATGTGTTGGATTCATGCCAACCTTCATGTTCCGGCCGATGCTCGGCAACAAGTGGATATGGCGCTCGTGGTCCT
>JAJRTK010000335.1 GCA_024278345.1 bacterium | reverse complement strand
GGATGCTGGACTTTCCACATCCACTGCTTTCCCACAACGAACATCTCGATGGCGTCGGCGGGCGCTGTTCGTGCCTCCAGGTAAACGCGGGCTCCGAAGTAGAAAAGAACAAGGAAAACGATTCCCAAGAAGATCGAGGCACTGATTTCGATCCAGGGCCGGTCCACGGTAGGCGCGTGGTGTTTTGCCGCCTGGTCCCGGCGGTACCGTATGGCGAAAGTGGTTACCAGCACATAGACAATAATGCCGATAACAATGGAGATCGCGGTGGTGATCAGGAAGATCTCGTCATATCCCTTGGCCAAAGTCGATGCTTGTTCTGGAAAAAAAGTGAATTCAGACTGCATGATTCATCGCCGCTCTAAAGTTCCCGGGCCGTTGCCACCGCCCTTGCAAGTGACCAGAAAGCCCTATCCTTGGTACCGTGTGCAGAAGCCTGTAAAAAATTCTACTTCCCGTTTGAGTTTCCCTTGACTCCCTGCTCACCGGAGGCTGCAACCTCCAGGGCAGGAGTTCATACCTTTGCATGCAGAACCACCCTTACAGTTCCTTTTTCTTCCCCCGCCTGACCAGCACGATGATGCCAAACGCAAGGGCCAAGACGGTCAATGATCCGAAAACCTGGAGTATCTTCAAGATCGCCAAGCTGTATTTCCCCGTCGATGGATCGTATTGGAAGCACATCAACAAAACTTGTTCCACCACGGAGCCAAGGCGGTTTTTCGAGGCCTCTACTAAAGCCAGGCGAAGATCTCGCGCCGAATACTCGATCCCAAAAAGATACCTTGCCACACGCCCTTGCGCCGTGATGATCATCAGCGCGCTGGCGTGAGCGTACTGCCCCGTCTTTTCGTCGTAAACGTAGTGAAATCCCACCGCCTTCGTCAGTTGATCGATGGCTTCTTGGCCGCCCGTAAGAAAATGCCAGCCGTCGCCATTTCCCTGGCGATAGCCTTCGACATAGGTGGTCTTCTTCCCCATGGCCAGCTCCGGAGTATCCTTGGGGTTGAAGCTCACGGCCACGATTTCGAAATCGGCTCCCGACTTGAAAGACAATGCGTTGATCGCCCGCAACATTCCGTTGAGGACCATGGTGCAGAGCATGGGACACTCAAAGTAGACTAGAGCCAGAATCACGGGCTTCTTCCCAAAATAGCTTCCAAGGCGCACTTCTTTCCCGGTTTCATCGGTAAAAAGGGCGTCCAAGGGCAAAGGATCTCCGATCCTCTGGGCGATCCCAATGTCGTTGAAAAACTCGGGTACCGGCGGCTCCGCTTGGGCAGCCGCCACGCAAGGAAAAGCCACAAGTCCCGCCAGACAAATCGAGCCAAGAAGCAAAAATCGGGGTACGTTGCGCCTACGGGGAAGACCTCTAAGAAACCGCGTTCTTTTCTTTGGGTTGTGTCCGCTCCCGGCGGCGGCAATCCGTCCGCCGCCAGTCGCCCTTTTTTCACGCCCGGAAACCGAAGCCGAACCCTGTTGTCGCAAGCCCACTGAAAACTGAAAATGGTTGGAAAGCCGTTTCATTGTTCCCCCTGGCCTCCACTATTTCCGATGCCTGCGGAAGGATCCGGTTCTCCACTGGAAGGCGGTCTTGACCTCTTGCCGGAAACGGCGGGAAGATCCCCTGGGACGCCGGAGGTAGCAGGCTCCGCCGGAGGCATGACCAGCGGGCCATCCTCCACCAGCATTTCCATGGCCACCTCAATGGGGACTTTCACGATGCCCAGCTCCCTATCGACCCAGGCCAAAGTTTCCAAGGCCTCGCCTTCACTCTTGAGAAAGGCTTGAAGCTCCTTGGGAGGGCTGGCTTGGAGCCTGGGCAAAGGAGGCAACCGCCGCTCCGTGGCGCCGGGAGGAAGCTTCGCCGTCGCCAACTGCCGTCTCGCGATATTCTGGTTCGCCATCCCCAGCATCAAGCCCATGGCAACCAGGCAGAGAACCAGCGTAGCAACGATGATCACCGCCACCGGCCAGATGGAACGAGCTGTCTTCTCGTAGGTCAACTCTTTCTGCGTCATGATTCGGCCTCTCCAGTTTTCGGCCTAATGAGCCGCGGCATTCCGGGCCGGAGCAAATCTCGGGTCCCCGTCGGGCACGATTCTTTCCATCCCCTTGAGCTGCCAAAAATATCCGGCAACCCAGAGCCCGCCGATTCCCATGGTGAAGAAGAGATCCATGGGGTGGAGCGCCAAAGCGCCTCCGTGGCGGATCCCGGGAACCACCAACCAGAAAAGCTCCACAAACCGCATGGCAAACATCACTCCCGCCACGAGCATGAGCGGCTTTACGTGGCGTTTCGACTGTCTTGACAAAAGGACCAGGAAAGGAACCGCGAAGTGAAACACCGCAATGAGTAGAGCAACGAATGTCCAGCCCTGGCCTGTCCGATGGGTGTACCAGACGATCTCTTCCGGGAGGTTCCCCGAATAGATGATAAGAAACTGAGAAAGCGTGACGTAAGTCCAAAGAAGAACAAAGGCCATGAGCAGGTTGCCAAGGTCGTGGATCGGCTTTTTGAGCGCCACCAGCTCGCGGAACGGCTCGTGCCCCGACATGAGGGTCAGCACCAGTATCGTCCAGGCCAACCCCAAAAGTACACTCCCCACCAAGAAGATGAATCCGTAGATCGACGAATACCAGTGCGGCTCCAAAGACATCATCCAGTCGATGGAGGCAAAGCTCACCGTCAAGACCAGCATCGGGAGACCGGGCCCACTAAGACTCTTGAGGCGGCTCACAATCGATGGATCTCCCGTTTTGTCGAGCTGACGAGACCACCGAGTCAAGAGAACCGCCCAAAGACTCCACAAGACAAAGTAAGCCGCTGTTCGCCCCACAAACCCGCCCACGTTCAAATAGGGGCTCTTTTCTTGGAGAATCGGATCGAGGGCCACCGCTTCGGGCCGCGCCCATTCGTAGATGTGGTGGAGACCGAAGAAAAGAGGTACCGCCAAAATGGCCATGAGAAGAATCATGCGGGCGCCGCTTTCCAGAAACCGCTGAGTCGTGAACCCCCAAAGGCCGCCCACAAGATGGTGCAGCATCAAGAGGCCCAAACAACCTAGAGCCGCCTCAGTCCAGAAAATGAAACCCAGCAAGTAGGAACGAAAAGCCTGCTCGGAGCCCAGGGGGATCCATATCGCGCAGATGGTGAGGGCCGCGCCGGCCACGCCAAGGGCCCGCTTTATATAAACGTCGAGCTGTTCCTGGTTGGGAGAGTACTCTGTCATGGTTTCTCTTCTTCCAGTCGGGTATCCACGCAAGGCGGGACATTCCCGGGACTGTGGAATCGCAAGCGTCCGGGCAACGCCTCGCTATCGCTCGGCGGTGGTCCGGGGATTCCATCCCCCGTCCCCTGGCAGGGCTTCGCCCTGCACCCACCAGGGAGCGCGCTCCCTGGACCCACGTTTTTGTACGCTGCGCGTCTTT
>JAJRTK010000334.1 GCA_024278345.1 bacterium | reverse complement strand
CTTCGCTTTTCGTGGCATAGCACAGGCATTCTTGGCGCCGTGAAGGAAGAAAGGACCACGCGGGCACGTAACCCTCTGTAATCATTGGTGCCCGGGGCGGGGCTCGAACCCGCACGGCCTTGCGGCCTAGGGATTTTAAGTGACGTCGAGGGGGTTGTTGCGGGGTGTCGCAACGAAGCGCTGTGTGTCCGATTTCCCCTTGTAGTTCCAGGCCTTCACGGGATATTATGCGTTGCCGTCTGTCGCTCCAGAATGCCCTCCAGCGCGGCAAAACCGGACACTTGAGCGGACACTTCGGCGACACAAGGGACTCACCGCATGAAGGCCTTCACCTACACGGCGATTCGGCAGTTGAGGCCCCGGGACCGGCGCTACGAGGTTCGGGAGCCCGGGGGGCTCGGGATGTGGGTGTACCCGTCCGGCCGGAAGGCGTGGGTGTATACGTACCACTACCTCGGGCGGAAGGAAAGGGTGGTGCTCGGTGAGTATCCGGCCATGGGGCTCGCCCGGGCCAGGGAGGCGCTGCTGGAGGCGAAGCAGGTCCTCCAGGACGGCAGGAGTCCGCGAGAGGGGCGGGCAGTCCGGGAGAGAGCCCGGCGCCTGGCCCGGGAGGCGCGAGAGCGGGAGCCTACGGTGGCGTGGCTCGTGGAGGAGTACCTGGAGCGGTGGGCGAAACCCAGGAAGCGATCTTGGGAGGAAGACCGTCGGCGGCTCTACAAGGACGTGGTCCCGGCGTGGGGGAAGCGGAAGGCTCGGGAGATCACCCGGCGGGACGTGCGGGCGCTCCTGGACCGTGTGATGCGCCGGGGCCCGTACGCGGCAAACCGGCTCCTGGCCCTGATCCGGAAGATGTTCAACTGGGCCGTCGAGCAGGACATTCTGGAGGTGTCGCCGGCATGGCAGGTGCGGGCCCCCGGAGAGGAGCGGGCCAAGGAGCGGGTACTTGCGCCAGCCGAGATCCGGGCATTCTGGTGGGGGCTGGAGGGGTTCTCGGGCTTGGAAACGGGGACCGAGTTCCGGGCGACCGATTCCACGCGCCGGGCTTTGCGGTTTCTCCTCCTCACGGCCCAGCGGCCCGGGGAGGTGGCCGCGCTTCCATGGGCCGAAATCGAGGGCGAGTGGTGGACCATCCCGGGGGAGCGCACCAAGAACCGGAAGGCTCACCGGGTTCCAGTGACGCCCCTGGCGCTGGATCTCCTGGGGGAGCCGAGGGGAGAGTGGGTATTCCCCCGGCGCGCAACGCCGATCACGCCCACGGATCTCGGGCACGCGATTCAGCAGTACCGGCGCCTCACCGGGGTGGAGCGCTTCACCCCCCACGACCTGCGCCGGACCGCGGCTTCGGGAATGGCCTCGTTGGGGGTGCCGCGGCTCGTGATCCGCCAGGTGCTCAACCACACCGACCCCACGGTGACGGCCGTGTACGACCGGCACAGCTACGACCGGGAGAAGCGCGAGGCGCTCCTGGCGTGGGAGCGGAGGCTAAAGGAAATTGTCGCGTGAAGGGATCGGTGCGGCGAAAATGGAGTCAGAACTACTGAGGCCTGTAATCCTTCGGATCGATGCACGCGTCGTAGGTGGCCCTGTCGATACGGATCCAGTCGGTGGAGTTAATCCCCCTTTTGTTCCTTGTGGTCTCACTGCAAGGAAATGCCGAAGCGATCTTGATCCACCGATTCTGTTCTCTGGCAATCTCTCGAATTTCATTGGCAACTTCAGAGAGATCTTGATCTTGGCTGAATACTAGCGCAACATCATATTCTCTTCGATGCGCCAAGCGAATCACATCAATGGCAATTCGGACATCTATCCCTTTCTCTTTGCCAACCATAGACGTGACAGCATGGCCGTGTGGGCACTTTTGGCACCTATTTCGGTACTTTAGAGGCCGCCTAAAAACATGAATCCCCTTGCGCCCCATGGCGGCGAGCTTATTTGTCCAGAACCCATGCCACACAGGATCAACGGCGGCGACTGGTACACCTGTGTAAAAGCGTATTTGCTGCAAGCACCAACCTTGCAGTCCGCATACTTTTGACGCCAGCGCGTAGATATTATAATTAGGGTAATGGCACCCAAAAGCCTCTTTGGCTGCATGAAAGAGGTTTTGTCCATCCACAAAAACCGCAGTGCGCTTCACGCTGGGCTCTCTGGGCACCCCAAACCTCCGACAAAAAATAACCCCGCCCAAGGCCTGCGGTTTGGTCGAACGCAAGCAAGTCGGGCGGGGCGCAATTTCTCTACTACCACTACCAGTATCGGCACCAACGTGTCCCCTGTCAAGACATCGGTAAAGATTTTTTCGCGTGATCACTCGACCATCCCCCTTCGCCACCCCCGCGACAGCCTCGAATCGCGGAGAGACTAGGGGGCCAAGGCGTTAAGCTGGCACGGGGGCGACAACGCCGTGGCGAGCCCCAGGGAGGAAGTTCCAAATCGTCCCGTCCAGCAGGCGCCCCGCTTTCTTTTTCCGGGTCCCGCCCCACTGCTTGAAGAAGAACGGCACGCTGGCTGCGAGGGCTTTGTCGCGGATTTCGACAACCCACTCCCTACGCATCGCGCGAGCCCCCGGGCCGGATTCGCCTCCCACGATCACCCAATCGATGTTCGTCAGATTCAAGGAGCGAACCCGGCCAACAAGGGGTTCGAACGAGATAAACCGCACCGCCGCCGACACGGTGCGCAGGTGGTCGATCCGGTAGGCGTAAATCTCGTTCTCGACGCTGACGCCCATCCAGATATTGGGGTGCCACGGAAGTTCCGGGGCGAACTCGACAAGCCGCTCGGACCGCTTGGTCAGGATCTGGAACTGATGCCAGGGGGTCTCACCCATGACCCCGAAGACCTTTCGGATGAAATCGAAAGGCACCTCCGGGTGGAACAGGTCGCTCATGGAATTGACGAAGATGTTCCGGGGACGCTTCCAGCGCTTCGGGGCCTGCAGCATGTGCTCGTGCATGGTGACGCGGAAGCCGTTACGGTAGTTTCTCTGCCCCATGGCTTGGAGCCGCCTTGCCATCCGTTCGGCGTAACAATTCTTACAGCCAGGGCTGATTTTGCTGCAACCCGTCACAGGATTCCACGTCGTGTCTGTCCATTCAATCGTGGTTCCGGTTGCCATAATATCCTCTTCAACTCCGGGCGGGCCTCCAGAAGCGGTACTTCATGAAGATATCTTTTACGATATTTGCGGCCACCGGGCGCTGCGCCGCAAAAAGCAGATAATAGACGACTGCTCCTTTCGAGTTTCTCATCGGAAAAGGTTTAGCAACGTACTGGAACCCAGCTGACAACTTCAAGCGTTTTACAAATGCGTCTACTATGGCCCTGTTGTTTTTCTTGTACTCTTCTTCGTAAAACAGGCCTGGCACCTTCGAGTAGGCTATCTGTCGCCAGGAGCCGTCGCCCCAAAAAGTCGTCATGCGCTCCACGTCTGAAGGCACGGCCTTTTCTGGATTGCGCCGGAGCACTCCCCGGTTCATGTGCATGATGGGGAAGTTCAGGAAGATCTCCACAGTTCGGAGTCTACCAGCCAGCTCGATCACCCGCCAGTCCAAATGAAGGCCGTAGGGGTCGAGGAGACATAGCGCGCGTCGGTACTGCTCGTATATGACCGTAGGCAGTATACGCTCTAAAAGAACCCGGTTGCAGTTGGCCTTATAGAGGTACACATTGGGTCGGTCGCCGACCAGGAGCCCCAAGGTATCCAGCTTGTCCCCCTCGATATCGATCAAGTGATACTCTCGGAACGGCGGCTTGACGTTCAACGCGTTGAGAGGACTTCCAGGAATGTACCCCCCCGTGGCCCGAGAAATGTGCACCCCCGCCCCGCAGAAGCCGTCGATGTAAATGTGCTCGAAAATCCCCTGCGCAGAGAGAATCCTGGAATACGCCGCTGCATAGTCCCGGATGATCTCTAGTTTGATCTCCGACCAGGGCCCGACATCCTCCACCACCCACGCCGACATTATTCCCCTCCCTATTCTTCCGGTCACCGCCCAGTGGCCCGCCTAAAGCACCCCGACGGCCTCGGTCCGGGGAGCGACCAGACGCCCCGCTTGGCGGCCTGGGCTCGAGTGATGCAAATCACTCGGTCGTTTTCAGCGGGGTGACGGTGGCGACCCGGTCGTTCTCGTCATAGGTCACTTCGTACGCAACCTCCCGGCCGTCGAAAATCGCCTCCGTGGGGGTTCCGATGACCTCCCAGAGGCCAAGAGTCAGAACGTCTGCTGTGCCGTGCAAAAGGGCCCTACTAGCTTTTGCCCCGGTGCTGTACCCCTGGACGAAACGAAATATGTCATACTTCTTGCCGTCCTTGGCCTCCGTGTGAACTGGAGGGCCAAACTCAGCAATCAGGGCGGCGCGCGGCATGCCCACAGCAAGGACGTTCAAATCCTTCTTGGACGGCTGCTTTGTCGCCATCACGACAGAACAGGCTTGAAGAGAAAACGAGAGGAAAATAACGCACATAATCTGGCCCATCGCTTTCACGTTGCCCCTCCTTTTGTGCTAATCAGGATGCCGCACAGACAACTATAGAAGAAGCAATAACGCGCGCCGCAACATTTGCAACCCGCGCAGGTTGAAGTATTTGGGTCACAAATCAAAGGTTTTTTAGAGACTGTTGCTTGGAGGTGTCCTCCAAAAGTGGCGCAAAGCCCTTGCTTGCATATTCAAGATCCATACGCACCTCAAAGTTGTCTCCGTGCAACATCAATGTGATCTCGGTGTCCAGAAACCCCCACCTTGTGACGACAGCTAAATCACCACGAGAGATGGCAAAACCCCACTTGGCCTTATCTTTCTTGTACAGGTCCCAGTTCCAGAGCATCTGGGTCCCAGTAGACGCGCCATACTTCTCAAACAACAAGTCTCGTATGCGATAGAAATCATCTAGGTATAAGTTCAAGTTAGTATGTTGCTGAAGAAAAAAGTATATCCCTTTAACAAGTTTATCCTGGACGAAAACATAAGTGGCCAAGACCGGAAGGCCGGCTATCTCTCCCTTATAGGCAACCCTACCATCCTTTGCTCCAACAAGTTCCCAACCTTCATTTTCCATAACCTCTTCCTCTGACGTTCCCCAAGTGTGCCCCCTAAACCCGCGCGGGTCTTTTGTGTAGTCACCGCCGAGGCTCTGGCTGTGGCTCAAGACGATTAGAACTATCACAGCCATCGCAAGCCTTGCCGGTTTCTTCATCTCCCCCTCCTTCGTCGCTCAGTCCAACTTCCTCGCCATCCATACCGCCTGCCCCACGATCCGGAACCCTGGCTCCTCCTCCTGGACGACCTCCTTTCCGTAGCGCTGGTTGTCGCTGATGATCTCGATACCACCGCCCAGGGCGGGGTGCAACCTTTTCACCAGCAGCCTCTCCCCTATTCCGATGGCGTAGAGCTTGCCGGGCCTGAGCTCGCGCTTGCCCGTGTGGATCATGACGACGTCGTCCTCGTGGAGGGTCGGCTCCATGCTGTCGCCCTCGATCCGCATGAGCACGAGTTGGCGCACCGGGCCGATTTGT
>JAJRTK010000333.1 GCA_024278345.1 bacterium | reverse complement strand
CTCTCTAACCTCTTCCAGTCCCTCTGAGGGCGACAAAAAAATTCCACTTTTTTTCGTCGATTCCTCTCCACACCCATCTAATAGCCTATTCCAACGCGAAAAAACTACACTCTTCAGAGCTGAGGTTTCACAGGGTTAAAACAGGCACTTCGTCTCCGGGTCCAGCCGCGGGAGGACTTGCCACCGGATCTTCCGGGCGCAGGCCTACAGAGCACCCACGAAGTCATCCGAAAGCTTGTCCGAGATAAGGGCCTCCAAGAGGGCCTACAAAAGGGCCGCCGCAAGTTCCTGCTCCGGCTCGTGGATGCAAAGTTTGCCCCGGTTCCCTCGTGGCTGCCCCAACGGATCAAAGAGGGAAATTCAGAAGAGCTGGATCACTGGGGAGTCGAGCTACTGCGAGCCCAGACTATCGAAGAGGTTTTCGGGATGGAAGAAGTCTAGAAGCGGCTAGGCAGGCGGTGGACAAAACGGCAGGATTCATCGCCGGCGGAGCAGTGGCCCGTGATTCCCGGGAGCGGGCCTTCGTAGTCGTGGCTGGCGCCTAGGCTTAAAGCGTTTTCCGGGTCGATCCCGAGCTTCGCCGCCAAGTAGGCGGCTCTGGCCTCCCCAAAGGCCCGGGCCAAGGGGAGGTGCCATCGATTCCAGGCCTCGGGGCCACCTTGGCGCCATGCTCGGAGGGCGCTTTCCAGGAACAGCATCGTAGCGGGCCGGAGAAGGCGATCCCGGACCACGGCTGATCGCTCGGTACCGCGGAAGATCCAGAGGGCGGGCTGGCAGATAAAGCCCAAGACGAGTGGGAACATCGGTCATCGAAAATGGTTCGAGTTTCGGAAGAAGGAACCGGGGGAGCGCGATTGTCCTGGCACTCACTTGCAGCATAACTTGCTTGGCATCCTATTCCAGAACTCATGGGCGGAAAGCTCTCCATCGGAACCGGTCATCGTTGGTGGGCGGAACCGACTCTTGCTGCGCTCGGCCCCGGCCATCGTGGAATTCCAAGCGCCGCCCCGGGGCCGCTGGCCCTGGACCCCGGCGGGAGCTCTGCTCCCGGAACCTTCGCTGGGAGCTTGCGCCGCGGCCCCTTGGGCCGCGTCTCGCTTACGCTCGGCATCAGACCCACGCCAGGGAGCCAGCTCCCTGAACCCCTCTTTGGGCGCTGCGCGCTTTTTTGGGTGGTCGGGGCTTCGCCGAAAAAAGACCTGTGACCAGGAGTGGAAAATGTCCGAGCTTGCCAATGAAGTCTGTCTGCCCTGCCGAGGCGGCGTTCTCCCCTTGACCCGGGACCAAATCGAACATCTGCTTGCCAGTCTTGGTGGCGACTGGCGAGTCGTGGAGGAGCATCACCTGGGGAAACTGTATGAATTCGAGAATTTTGCCCGTGCCCTGGAACTTGTGAATCGGATCGGAGCCATCGCGGAGGAGCAGAATCACCACCCGGATCTCTACCTGTCTTGGGGGCGCGTGGAAGTCAAGGTCTGGACCCACAAGATCAATGGGCTGGCGAAAGCCGATTTCGTTCTGGCAGCCAAATGCGACGCTGCCAGGCAAGAAATGGCTTGAGCGAGATACTGACATGCGCCTGACCGTATTGGGAAGTGGCATTTGCCGGCCTTCAGGGCTCCGGAGCTCCTCAAGCTACTGGGTAGAGGCCCTGGGAATGACAATCCGTTTGGATGCCGGGGCTGGATCTCTCCATGCCCTGGCCCGCTACCACCTGCCCTGGACAAGACTCGACTGTCAGGTCATCAGCCATTTCCATATCGATCACGCGGGGGAATTGCCCGCCCTTTTGTTCGCCATGAAGTACGGCAGGGAATCTCCTCGGGACAAGCCCCTTGTCCTGGTGGGGCCGGTGGGTCTTTGCTCCCTTTTGAAAGGAGTGGATCAAGCCTTCCAGCGGCGCCTGCGGGAGCAAGAATTCCCCTTGGAGATCCGCGAGTTGGAGCCGGGAGGAGAAACCGAGATCGGAGGTGTCCGCCTGTTGGTAGCGAAATCCAATCACACCCCTGAGAGCCTGGCAATCCGGGTTGAGGCTGCCGGTCGTTCGCTGGGATACACGGGTGATACGGCCCCTTCTGAGGCCTTGGTGGATTTCTTCCAGGGTGTGGACCTGTTAATCTCTGAATGCTCGCTGCTGGAAAAGGATGGGCGAACCGCTCACATGTGCGCCAACGATGTGGCTGATCTGGCGGCACGAGCGGGAGTGGGGCATCTAGTGCCGTCTCACTTTTACTTCGATCCCGTGAAGGCGGGTTTGGAGCAGATCCTACGGAAGCGGTACGATGGTTCCATCACTTTGGCGCGTGATGGACTTGCCTTGGAAGTGGTCCCCGCTGGGGAGGGAGATGCCGGGTGAGCGACGGGAGCGGCTGCGAGCGGCGGGAACGGAACGCAACCCAAAAAGGATCAAGCGCTTTTTGAGTTTTCCTACGAAACGGGATCGAGGACGGGTGTGACGTGGATGGATTGGAATGGCAGGCAAGATTTTCGTCAAAGCTGACGACGGCGGATCAGGCGGTGCGGAGGATCGACCCCGCGCGGCGGATTCTGATTGGCTCGGGAGTCGCGGAGCCTCGGCGGCTGGTGGAAGCCCTTGTGGCGAATTGTTCGAGGTTTGTGGACAACGAGATCGTCCATTTGTTGACCATGGGGCCGGCGCCCTACGTGGGGGCGGGAATGGAGCGCCATTTTCGGCACATGGCCTTTTTCATCGGGCCAAACGTCAGGAAAGCTGTTCACGAAGGCCGGGCTGATTTTATGCCGGTCTTTTTGTCGGAGCTGCCTCTCTTGATCCGGTCGCGTAGAGTTCGGCTGGATGTTGCGATGATCCAGGTGAGTCCGCCGGATCGGCACGGCTACGTCAGTCTTGGGGTTTCGGTGGATATCGTGCGGGCGGCGGTGGAATCGGCCGACCTGATCCTTGCGGAGGTCAACCCCAACATGCCACGAACGTTGGGCAACTCGTTTCTGCATGTGGACAAGATCGATCTTCTGGTGCCCGTGGACGAGCCTCTTCCAGAGCTCATCCCCGACGAGCTGGATGGGGTGAGCCGGGAAATCGGGCGCCACGTGGCAAGCCTGATCCCCAACGGGGCAACGTTGCAGACTGGAATCGGAAAGATCCCTGACGCCGTGGTCTCGGAGCTTGCAAACCACCACGATCTGGGCGTCCACACCGAGATGTTGTCCGATGGCGTCATGAAGCTTGTGGAGACCGGGGTGATCACCGGCGCGCAAAAGAGCTTGCTTCCAGGCAAGCTGGTGACGTCGTTCGTCATGGGTACGCGCCGCCTGTATGAATGGGTCCACGACAACCCTTGCGTGGAAATGCGGCCCAGCGATTTTACGAACGACCCTTTCATCATAGCCCGAAACGACCGGATGATTGCCGTGAATTCCGCGCTGGCCATTGATTTGACGGGACAGGTGGCCTCCGACACGCTCGGGGGGCGCTTTTTCTCTGGAATCGGTGGGCAGGTGGACTTTATCCGTGGCGCTGCTCGGAGCAAGGGGGGCAAGCCGATCCTTGCGTTTCGATCCACGGCGAAAAGGGGTAGCATCAGCCGAATTCAGCCGGTTCTGGAGGAGGGGGCGGGGATCGTCACGAGCCGCGGTGACGTGCATTTTGTCGTCACGGAATATGGAGTGGCGGATCTCTGGGGCAAAAACATCCGCCAGCGGGCGATGGCGCTCATCGAGATCGCCCATCCCGATTACAGAGCTGAGCTCCTGGCGTCGGCGAAGAAACGCCGTTACGTCTTCCCAGAACAGCTTGTTCCCAGGGCGGTGGTGCCTTGGCAGGAAACCCGAACAGAGTGTTTGGACGATGGCGAAAGGATTTTGATCCGCCCCGTTAAACTGAGCGATCACGAACTTCTACAGGACTTTTTCTATCGCCTTGCGGACCCGCGTACGTTCAGGCGGTTCCTGGCCTACACCCAGGAGCATGCCTGCGAGGAGGAAATGCGCAACCTGGCGGCCTTGGACTTCGAGCAGAATCTCGGGCTGGTGGCGATCCAGGCCGATGGCGAGGCAGAGGAAATCTTGGGCGTGGCCCGCTATGACGTGATCCGAGCGACCCGAATGGCCGACATCGCCATTGTCGTCCGAGACGATTGGCGAGGCCGGGGCCTGGGAACGCGCCTGGTGAAACGAATAGGCGCAATCGCCAGTGCTCGAGGGTTGGCGGGTTTCGCGGCAAGGGTGCGTTCATCGAACAAATCGATGATGATGCTTCTCCACAAGACCGGCCTCAAAGTTAGCAGCCGCTTCGAGGAAGGAACCTACAAGCTGGAAATCCGATTCGAATGAGCCCGCTGTTGGGTGGCGGCGGGCTGGTGCTATCGATTTCATGCCTGGATCCGGTAGAGCGCTTTCGGTCAAAGTGCAAATCATCTGATAAAGGTTGGTTTTCCGCAGAATCACAGGGATTGCGTCGCCAAAAGGGTTCGCCATGAGAGGAAAACTGACCCAGGAGCTTTGTCATGGCGGCCGAATGCTGCGCATCCATCTCAATGCCCCCCCCGGCAACCTCTTGGATGAGATGATGGTCCTCGATCTTCTGGAATCGTTGGAGGGGATCGAAAGCCAGTCCCATCTTCGAGCGATTCTCTTGACCGGCGAAGGTGAAGACTTTTGTTTCGGTGTCGATGTGTCGCAGCACTCGGCAGAGCGGGTTCCCAGGCTTCTGGAGCGCTATCTTTCGCTGGTTTTCCGCCTTTTCTGCATCGATATTCCCACGATGGCCGTCGTTCATGGGGATTGTTTCGGCGCGGGCCTCGATCTGGTCTCCTGTTGCTCCTACGTCTTCGCGGCGCCCATGGCCAGGTTCGGGCAATCGGAGATCAAGCTTGGCCTGTTCCCGGCGGCGGGCTCAGCGCTGCTGCCGTGGCGGCTGGGTGGCGCCCGAGCACTGGACCTCTGCGTTTCCGGTCGGACCATCGGAACGGATGAGGCACTGCACATGGGCCTCATCCACGACGTGACTGCCGATCCAGACAAGGCGGCGCAGGATTTTTTCCGCCAGACGCTGGCACCCCGAAGTCCCCGTTCCCTGCGACTTGCGGAGCGCGCTGTCCGGGCGGGCTTCACGCCGACTCTCAAGAGGCGCTTCGAAGAGATCCAAACGCTCTATCTTGCAGAGCTGATGTCAGGCCCCGACTCGCTGGAAGGGGTCGAGGCCTTTCTGAAAAAACGGTCGCCGCGGATGTAGGTCCTCTATTTGAGCTTCCGGAGCGCTTCGGTGAGCATTTCTTCGACGAAATCCGCGTTGTGGACTCCCTTGCTTCCGTCTTGCTCCGTCCATTGGAGAACCTGCTTTGCCCGCTGGATGAGATCCGCTGGAAGAGCGTCGTCTTCTGCCTCGAAAAGCTTCTTTCGCAAACGCTCCTGGAGTTCCGCCGTATTGGAGCGCCATTCCGCCAGAAACTCTTCGTAGCCATCCTCGTGGCAATCGATGCAAGTCTCTCCCGTGGGCCTCACGATTTCCGGCGCCTCACCATGGCAACCATCACACGAAACCGACTCCGCCATGATCGACGGTTCGCCCTTCAGATCCTGAAGCTCGCCCGCAATCATCCCCGCTTGGGTGGCGTGGCAGGTGGCACACTGGATCTCTTGGCCCGAACCTTCCGCTGGCTGGTGGTGGCAATTCCCACATTGGCTCCTTGGGAAGGCGGGTTGTCCGTGCTCTTCGGTGCTATGGCAACTGGCGCAGTCCAGTTTTCCCTCCACCAGGTGTCGGCGATGGGGGAAGACCTCACCATTCCTGAACTCTACTTTCTTGGTTTCTTCCACTCCCAGATGGCATCCGGAAGCGCAATCGCTTTTGAAAGAAAGGGGAAACTTGCCCACAGGCACGGCGGGTGCCTCTGGATCGAGAAGCTTCGATGCCTCGGCGATTCGCTCCGCGCTGACGCGAAGAGCGTCCAAAGCGTAAGAGACATTATGAGCACCCTTGGAGCCATCCAGCACGACCAGATCGACATTCTGTTTAGCCTCGAGATAGAGCTGCCGCGCCGGGTGGTCCTCCGAATCCGGGAGCTTCTGCCCAAGCGCTTCAAGGGCGGGCAAGAGTTCCGCCAAAACACCTTCTACACTCCCTTGCCACCGGGGCAGCATGCCCTCGAATTTCACGTCATGGCAATGGAAGCAATCCACTTCCCCCGCGGCAGCCACCACGGAAGTGGGAATATGGGAGCTTCCTTCCGTGCCATGCTTCTTCTTCATTCCGGCCTTGGGCTGGCTTCTGCCCGTGTGGCAGGCCTGACAGACGATGCGGGTCTGGAACATACGGCTAGGCCGGTCTTCCACTCCAACGGCTCCGGTCCCGGCATAGAGCATCTGGTTGGCATCGTGGGGCGTCACGTGGCATGAACCGCAGCCCTCGGAGCTTTTCACCGGGGACTCCAGTGGCAAGAGGCCGTGTTGGATATCGTCGTGGCACTCGAAACATTCGACCTTGTGGTCGGTGACGTGGCTCTGGTGGAGAAAAACAGTCTCCTCGTACCGCTCCAGGTATTCGACCTCGCCGTGGCAAGAGGGACAACGCTCGCGGCGAACCTGACCGGCGCCCTTCGACGCGGGATCGTGACATTCGCGGCACTGGACTCCTCGGTTCGTGTAATCCGAATGTAGGAAGGGCTTGCCGTCAACCGGAATCGCTTCCTTCGGTGGCACATGGCACTTGAGGCAGTCGCTGGCATTCCGGAAGCCACTCTTGGACTCGTCCATGAAATGGCAGGTGAAACAGAGATTCTTCGAAACGCTGAAATGCTCGATTTGGAGAACCTGAGAGTGGCAGGTGGTACATTGGAGCCGGTGCCCCTTTGTGTTCTCCAAGAGGTGGGGTCCGTGATCGTATTTGACCTTGCCAAACCGGATGGGGCCTTCAAGAAGGCGGGTGTAGTGGCAGCCAGAGCGCATGCAACTATCGTCACTGACTTCGGCCCAGGGCTTGGTTCCCTGGGTGCGGGTGGCGTATTTGGCGAGCTGCGAAAGTGCCTTGAACTTGCCGTCGAGCGTTTCTACGGCACCTGGCTCGTAGTGACATTCGATACAGGGAACCTTGGAGTGGCTGGACTTCTTCCAGGACTGATAAAAGGGCTCCATGTTGTGGCAAGTTCGGCAAAAATCCGGCTGGGCCGTATATTCAATGGCCGCGAACATCCCTGCTGCCATGAGGGCAACGCCAAAAACCAAAACCAAAAGGGAGGTCTGAAGCAGTTGAACGGCACGGATCCGGAAAAGCGACCGGCGTCTGGTCTGTCTCATGGTTCCTACCTCGTGCGCTGATAGGCCAACAAACAGGCCGTGAAGACGAGGACTACCAGGAAGAAGACCGCCGTAAAGATCTTGCGATCCCGGAGCCATCGGGTCTTGAGCTCTAGGCTGCTGCGGGTCTCCCGGAGCATCGCCTTCGTGCGGTTAAATGATTCTTGTAGAATTTCCGGAGTCACGGTGTGCGTCTTGGCCCTGGAGCGGACGATGAGGGCGTTGACTTCATCCAAGTAGCCCTCTTCGTCTTCGATGAAGATGCTCTCTCGAGCCGCAGCCCGGAGATCCTCCTCAGTCATTTCCAGATCGGCTTGTACCTCCTCGATTCCACGGTGGAGGGCTTTGGCCGTCGCTTCGCCCTCATCGCCGTCGTGGCAGAAACCACAGTGCCCCTCCTCATCACCCAGAAACATGCTGGGCCCAGGTTCTTGGACACCGTGATCGCCATGGCAACTGACACATTCTTCCATGGCACCGGACTCCACCGCCTTGAGATGGGGACTCTCTTCGAATGACCCGCGGATCACCGAATGGCAATGGCCACAAACGGTGGCAACCTTGTCCACACGCGGCGGAGCGGCACCGTGAGAACCGTGGCAACTGGAGCAACTTGGGTTTGCCGTATTCTGGTTGGTCTGGAGGCGTTTCCCATGAACTGAATCCTTATAGAGCTCGACGATATCGGTGCGGAGACCATAGGGTTTCATGAGCTCCGGGTCGGAGTGGCAACGGCCACAAGTCTTCGCCTGGTTGAATAGATGAGTTGGAGCCCGAGGATCGGATGGCGGCAAGATGTCGTGCGCGCCATGGCAATCCACGCAAGTGGCCGTGTGGGCATCGTCGTTTTCGAACAAGCGTTTCCCGTGGAGGGATGTCTTGTAAAGAGCAAGTTGATCCGTGCGGACACCGAAGAAACGCATCTTCTCCAAGTCGGAGTGACAGTTTCCACACAATTCGACGACCTTCCGGCCCGTGTCTAAGATCCGGAGGGTATCCCCATGGGCTTCTTCCTTGTTCACCGGCCCATCGTTGCCTTCGTGGCAGCTCGTGCAACTAAGGGGCACACCGGTGTGAATGCTCCGGTCAAGCTGTTTGGCTTCCTTGCCATGGCAAACGGCACAGCCTCGCGGGCTCACCGGTGACGAAAAAGCCGGCGAGACGGAGAGACACAACGCCAGAGCCAGTAGAACCAGCAGCTTCTTCTTCCAGTCTTCTAGTCGCGCTTCCATTGTGGATGGTTCCTCGTGCATTTCGTGGCCCCAGGCTCAGAAGAGCCCAACGATGGACAGGTAGATGAACCCCGCCAGAACAGCGGTGCCAAGCAAAAGTACCGGCAAGCGCCTGATCAGGCGGCGGTCTTCGCCTCGGTCCCAAAGAGGCAGGAAAAAAATGACGACGATCATCAGGAATGTCGCTCCTGGAGCAACCTTTGCGTACGCCGGAGGAGCAAGGGAAATCAGCTTTTCAAAGGCCCGCGCATACCAGGGTGACGAAAAAACACCCGGTGCCTGCGTTACGTCCACCGGAGAACCCAACCCCGGCGGAAGAAACCCGGCCAGCACGATCAACCCGGCCAAAGCCAATAATGTCGAGACGCACCAGTTGATGAAGTGGTGGGGGAAAAAGGGCCGCCCGACTTTTCGGATTCTGGGGCCATCGGTGCGGACAATCGCCTCCACTCGATCCATGCGCAGCAGCGGTCGCACGGCTAAAAAAGTCCCCGAGAGAATGTGGATTACCGGCTTGCTCGCGCCCCGTATAACCCGCCCCTCAATCCCAAGTTTTGGAAACTCGCCCAGGATCTCCTCGATTTGAGCGTCGGTAATCCCTCGCCTGAGAACGACGATCATGGCTATTTCTCCTTGGGTGTCATCGGAACTTGCTCGGCACGGATCCGCGACTGCAACCACAGATGGGCCAGCAGCAGATAGAAGGTGATCCAGGGCAAAAGCAGAATATGAATCGAATAGAATCGCCCCAAAGTCGCCGCCCCAACTTGGTGCCCCCCGCGCAAAACGAGCGCCATCATCGTGCCAACAACTGGAATCGCTTCGACCCATTCCATGGCTCCTACAGCCCCCCAGTAAGCCGTCTGATCCCACGCAAGCAGGGAACCGGTGAGCGCAAAGGCAAGGATCGACAGAAACAAGAGCATCCCGATATACCAGTGGATGCGGCCTGGCCCCTTGTACATACCGGCGTAAAACGCCCGGATCACCTGCAACATGCCAAGGGCGATCATCAGTTGAGCAGACCAATAATGGACCCCGCGAAGAAGCCAGCCAAACGACACATCGCGCAAAATGAAGACAACGCTTTCATACGCGGATTCCGGCGACGGCTGATAGTAAAGCGACAACAGAATCCCCGTGACGATCTGAACCGCAAAAAGCAATATCAACAGCCAGACAAACCTCATCATGCCAGCCTGTCGCGGCGATACCGGCTGCTGCATCGCCCTCCACAAGGTCCGCCTGACTCCGTGTCTCTTGGAGCGCATGAACTCAACCCTCCCGGCTGATGTAGATCTCGTCGCCTTGAACCTCGACCTCGAACGTCTGGAGCGGTGTCGGAGGTGGCCCGGCAACCACGTTGCCATGAACATCAAAGGCACCGTCGTGACAGGGACAGGCCAGAAGCCGGCGACTCGGGTCCCATTCCAACTGGCACACGTTCATGTGGGTGCAAAGCGCGCTGACCGCATGGTAGTTTCCGAACTCATCGTTGATGACCAACACCGGCTTGCCGCGCAATCGCACCAGCTTCGTCTCGTTCCGGGAAAGCTGCCACACACGCCCCCCCAGAACCCGATTCGGCTGCGAAAGCTGCTTCCGAGGCGGCAAAAGAAAGCCGACAACGGGAATCCCCGCTGCGACTCCGCTCAATAGGCCAAGCCCCGCCAACAAACTCCGCATGAACTTCCGCCTCCCCCGCTGCCTCACGTATTCCGGCTCCGTAAGGATCGGGATGACATCCACCTCACGCCTTTCTTCCATGAGCTTCTGGAGCTCGACGCTATCGACGGTGGGCGGAAGGGCGATGATGACTTCCCGGGGCCCCCGAGACACTTCGCAGGTCACCCCTAAACTTTCGACGTCACGGCACAGGCTTTCTACAAGCTCCTGTGGGGCATCTGGTTCCAGCACGAGAATCATGGGTCTGCTCTTTCCGTATGTCGTGGTTCTCGGGTTATCGTGGACTCGAAACTATAAAGGTCCATCGTTCAGAAGCAACAATTGTACCCCGACCGCAGGCGCTCACCATCCAAGTTCATCCACCGGTGCCTGACTCTCTGAATCGCGATTCAGTGCTGAACCCATGGCCGGGTCGATCAAAAACCCGCGACCCACAGTCCGTAAAAAAAAACACCGCATGTGCGGTTGTCCGCCCACAGCGTTGCCCAACTGTGCGGATGACGGTATACAAAAAAATCCACTCCCAATCCGACGCAATTTTGAAAACAAGTCCCACCAAGTCTGCGGCGTCGGTCTTTTCTCTTTGGGTTGATTTCCGCTCCCATCGGTCGCATCCGCTCCCGCTGCTCGCCTTCTAGCACCCATGATACGAGCTTCCACCCCACAAAGTCTCCTCCCGGCACGCTCCAAAGCTCCGCTATGGACTGGGACATCCCTCTACTCTACCCTTGGCTAAAGGCGGTTTTTCAATACCCGGAGACAGCTCCGGCGGACACCGCCAAGTCAAGCTTAAACCAAACACCGGTGGTCGATTTTACCGGCCGCCGATGACCGGTCCCGAGAACCCTTGTCGAGGAGCGGAATCACTGATTGGAGCGGCGACACCATGAAAAACAGATCCAGCTACCCTCGACTTTTTCCCTGGGCCGTTCTGTTTCTAATTCTTCTTGGCGGCTGTTCTCCGGGGGACCAAGACGCTCCTGTCGGACGGGATGATCCCGCGATGCCCGCCAAGAAGCATCCGGGAGCCAAAGATCGCGAATACCGGAAACGGGTGATCCAGTTTTGGGAAGTCTACCGGAAGGCTCTGATGCTGCAGAAAGCCGGACACTGGCCAGAGTCCGCCGAACTTTTCCGCCAGGCCTTGGAGCTCGACCCCGAACACGAAAGCGCTCTCTACTTTCTGGGAAACGCTCTTTTTGAGGTCGGGCGCTATGAAGAAGCCCTAAATGCGTGGCGTCACATGGCCAGGGTCAATCCCGGAAGCGCCCGCGCCCATTTTCAACTGGGCACCGTCCAGGCATGCCCCGAGGCGGGGGCGCCATGGAATCTGGACGCGGCCGCCACCGAATACCGGCGAGTCATAGAGCTCAACCCAGAACAGACGGGGCCCCAAGGCCGGCTGGCGGAGATCGATCTGGCCAGAGGCCGCCTCGATGCCGCCGCGGCACGGTTCGAAAAACTCCTCCGGAGCAACCCCGACGACGCCAGCGCTTTCTACCTTCTGGGTTTCATCCGGTATCGCAAAGGGGATCGCCTGGAAGCGGAAAACCTCCTTCGTCGCGCGGCGAAGAGCATTCAGGGTCAGAGCCCTGTCGGTGGTGTTCTGGGCGAAGGCGACTCCACGGCAAAGCTGGTGACCACCTTCCCCCAAAAGCGGCTCTTCGGAAAGCTCTGGCTGGACCTTCAGAAGCGTCTCAAGCCCGAATCCGTCGGTCCCAAGGAGGCCGAAGCGGAATACGAAAAAGTCAATCAAGCTTACGAGGCGATCCTGGCCCGCGGCTCAGAGTAAGTGGGGCCGCCAGCCCGGGAAGCAATCTTGGCTCGAAAGCGCTGAGCAACGACCCCGCCCCATCCGCGCGGAAGGTCGGCGAGGCCGGCTGGCGATTCTCACCGACCGGCCTCGAATCTCACTTGATACCCCGACACTCAAACCCGAGGAGTGTACCGACGCCGGCGGGATGCCATGAAGAAGGCCAGCAGGCCGAGGAGCAAGATCGTCCCCAGAGTTCCCGTCCATGCTGGAATCATCGTCGTTTCCGGCACTCTCGACGCCGGAAGCAACGTCACCCTGATGCGGGCGGCGACACTACTCAACGTCCCATCGCTCACGATGAGCTCAAACTCCAGAACCGTGGGCTCGCTCACGGGAGACGCCACGAAGCTCGGCGTCGATGAATCGGGATTGAGCAGAGTCACCGTTGGGCCCGCCGTCTGGATCCAGGTGTAGCTGAGAGGATTGCCATCGGGATCATAGCTGCTTCCGCCATCCAGATAGATCGTCCGATCTTGCGGAACCAGAAGAGTTTCGTCAATGCCGGGATTGGCTACGGGAGGACGATTCTCCGGTGCCGGTGGAGTCCCAAACCAGGCCGAAGCCCAGGTGGAGGGAGCCGACTCCCCGGCCCCGGCTGGCCAGGTGGTGCCAGCCGAATCCAAAGGCTTGGCGTAGTCGAACATAATCCCGGCGGCGTGATCCCAACCATTGACGAGGGATTCGGAAATCTCCATTTCGGCGCTCCAATCCTGGGGCGGAGAGTCCCAGCTCGCCGTATCCCATTCCACCACCGCCTCGAATCCCACCGCAGGCGTCGAGCTGATGGGCATGGCGCCCGCTCCGTCGCCCACCAGTTGGTAGGGAATTCCTTCTTCATCGACGAAGAAGCCCATATCTCCGGCTTGGGCCACCCCGTCGCCGCTTTTGTCGCCATCCACTCGGATTCCCACCACGAGGGGACTGCCTCCGGCGGAGGCGAAGGGCAGATCGGAGAAGCAGAGGTAAAGGGCTCCGTTGGCATGAAGCATCCACCCTCGGACGAACCGGCCACTGGACAGGAGAAGCCGGACCAGGGTGGCATCGGTATAGGCGGTATCGGTGCAACGGCCATCGAGTTCCGGAACCGCCGTATCGGGAACCGCCACCGGTAGAACCTCGAAATGACGTGTGGCCATCCCCGACTGCCCATCACTGTCGATGGCGGTGAGGACCGCCGTGTACTCACCGGGAAGCAGGTCGGGCAGGGGGAAGCTTCTTCCAGTCCCCGACAGGGCGACCGGGCCAGTGACGGCCCAGCTCAATCCTGTCCCGTCCACCGTACCATCCTCGGCGTCGAGACCATATCCGGAAAGCGTGGGAACGATGGCGAAATCCAACCGTTCCCCTTCGGTGATCCCTCCGATCAGAGGCCGGGGTGCATGCTTGGGCAAGCTGAACTGCTGGCTCATGGCGATGGTCGTGTTGACTCCGTCGGTGGCTAGGACTTGGAGACGTGCGGTGTCGCTTCCTGGCAACATCGAAGCATTCAGAACGATCTTGTACAACTCATAATTCAGAGCCACGGGCTGCCAGGTCAGGCCATCATCCGTACTGTACTGGATCGTGAAAACGGGGGCTACATCGTTGTCTGGATCGTAGGAGATCCAGCGAAGCTCCACGGTCTGGTCCGTGTCGTTCACGGTTACTCCTTGGAGAGTGAGCAGGGGAGCGCTGGAAGTGACCGCCCGTTGCAAGAGGGTCGTATTGTTGGCATCAACGATTTCGATGTAGGCGGTATTGGGATCGAAAGTCAGGGTTCGGGAGAAGGCTGCCGCAGTCTCCAGAGGCTCTTCACCGGCGCTCAGGACCAGCGCTTCCCGATACAGTTCCAGGCCCCGGGCGTCCAGAAGACGGATGTCGTACGACACCGTGCGGCTTTCAACACCCGTGGGCGCGTATCGTGCCGCCCGAGCCCGGGTGAGCGGTGTGGCGGGGATCCGGTAGAAAGGATTGGCTTGGACCGTGGCTTGCTGCGGCCAGATCGTCCCGCTCACCGTGAGCAGTTCACTGGCACGACGGCCTTCTCCCGATTCCAGCCACACCGCCCGCCGAACGGGAAGCGTCGTCCCCAAGATAGCATTCCACGTGAAGCTGCTGGTCCACTTGGGTTGGAAATAGGTCATGAGATCGGCCACGGCAGCAGGATTCGGCGCGATGATCGAGGGCGGAAAGGAGAATCCGTCGAAGCCGTAATACTCCTGTGTATCGTTCGGACCCAGGTTGCATGACGCCCACGGCGGATTGTCGAACGGCCCCAGTATACCGCTGCCGCAATTGATATGCTTGCGCCCGTGGTTATGAGCCAATTCATGGGCCAGAATCTGGCCGCCGCGAGGGTAGGTGTAGCTCTTGCTGGGCTGACTCGTCGTCATGGTCACGATGGACGAGTTTCCCGGCCTATACCCAAGGCCGGCCCAGGCGCCGTTGAGCACGACCGGGTGGAGCATCGCCACCCAATGGGTAGTCGTCGGATCGCAATTGCCGGGCTGATAGCCGGAAAGATTGCTGAGGACCGCCATTTGAGCCACATTGCCCAATGCCTCCGACCATTCATCCTTGAGACTCATATCGAACTGGGAATATGAGATCACCGGGAAGGGGGCACAAAAGGGTGGCCAGATGATAGGAACATCGGGGAGACAAAGGACTTCCAAGTCGATGGAAGTTTTGTAGATCGGCTGGTCGATGTAGTGGAAACTGAATTGACCGATGGGAAAGAGAGTGCGAAATCGATCCAGAATGTCGGCGAACCGCCAGTCTGCTATGCCCACTTGGTTGAAAAACGGAGTCGCTTGCGCCGCGATAGGCATCCCGACGATACAGGGCCGCGGAACACTCTGAAATGTCACATCTTTGGTCACCGTGTTGGGGAGAGTCCCGGTTTCCGCCGGAGATGGCGAGATCTCAAAGGCCAAGGTCAGGTTTCCGGCTTGAGTCCAGGTTTCCGGAAGCCGAAAATAGTAGGAATGATTCAAACTGGGGCGATCGTATGCCAAGGAGCTGGTGTCGCTCAAATAGGGAAAGTTACGAGAATCGATGGGCGAATCAGCGAGTTCCTGCCCGTTCCGGTAGCCGTGGATAACCGCGTACGGGCGCCAACCATTGTCTCCCGTCGTGTTGGTGATAGACCCCCAGCCTCGGACATAGGTCTCCTTCCCCCCCACCAAAGGGACAGCGCCAGCCATATTCTGGATTCCCTGAGTCACCTCCATGTAATCGGCCTGGAAATCCAGTTCGACGGGGGCAGCATCCGTGGGAAGCATCATGATCGAATCGTAGGAACCGCCATACTCCACAAAGTAGAAAGTTTGGTCATCACTCCTGATGGAACCGATCCCCGAAATCTGGATGACGAATGTATCCCAGGCTCCCGAGTCCACCGGAACCGTAATCTTGTGACGGGAGACTTCGTAGGGACCCCCTATCGTGCATCCTACTAGTTCGCCGCAATTCACGGCAGCCTCGACGACGTAGACATTCTTGTCGGGGCTGGTCGCACCAGAGTCGCTGTCCGTGGTCACCGCCAGGAATTGCTTGGTACCCGAGGCGGTCCGCAACCGCGTCGCCAGGTTCGTTTCCGCATCGATTCGCACCAACTCTCCAGGGGACGGCGGAGTCAAGCTTCCTTCAGTAAACAGGCTGGTGACGGCGTAAATGTCGGTGGCGGCTCCTCCTATCCAGGCGCGATGGTGGATGGCGAAATCCCAGACGTCCATATCCAAAAGCTGTTCACTGCCAGAGGGGTTCAGCGGTATCTTCAAGAGCCGTCCATCGGCTGTGAGAAGAAACAAGGCTTCCACATCCGTGCCATCGGCCTGGCGGTAGGTCGCCCTTTGGATCTTCGCGATCCTCCCGCTCCCCGGGCTGCTGAAGAGCAGGGAGGACTGATTCCCGTTGGTGGGCATACTGTAGACGTAATTCGTCATCTGGAGCGTAATGGGGTTAACGGTGTGGTTCGCCCAATAGAGCTGCCCTCCTGAAAGCTCGATATAGGCGCTGTTTTCCCCTGTAGCCAGGCTGATGTTCCCGGGCATGGGTTGACTCGATGTCCCCTCGGCCAGGTTCAGCGATTTCCGGTGGAGCAGACCCTGGCTGAAAAAGTAGACATACTGCCCATCGTGCGCCACGTTGCCATGATTTTCCGTGGAATTGCTGATAGGCGTGAGGATCTGATCCGATCTCATCACGCTCTTTTGCGAGCCGCCCATGGTTCCGCGAAGCCGAATCGTCCCCGGGTGGATGGTGACGACTCGGGTCGGAGTCGTCTCTTCCCACATCCTCTGCCACCAATAGATGCCGTTCTTGTACAGTTCAAACTCCGTAATTCCGTCACTATCGGTGAGAAACGTCGTAGGAGCGACGCGGATTTCCGCCGTGGACGGCGCTGGAATGGCCACCCATGCAGTGGCCAACAGCAGGGCGAAAACAACAAGCAACCGTTTCGGCATGCGCCAGTCTCTCACGACAATTCCTCCGTCCTTGCTCTTTCTCGCGCGTAATAATTCCTATTTATTAGTTTGACATGAACTCAACAATCATAGAACTGTGAATCTACTTCAGCGGGCTGGGCGCGGAGTCCTTCTTGGCATCGAGGACGGGTCGAGGGCGATGAGTCTTGTCCCCAAAAGCTTTTGCGGTTGGACTTGGGGTTTACAAGCTTGAGTAACGGATTCTCGCCTTCGGGGTAATGCCAGATGACGGCAACAATCTTCCCGGAGGTAGTCATGCGATATCAGCGTGGTCTGGTGGTCTTGTCCGCGGTCCTTTTCGGATGGTGCGGATTGGTGGGCGCTGCGCCCGAAAAACGTGAGCTTCGGGAAATTTTCCCCGAAAAGAGTTTGATCTACCTGGAGCTTGACGGTGCTCGTTCCACGTACGAGGCTTTTCTAAGCTCCAAGGCCTGGCTCGGTTTCGAAGCGTCCGCGGTTTTCTTAGAGTTCCGGCAATCCCCTGATTGGGATCAGTTCCAGGCCGGCCGCAGAACGGTCGGTTATTGGTTGGACATCGATCCTGTAGAGCTTTTCTTCAAGACCGTGGGCCAGCGGGCGGCGCTGGCGGCGTGGGAACGGAAGGGAGGCGGGATGAACGTCGGTATCGTGGCCTTCCCCGACTCGGCCTCGGCGCTACGAACCGCCTTCCAACGCGTGTCGGACCTGGTGCGGACCCAGGGCGAGGATCGAGTCTCCAGCCAAAATGGCATCGACTTCCTCCAGCTGGACGAAGCTGTTCTGGCCTTGGATAACGGCCAGGTGGTGCTTGCCAGTGATAAGAAGACGGCGCTCCTGCTCATCCAAAAAGCCCGCAAGCTGCCTGCTTCGGCGAAATCAGGATCATCAAGCGGACTTGAGATCGAAGTCGATCTAGCGGCGGTGCGCCGCGTAAAAGGGCATCCCGGTGGACCTCAGAGACCGGATGAGCCGCTGCCGATCCTTGCTGCCGCAGGGCTCACCGACATCATCGGCGCTGCCACCGTGCTCCGGTTTCTGCTGGAGCCTGGAAACGAGGGCGTGACAGCCAGTCTGAGTCTGAATGCCGGTTTGACCGCTATGGAACCTGCCATCCGCGGGCTCTACTCCGCGGGGACCGTTTCTGGACTGGAGATTGGGAACGAATCGGACATTCTCAGCCTCAGCCTGGCTCGGGATGTGGGTCTTTTCTGGGAAAAGCGCCGCGAGCTGCTGCCGCCTCGGATGCGGGCCGGCTTGGCCGAAGCCCAGAACATTTTATCGATCTTCTTCTCTGGCCCTCCCGAAGAAGTCCTGTCCGGGCTGGTCCCGCCCATCTCCATCATCGTTTCGCCCCAGGAGTTCCCCGCCGGTGGGCCGACCCCAAGGATGAGGCTTCCGTCCGTGGCTCTCCACGCCGTCCTTCGCGATCCGGAGAAGTTGGGCGAGCGCCTCTCTCAAGCCTTCCAAAGTGCCGTCGTCCTCTCCAACCTTGATCGTGGCAAGAAGGGCGGTACCCCTTTGTCACTTGGATTCGCCGCGGCTGGCCAGGGAGCTCAGATCCTGCGCGCCTATTTCCCCGCACCGGACCAACAAAAGGACCAGGCCGATCTCCGATACAATCTGCGCCCAGCCTGTGGCCGGAGTGGAGGAGATTTCGTCCTCTCTACCTCCGAGGACCAGGTGCGCAAGCTCCTGGGAAGAAGCGCCCCGCCGGCAGCCTCCACCGGCGAAAAGTACCCCATCGACCGACTGGTTGTCCATGGCCCGGCCCTTGCCGAAGCCCTGACCCAGGCAATGCCGATCCTCGTGCCGAACCGGATGGTGGAGGAGGGGCAAACCCGAGAAGAAGCCACGCGGGATCTGGAGATGATCTCACAAGTTTCCCGGCTCATCCGGAGCCTGGAGGCTGAACTCCGCTATGCCGACTCGGAGACCGATTTACGGATACGGGTCCAGGGTGCCGGTGGGGAGGGAATCTAATGACCGCGGCCTCCAACGCAGATCTTGGGCCGTGGAGGGGGGTATCCACGCAAGGCGGGACATTCCCGGGACTGTGGAATCGAAAGCGTCCGGGCAACGCCTCGCTGTCGCTCGGCGGGTCACGCCGCGCGTTACCCGTAGGTCGTCCGGGGATTCCATCCCCTGGCAGGGCTTCGCCCTGCACCCACCAGGGAGTTACCTCCCTGGACCCACGTTTTTGTACGCTCCG
>JAJRTK010000332.1 GCA_024278345.1 bacterium | reverse complement strand
CTGGTGGGTGCAGGGCAAAGCCCTGCCTGGGGACCGGGGACAGCGTCCCCGGACGACCGCCGAGCAACAGCGAGGCGTTGCCCGGATGCCGGAAACTTCACAATCCTTGAAGCGTCCCGCTTTACGTGGATGGCCATGAAATTGTGCCCCCGGGGGCACCGAAACCGATTTTTTTGGATCCGGAGTTTTGGGTGGCACATGGAGGATGAGGAACGAAATGCTCGAGATCAAGAATCTGCACGCGATGGTGGAGGGGAGCGAAATCCTCCGAGGAATCGATCTTTCGGTGGGAGCGGGGGAAATCCACGCCATCATGGGTCCCAATGGATCGGGAAAAAGCACTCTGGCGAGCGTTCTTGCCGGTCGGGACGAGTATACGGTCACCAGAGGCGAAGTGAGGTATGAAGGGAAGGACCTTCTGGAGATGGCCCCGGAAATCCGGGCGCGGGAAGGGATTTTTCTGGCTTTTCAGTATCCGGTGGAGATTCCCGGGGTAAACAACATGGTCTTCCTAAAAGCCGCCTTGAACTCGGTGCGGAAGCACCACGGCCTTGAAGAGCTGGATGCCATGGACTTCCTGAAGTTGGTGAAGGAGAAGGCGAAGCTCGTGGAGCTGGACCAGAGTTTCCTGAAGCGGTCCGTGAATGAAGGTTTTTCCGGCGGGGAGAAGAAGCGGAACGAGATCCTTCAGATGGCGGTTCTGGAGCCGAAGCTGGCGATTCTGGACGAGACGGATTCGGGTCTGGATATCGACGCGCTCCGGATCGTGGCCAACGCGGTGAACCGGCTGAAGAAGGATGAGCATTCGGTGGTTTTGGTGACGCATTATCAGCGGCTTTTGAACTATATCGTGCCGGACTTCGTTCACGTCCTTTGCGACGGAAGAATCGTCAAGTCCGGCGGCAAGGAGCTGGCTCTGGAGCTGGAAGATCGTGGCTACGGCTGGATCATCGAGGGTGAAAAGGCCAAGAAGCCGGCGGGAGTCGCGGAATGAGGATAAAGCGGTTGGATGAGCTTGAGCACTACCGGTCGATCTGGAAAGAGCGGTGGAACCGGCGGGCCTCCGGGGAGCCGAAATGGTTGTGGGACTACCGGGAAATCGGCTGGGAGATGTTCGAGCTCGTCGGGTTCCCCACGACGGCGGAGCCGAAATGGAAGTACACCAACGTGGCGGAGCTCGGGAAGATCCCCTTCGAGCCCGCCACCTCTTGCTGGCTGGGTGCCGAGGAGGCCCGGGAGGTGGAAAACTACCTTGAGGAGCTCTCCCCCTGGCCGAAGCTCGTGTTTGTAAATGGTTGGTATGCGAAGCAGTTTTCCGACGTTTGTCTCCTTCCAGAGAGACTTGAGGCTTCGGAGCTTCGAGGGGCGATTTTCCGGGATGAGGAGGCGTCTACCTGGGACCTGGTGGCGGCCTTGGATGACGAAGTTGATCCCCTGTCATCCATGAATGCGGCCTTCATGGGAAACGGTCTCTTTTTGCGTGCCCCCCGCGGGTTGGTGGTGGAGGAGCCCATCCACCTGATCTTCGTCATGGCCGCCTCGGGAGCTCCGGTCTCCTCGCACCCCAGGAACCTCATCATCCTGGAGCCTCGAAGTGAGCTGCACCTGTTGGAATCGACCCTCTGCCTTGGTGCTGCACCGATCCTTTGGAATCCCGTGACCACGATCCTGGTGAAAGAAGGAGCGCACCTGGAACAGGTGCGCCTCCACGCGGGTTCAAGGGCGTGCTGGGAGCTTTCCTCCACGGATGTTACCCAGGGCCGAGATAGCAGCTACCGGGCGACCTCTCTGGCCCTTGGAGGGCGAATGACCCGGGCCGAGCTCACGGTGAACCTGTGCGAGCCCGGGGCGAGCTGTCAGCTGGACGGGTTGGGCCTGGCATCCGGGAAAGAACAGGTGGACAGCGTCACCTTCGTCAGACACCGCAAACCCCATTGCCAGAGTCACCAAAGCTATAAAACGGTTTTGGATGGCGAGGCTCGCGGCGTCTTCTTGGGCAAGATCGACGTGGAAAAGGACGCGCAGAAGACAGTTGCCCACCAGACCAACCGGAACCTTCTTCTGTCGAAGAAGGCCGAGATCAATTCCAAGCCGCAGCTCGAAATCCTGGCCGACGACGTCAAGTGTAACCATGGGGCCACCATCGGTCAGCTCGATCCCGAATCCATTTTCTACCTTCGCAGCCGCGGACTTTCCCTCCGGGAAGCCCGCAGGATGCTGGTGAAAGGCTTTGCCAGTGACATCCTGGCGGCAATCCAGATCGATCCGGTGAAGAAGATGGCGGAGGTTCAGCTCCAGCGGACCCTGGCCTCGAACCGCAAGGAGGAGCCATGCCTATAGTTTGCAAACCGCCATCCAGGGCGGGTTCCCGGCCGTTCGACGTCCGGAAGGTCCGACTGGATTTTCCGGCGCTCCACCAGGAGATCCACGGTAAACCCCTTGTTTACCTGGACAACGCAGCCACGAGCCAAACGCCGCTTTCGGTGATGGAAGCGGTCCGCAGCTTCTACGCCAAGGATCGCGCCAACATCCATCGGGGAGTTCACCTGCTCAGCCAGAGGGCCACGGAGCGGTATGAAGAGGCAAGAAAAAAGGTGAGCCGCTTCCTGAATGCGCCAGATGCCAAGGAGATCGTCTTCGTCCGCGGCGCCACGGAAGGAATCAACCTGGTGGCCCAAAGCTTCGGCCATAGCAGAATCAGAGCGGGGGACGAAATTTTGGTCTCCGCCATGGAACACCATTCCAACATCGTTCCGTGGCAGTTTCTTTGCCGGCGAACAGGAGCAATCCTTCGCGTGGCGCCCATGGATGACCGGGGCGAGATGATAGTGGAGGAATACGAAAAACTCCTGGGCCCGCGGACAAAGCTGGTGGCACTGGCCCAGGTGTCCAACGCTCTTGGCACGGTGAATCCCGTGAGGGAGTTGATCGATCTGGCCCATGGCCGCGGGATTCCGGTGCTCCTGGACGGAGCCCAGGCGGCACCGCACGTGCCAGTGGACCTCCAGGCCCTGGATTGCGATTTTTACGTCCTTTCGGGGCACAAGATGTTCGGTCCCACGGGCATCGGGGTCCTCTTCGGCAAGCGGGAGCTCCTAGAGGAGATGCCACCCTGGCAGGGGGGCGGCGACATGATTCTGTCCGTGAGCTTCGAAAAGACGGTGGTTGCGGCAATCCCCCACAAATTCGAGGCAGGCACGCCCAATATTGCTGGAGGGATCGGCTTGGGAGCGGCCGTGGACTACATCGAAGCCCTGGATTTCCAGGCGGCACTGGCTCATGAAGAAGAGCTGCTCCGCCGCGCAACAGCCGCTTTGGAGGGAATCGACGGAATCCGCGTCATTGGGACGGCACGCCATAAGGCCGGAGTCCTCTCGTTCCTCATAAGGGATGCCCATCCCCATGACGTGGGCACGATCCTGGACCGGGAGGGCATCGCCATTCGAGCGGGCCACCATTGCGCCGAGCCCGTCATGCGCCACTTCGGGATCCCCGCCACCACCAGGGCTTCCTTCGCTTTCTACAACACCCACGAAGAAGTCGATGCCCTTGTGGCGGGGATCGCCAAGGTCAAGGAGATATTCGGACGATGAACGACCTGTACGATCTCTATCAGCAGGTGATCCTGGACCACAACCGAAATCCCAGGAACTTCGGCCACCTCGACGGCCCAACCCACAGAGCGTCCGGGCACAATCCGCTCTGCGGAGACAAGCTCTCCCTTTATCTGGTGGTCGATGGCGATATCGTCAAGGAGGTCCGGTTCGAGGGGTCCGGATGCGCCATCTCCACCGCCTCGGCCTCACTCATGACCCAAAGTATCAAAGGCAAGAAGGTTTCCGAGGTGGAGGAATTGTTCCAGGGCTTTCACCAGCTTCTGACCACCGGGTCAACACAGGAAGAAATTGATCTCCACAAACTGGAGGTTTTTTCAGGCGTCAGCGCCTACCCGGCCAGGGTCAAGTGCGCCACCCTGCCATGGCACACACTCCAAGCCGCACTCCAAAGAAAAAGCGACCCGATCTCCACGGAGTAGTCCAAAAATGCCCCTAAATCGAGCCAGCATCGCACAAGCTCAAGCCGCCCAAGGCTCTCCCGCCACCGCGCCAGCGGTCCAGCAGCCGGCGGACCCAATGTCGCAACACCCGCAAGGAGCAGCCCCGCAGCCGGCGGATCCAATGTCGGGGCATCTGGCCGGCCTCGGGCCAGGGGATCGCTCCTCGTCCGCAGGGGCAGGAATTGAGGCTTCCGGGGAAAACCCCGATCCGCGGGAGCTGGAGGAGGCCATCGTCCGGGCAATCCGAACCTGCTACGATCCAGAGATCCCGGTGAATATCTACGACCTTGGGCTGATCTACGAAATCGACATCGACAAGGACTCCCAGGTGGAAGTCAAGATGACCCTCACCTCGCCCGCCTGTCCCGTTGCCGGGATTCTTCCCCCGGAAGTGGAGTACAAGGTCAGCCAGGTACCGGGCGTCAAGTCCTCGAAGGTGGCTCTGGTTTGGGACCCGCCGTGGACCCCTGAAATGATGGAGGAAGCCGCGAGGCTGGAGCTGAATCTCTACTGAAGGGCTCCACCAGCCCTCATGGGCGTCTGTCAAGCGACTGCGGAGAGTCGGAGACCTATCAGATCCGGTTGACAACATCACCGCTGGGGCGGGCCTCCTTCCCGGCTCCGTGCAGCCCGGAGGGCGCTACACCGGCAAGATGCCGGTGCCACCGTTTTGGCGAAGAAAATTGTAAAGCAAAAACACGACAATTTGATAGGTCCCGTAGAGAGCATGCAGATTCGCCGAGGCATGCGGGCCAGAATGGCGGCTTGCATTGGCAATGGCCCGCAATACTGGAGCGGCACTTTATTCGGCGATCCAGAAGGTCTTGGCGTTGACGAAGGAGAGGATCCCCGGACGACCGAGTTCCCGGCCGTAGCCGGAGCATTTGATCCCACCGAAAGGCAGGCGGGGATCGGATTTCACGATCCCGTTGACGGCCACGTGGCCGGCTTCGAGCCTGGGCACGAGGCGCTTGGCCAGGGCCGTGGACGACGTCCATAGGCTGGCGCCCAGGCCGTACCGGCTTCGGTTGGCGAGGGCTACGGCTTCCTCCATGTTCTCCACGGAAAGGAGGGCGCCCACGGGGCCGAACGTCTCTTCGTCGAAGGCGGGCATTCCTGGCCGGACGCCGGCCAGGAGAGTGGGGGGATAGAACCAGCCAGCCCCCTGGAGACGCTGGCCACCGGTCAACAAGCGGGCGCCCATGCGAATTGACTCCTCCACTTGCCGCTCCAGATTCTCCAAGAGATCCTGCCTGGCCAGCGGTCCGACCTTGGTTTCCGGATCGAGTGGATCCCCCACCTTCAGTGCCTCAAAGGCCCGTGTCAGGCGAGCCTGGAACTCGTCGGCAACGGGTTGTTCCACCAGGAAGCGCTTGGCGGCGATGCAGCTTTGGCCGGAATTGAGGGTCCTGGAGAGCACGGCCCCCGCCACTGTCCGGTCCAGATCGGCGTCGGCTGCCACGATGAAGGGGTCGGACCCGCCCAACTCCAGGACCGCGGGTTTCAGCTCAGCGGCCGTGCGGGCGGCCACGGCGCGACCAGCCCTCTCAGAGCCAGTGAGCGTCACTGCCCGAATCACCGGATGCCCGATCACGTCCGCCACTTGGGCTTCGGGGATCCGGAGGTTCGACAGGAGCCCGGCTGGAGCGTCGGCGGCCTCGAACAGCTCCACGAAGGCCTCGGCACAGCCCTGGACGGTCTCCGCGTGCTTGACAATTCCTGCGTTCCCCGCCGCCAATGCTGGTGCCGCGAACCGGAAGACCTGCCAGAAGGGGAAGTTCCAGGGCATGATGGCCAGCACCACTCCCAGCGGCTCGTACTGCACGCCGCTCTGCGCGGCGTCGGTGGCTATCTCTTCCCACTGGAGATACCCGGCAGCCTCGGCGGCGTAGTGCTCGCAGACCCAAGCGCACTTCTCGATCTCGCCTCGGGACTCCCCGATGGGCTTGCCCATCTCCCGGGTCATGAGCCGGGCCAGCTCGTCCCGGCGGGAGCGGAGCCCGTTGGCGACCCTAGACAAGAGAGCGCACCGCTCTTCCAGAGATGTCTCTCTCCAGGTGCGGAACGCCGCCTCCGCCCGGACGAGCTGCTCCTGGACGCGCTCGTGGGAATCGTAGGGAGCCTCACGCAAAACCTGCCCCGTCGCGGGATTGATGGACAACATGGCTCACCCCCTGGAAAAGCGGCGCGGGATGTAGCTCCAGCCCCGGTGGAGACCGGGACCGTTTTCCACAAGCTCCACGGCGCAAGCAACGATATCGTCCACAGTGAGAACCGTTCCTTTTTCCAGGACCGGCGACTGAGCGACGCCTGGCACTTCCTTCATGCCGACGACCCTGCTCGCCAGCCCCGGGATCGACTCTGTCATCCATCCTTGGATCTGCCGACCGAAGCCGTGGAAAGTCCGATCCTCGTGGGCAACTAGAAGGCGGCCGGTCCTGCTCACCGAAGCCTGGATCAGCTCCAAATCGGGAGGCACAATGGTCCGCAGATCGAGTATTTCCGCGTCGATCCCTTGGGCAGTGAGCCGACGCGCCGCATCCAGGGAGGTCCAGACCGCCCGGCCCCAAGCAACGATGGTCAAATCATTTCCGTCCCTGCGGATGGCGCCACGGCCAAGGGGAACGCGAAGCCCTTCTCCCACCCGGGGCACATCGCCATGGCGGATCTGGTTGCGGAGCTCTTCCCGGCCCGTTTCATCCGTTGGTTCCCCTGGAAGCCGGGGCCCCTGGGCTCGGCGGTAACACCATTTCGGCTCCAAGAAAAGGACGGGACCGCCGTAGTCCACCGCCGAACAGAGCAACCCATAGGCGTCGTGGGAGGTGGAGGGCATGAGGATAACCAGGCCCGGAATCGACCCAAAGAACCCCTCCACGCTCATGGAATGATAGATTGCTCCGCCTCCAAACGGGTCGGTGGGCATCCGCACAACGACCCCGGCGCGAGTTTTTCCGTTGGAGCTCCAAAACAGGTTCCCCAGATAGACGAACCAGTGGTAAGCATTGAGGCTGTAATCCCCAAACTGGATCTCGCAAAGGACCCGGAAATCCCGGTGCAGCGCGGCGCCTGTGGCGGTCCCCACGATGAGCGGCTCGTTGAGAGGCGCATCAAGCACGCGATGGGGAAAGAGTTTCTTCAGCCCGGCTGTCGCCTGCATCACTCCCCCCAGTTTGCCAATGTCCTGTCCCAGCACCAGGGCGGGATACCGCTCCAAAATCGATTTGTGCGCAGCCCGAAGGGCACCGGCAAAGGTGACCACGGTCCCGTTGAGGTTCCGGGAATCGGCATCTTCCTTCCCCACCTCGGGGAAAGGCGGCCGGATATAGGCATGGATGGTTGACGGGTCGGGATCCGGCTCCCCTAAGGCCTGCTTCATCCACGCCACCACTTGGCGGTCTTCTTCCGCCGCGATCCGGCCCAGCCGGTGGTGAGCATAGAAATCGGCGCCTCGGCCCCCGGTTCGCTCCAGGATATCCCCGGCCTTTACGACGCCGAGTTCCACGAGCTGCAGGCCGAAATCGAGCAACGGATCGGGCTGCTCCAGGTCAAAGCGGTAGTTTCCCGCGGAGCTATGCCCGTTGAGCCGCGGTAGGCCATGGACCAGCATCAGAGCAGCCCGCTGCTCCCTCTGTACTGTTCCAGCCGCCTCCGTCGTGGCATCAAACACATCCTGAAACCGCTTCCCATCCACATCGAAAAAGCTCATGCCAAAGGCCTTGGCATAATTCCCGAAATCCTTGATGCCTCGCCCATCCTCTGGCCGCGTGGAAATCGCGATCCGGTTATCCGTCACCAGGATGAGGAGGGGCAAGGACCAAACCGACGCGGCATTCATGGCCTCGTGAAGATCGCCTTCCGCCGTGCTGCCATCACCCACTACCGCCACCACCAGCGCACCCTCCACCCCTTTCTTCACAAAACCCTGAGCATACCCCGCCGCCTTCCCAAGCTGCATGCCCACGGGAGACTGGATGGGCAAAATCCCCAACTCCGGAATGCTCAAATGGTAAACCATCTGGCGACCGCCACTATAGGGATCGGTGGCTTTGGAGAATTGCTGACGGAACAGGTCCAACGCGAACCCGGATCGACCGTGAAGCTCGCACCACATGGAAATCAGGGCCCCGGAACGATAATGGCCGTTGAACCCGAACTTCTCAGGTTTCACCAGCTTACTCAGCGCCAGAGCCGTCGCTGTCCCGTGGACCTCTTCTCCCGAACCCCAGATGGCGAACTTCACCTTGCCCTGGCTCACAAGCCGCACGATCCGTTGCTCCGCCAACCGAGCCCGCATCCCAACCCGATAGGCCAGGATCAGCTCTTCCTTCGTCAGTCCTTTCATGGTTTCCTTCTCGTGATTGAACATTCGGCGCCGCTGCCGGGCCCACGTCAGCAGCTCTCCGGCCATCGCCCGAGATCAGGCCCGTTTCCCACAAGACGCGGACTTTACCCCATGACGCGCCGTGCGTAAAGACTCCCAAGCAACCCTTGCCCAGCGGCGGAAGCTCCGGCTTCCGGCAAGTCATGGCCGGGACCGGGTTTCAGGGCGGTAAATGGCGGACGGCGGCGGACGGACTGCCGCCGACGGTAGCGGACGTCAACTCTAAGAGTTCAAAATCTTTGGCAATGGTCCTGCCCTTGTCGGCAGGAGATGGTAGGCGTATCGTAGGCATGAGCTTCGAGGGCGTCCCTTCTCTCTTTTTCAGCGAGAACAACCGGGAAACCATTGCCGGCTGTGGCCGCCTCGATGGATGGGACTTTCTATATGGCTCTCATTTCTTTTTGGAGAGATTCGGATCAAGGGGGCCTCTATGTGGCCAGGAGCGACGACGGTGGCCGGGGGTTCCGGATCTTCCCCTGGGTAGCGGCTGACGAGGCGGGCTCGGTTTACGTGGTTTGGTACAATACTCGTAACGACCCCGATGGAAGGCTTCTAGACCTTTACTCCGCCCGTTCTGACGACGGTGGGCGGAGTTTCGGGGCAAACCGGCGTATAACACCCTCCTCTTTCGATCCCGGTACTGATTTGGCGGAAGCTTCATCGGGGACTACAATGGTGTTGCCGCCGCCGGCGGAGTAGGATACGCCCTTTGGATGGATACGAGGAGCGGGAATCAGGATGTCCACTACTCGCCGATGAACTGATCCCCGGAGTCGGTCTTGAATGAGGCCACCCAGCACAAGCAGGAATCATCAAGTGCATGTTCCAACACGCATTGGCCGCTACGACGTGATCCGGATTCTTGGGCGAGGCGGAACAGGCATCGTCTATCTTGCCGAAGACCCCGCCAGTGAGAGCAAGGTCGCGGTCAAGACGCTTCTGGGCACCGGTGGATCGAGCCGGCGGCGGCTCCAGCGGGAGTTTCGGGTGATGGCTCGTTTAGAGCATCCGGGGCTCGTCCGTGTTTTTGATTATGGCACGGATAGTTCCGCGCCCTTCTTCGTCATGGAATATGTGGAAGGCCCGAATGTCCGGGACGCTGCGGGTTCTCCCCTGCCTGACGATCCGGGCGAGCTCGAGCGCCGCGGCCGCGTCGTGAGGCAACTGAGAAAGCTCTGCACGGCGCTGGCCTATGTCCATCGCTGCGGGATTGTGCATCGTGACCTGAAGCCGTCCAACGTCCTTGTCAACAGGAATGGGCAACCGAAGCTCATGGATTTTGGGCTTGTGCAGGCGGAGATGGCGACGGCCACCTTGACGCAGGAGGGGGCCATTGTGGGGACGGCGGCCTACATGGCGCCAGAACAGGTTCTAGGCCGAAAAACGGATCAGCGAGCTGATCTCTACGCCTTTGGTATCCTTCTTTACGAGCTTTTGGCTGGACAGCCTCCTTTTTCCGGCCAACAACCCATGCAGATTCTCTGGAGCCAACTTCACAAGCCGCCGCCCCGGCCGAGCGAAGTGGTTTCGGGGATTTCCCCGGAGTTGGAGACCTTGATTCTGCGGTGTCTGGAAAAAGATCCGGCGAATCGGTATCAGCGGGCCGAGGACATCGAACGGGCTCTTGCAAACTGCCCGGAAGGGGAAAGCCGGGGCGAAGAAGAAGCAGAAGTCCCCTTGCCCAGAGACGCGCCGCAGCTCAACGACTTCCTTTACGATCCGGAGCTGGCTGGCCGAATGCAAGAGCTGGGGATTTTGCGGCGCCACTTCGAAACGCTGTTGGTTGGACGGGGCTCCGTCCTGGCTATCGGTGGAGAATCAGGCGCGGGCAAGACGCGGCTTGTGGAAGAGTTCCTGGAAGAGGTGGCTCGCCAAAAGGTCTTCATCCTCCGGGGCTGCTCGACGGAAGACGCTCATTTCCCCTTCGAGGCATTCCACGGGCCACTGCAGACCATTGCCACCGAGGCTCGTCGCCTTGGGCCTGACTTTGTGGAGCAGGTTATCGGGAAGCGGGGCGGCGTCCTTCGCCGCATTTCCCCACGACTTGGCCTCTTGCCATCGGTGCGGAAACAGCCGGAGCCCTATCCTCTCGATCCGGAGCAGGAGAAGCTCCGGCAGTTTGACTATATTGGATTGACACTCCGCTCCATGGGGGAGTTGAACCCCGTGATTCTCTTCTTGGACGACTTCCAGTGGGCGGATCGGCTTTCTTTCCAGTGCCTGACCCATTTGGTGCAGTCCTTCTTGACTCAGCAGCCCGCGGCGCGTTTCATGGTGGTTTTCACCTACCGGGATGATGATCTTCACGGGGGCCATCCCCTCCAGCGCATGATGGGATCGTTGCAAAAAACGGGGCGATTCCACAAGATTCTCCTGCAGCGCTTGGAGGTGGAAGAAGTCGCCAAAATGGTCCAGTCGATGTTGGGGATGGCGGAGGCTCCGCTCCTTTTCGCCACGAGGCTTCACGAGGAGACGGAGGGCAATCCCTTCTTTGTCCAGGAGATCCTGAAATCGCTCCTTGAAGTCGGCCTGTTGAAGCGGCGCCCTGACGGTCAATGGGAACTGGAGCTATCGGCATCCGCGCCGACGAATCCCACCATGAGCACCTATCGCAAAATACCGTTGCCCAACACGATTCGGGAATTGGTGCTCCGGCGCGTTGAGAATCTCTCCAAAGGTGCCCAAGAGGTTCTGAGAAAGGCTTCGGTCATTGGGGATGAGCTTAGTTTCGAGGCACTTCTAGGGATCTTGGGGGAAGAGGAGGAACGGCTGCTGGATATCCTCGATGAACTGCTCAAGGCCAAGATTCTCTCTGAAGTGATCCAGAACGAAGAGTCCTATCGCTTCCACCACTCGAAAATCCGCGAAGTGCTCCATGAAACCCTCCCGGCGCCCCGTCGCAAGATTCTCCACCGCCGCGTAGCCGCTTTTTTGGAGTCGACTCGGAGAGAAGCGGATCGCGGGGCGGCGGGTATCGCCTACCACCACTGGATGGGCGGGAATGCAAAGGACGCCGTACGTTGGCATCTCAAGGCGGCGGAGGAGGCCGAAAAGCTAGGGGCCTACGCCGAGGCTCTCGATCAGTGCAAGGCAGCTCTCTTCGTGGCGGGGGAGTTGGAAGAAGAGACACCCTGGACGCTCATCGCCCATCTCCGGCGCGGGACTCTCCATTGCAGGATCGGACAACTCGATGAAGCTCAAGTCGATCTTGAAACGGCTTTCACTCTGTCCAAGCGGGACGACCAATCGCGGTTTTTGTACAAGATCCACTCGCAACTGAGCTACTTGCACTACTTGCGGGGAAATCCCGACGAAACGATGCACCACGCCAATCTGGCCTGGGAAGCCGCGAAGATGAGCGAGGAACCGGCGGTTCGCGCAGGAGCGGAAAACAGCCTTGGAATCGCCTGGGGATCTTCGGGGCACTTCGAGAAGGCCATCGAACACTACGAACGGGCGGCTGGCATCGCCGAAGAGATCAGCGATTTGGCGGGGATGGCTGTCCACCTTTCGAACATCGCCATCAATTATAACCTCCTGGGACGCAACCAGGAGGCATTATCGACGTTTCGACGTGGCCTGGCACTGGCCAGGAATGAGCGAGTGAGAGAGCTGGAGTGCAACATTCTGGGAAACATGGGAAACCTCTTTCTTGAGCTCAAAAACTATGACTCCGCGGAAGAAGCTTTCGGCGAGTCTCTCGACATCGCCCAGCCGCTGGAGCTGCGGCGAGACATCGCGGGAGCCGAGCTCGGGCTCGGGGAAGTGGCTCTTCGGAAGCAACGCTTTTCAAGGGCCCAACGCCACGCTCGGATGGCCCATGACCTGGCCTCTCAAGCCGGACACAAGCCGACCCTTGGCGAGGCTCTGGGCCTCATGGCCCGGGTCGCTGCCAAGACGCCCCGCCGGCGGGAAGCGGATGCCCCCCCGGAAGCACATTTCGAACATGCCATCGATCTCCTTCGCCAGACCGGGGAGCGCAATCTTCTGGCGGAAAACCTTCTGGCTTACGGACGCTATTTCGAGAGCCAGGGCAAGAGAGATTTGGCCAAACCGCTGATTGCCGAAGCGGTCTCACTTTTCAAGAGTCTTCTGATGGCCGGCAAGCTTCGGCGGTTGGGGATTGCGCCAGACAGCTAGACCGGCGACGTGGAGGAAGCCTGGAAACTCCTTGGGGCAGTCTCCATCTCTTCGAGCAAGCTATCGAGCTGTGCCGCGACTTCGGCAAGTCCAGAAAAGCGTTCGGCCGGGGTTTTCTGCAGCAATCGGTCAAGCAGGAGCTGGAATCGGAAGGGAATCCAGCCCAAGACGCCCCGGAGCGGTCGGGGAGAGCCGGAAATGATTCGTCGGGCCGTTTCGTAGGGCCGAGGCTCTTGAAAAGGATGACTGCCTGTCAGCATCTCGTAGAGAACAATGCCCAGGGAAAACTGGTCGGTCCTCGTATCGACGCGAAGGCCCCGTAACTGCTCTGGTGACATGTAGATCAGTGTTCCCAGCAAGAGGCCCGAGCGAGTGGCGGAAGCCGATAGACTCGATGTCATGAGCGAGGCTAGCTTCTTTGCCAAGCCGAAATCAACGAGCTTCGACCCACCGCCACCGGGAAGCATGATGTTGGAGGGTTTGACATCTCTGTGGACGACGCCCCGACCGTGGGCGTAATCCAACGCACGGGCTATCCCGAGGCCGCACCTCAAGGCTTCCGGAGCGGGCAAAGGCCCCGTGGCAAGGCGCTCCTTGAGAGAAGGGCCGTCACAGAGCTCCAGACTCAAATAGAGACGCCCGCCAATCTCCCCAGCATCAAGGATCTTCACGATGCCCGGGTGCTCCAAAGCCATGGTCATCTTCGCCTCTCTCAAGAAGCGTTTCCCGAAACTCTGGGTCCGATCATATCGAAGGAGCTTGAGAGCCACTTTCCGTCCCACCCGGCGATCCCATGCCGAATAGACCTCGCTGACTCCCCCGCTCCCGATTCTTTCCAGGAGCGTAAAAGGCCCGAGCCTCACCAGACTTGCCGCAATGCCGGAACAAGAGGAATCGGAACCAGCCAGCCAATAGGCGGGGAGGCTCCCGGCAATGAGGGTCTTTCCATCCACGCGCCGAAGAAGGCCCAATCGGAAGAGCCGAGGAAACGAGTTCACTCCCAGAGCGACTCCGCTTCCCGATGCCAGGCGGACCAAGGTTCGCCTCTCCGCGGAATGAAGCGCATCGAGAGCACCGAAGAAACGGTCCCTAAGCCCCAGGTCGCATCGGACCAGCTTGAGCCCCTGTTCAAAAGTGCCAGCCTCTCGGCAGTTGGAGACAAGAGCCTGCACCAGAAAGGGATAACCGCCAGTCGCCCCAAAAATCGCCTGGATCAATGGAGGCTCAAAGCATGGTGCCAGAGCATCTTCGAGTTGACCCAGGGTCAGTGATCCAACGTAGTGAGGAGGAACGAAGTGACTCAAAAGAGGTGACGTCGCCCCCGGAAGAGAGGCCATGCGAGATAGCGCTGGAGATCCGGCCAGCGCCGTCCTGATAGACTCTCCCGACGCAAGGATCCGAACCATCCGCCTCAACCGAACACCACCGGCTTCTTTCCAGCTCAGGAGGGCATCGGCGTCGTCCAGAAGAAAGAGAAGGGTCCGACCGACTTGGCGGGCCGCCTTCTGGAGACCGCGGATCACCTGCAAGCTGGACGACCAGGCGCCGGGATTCGGGAGCAAAAGAGCGTGGGCGGAGGCAACCTCTTGGAAATCCCGGACGGCGTGTCCCATTTTTTTGTCCAGCGAGGCGAAATCCCGCACACCGGCCAGACTAAGGAAAAAAGGCGTCAGGCAGCCTTCGTCAGGATCTTGCGTCAAGGCCAAAAGTTCCTTGAGCACCGCGGTCTTTCCCGATCCCTGCATTCCCATGATCCAGACGGCATGTCGAAAGCCATTCAACACACCTTCCAAGATCTCTTCCCGGCCAACAAACTTCATGAGAGATCCTTTCGTCAACGAACCACGACTTGCCGCTTTCCTCAGGAATTGTCATACCATTACTTACACTCATTCTCCCTTCGCGACCTTTTAGGCGACAACGGCGCGGCACTCTTCCCTTGACGAGCCTGCGAAGCAAAGGCGAACAAAACCATGCCCGACCCGATTCACGACGGCGATCTGCATCTGGCCCTGGAAGGCACACGCCAGCTCCTTTATCAGTTTGCGGAATCCTCCAGGCAGTCCGCGGAGGCTCTGGCTTCGACGGAAAGCGATCCCGCCCGAGCTCAGGCCCTCCGCCAGATGGGCGACGACGCTCAGGCCCTTTGGGAGCACCTGGAGCAGACCTATCTCAAGAAGCTTGAGAAGTGTACTACGGATCTTGCCAGGATGAGACTTCAAACGCGGATGGGGCAACTTGCGCTCCGTCTCTTGGAGCGTCTGGAACCCGACTTCACGGCTCTGGATCTCTGCAAGGCCGTCTTGGACGACCTCATGGAAGACACCGGCGCTCTCCGGGGCTTTCTGGTGCTTACACGAGACGGAGGCGAAGAAGTGGAAATCGTGGCGGCCAGGGAGTTCAACAGTCTTGACCTGGATGCCGACGAGTACAATGTCTCCCGCTCCCTTCTAGAACCGTGCCTCAAGGGCGGGCGCAGTCTCCGCATCGACGAGGCTCAAAACGATAAGAGATTCTCTGCCGAGACCAGTATCGTGAGCGAGGGGCTTCGGTCGGCTCTGGTTGTCCCGCTCGTCTTCGCGGGGCAGGTAGTGGGAGCCATCTACTTAGCCAATAACGCCATCGGGGGTGCCTTCTCCGCCGAGGACGAAGATCTCCTGGGGGCGTTCGGCTCCATCCTGGCGGCGAATATCCAATCACTCCTCCACTCCACGGATCTCAAGGACGAAAAAGCGAAGATCTTGGACGAGCTGCGGAGCCAGTACCGTTTTCACGAATTGATCGGTCAGTCTCCGGCCATCCAAAAGCTTCTTTCAACCATCGCCCAAATCGCCGATACCGACGCCACGGTTCTCATACAGGGTGAAAGCGGAACCGGCAAGGAGCTCGTCGCCAGGGCTCTTCACTTCAATAGCAGCCGAGTCAAAGGGCCTTTCGTCGTCATCAACTGCGCCGCCCTCCCGGAAACTCTGCTGGAGTCCGAGCTCTTCGGCCATGAAAAAGGGGCCTTTACGGGCGCCATTAGCAGGAAGCTCGGTCGCTTCGAGCAGGCAAACGGCGGAACAATCTTCCTTGATGAGATAAGCTCCATGCCACCGGCACTCCAAGCCAAGCTGCTACGGGTCCTCCAAGAACGGGAATTCCAGCGGCTTGGGGATCTCAAGACCATCCATGTGAACGTCAGAGTCATCGCTGCGACGAACCAGCCGTTGGAAAAACTTGTGGGCAATGGATCGTTTCGGGAAGATCTCTACTACCGCCTCAACGTACTGCCCCTCCATCTTCCGCCTCTCCGAGAAAGGCCCGAGGACATCCCGCTGCTGGTGGAGTATTTCCTGGCACGCTACACGACCGGGACTCCCAAGGAAGGCTTGGAAATCACGCCGGAAGTCGTACAGGCCTTGGAAAGCTGCAAGTTTCCCGGAAACGTCCGGGAGCTCCAGAACCTCATCCAGCGCCTCATCCTTTTCTGTCGAACCGACCTCATTAAGCTGGAAGATCTTCCAGAATCTCTACGCTCTGGAAACCCTTCTATGTCGGTGACCAAGCTTCCAGCTAATCGGCTTCTCCGAACCGTGCCTCAGAGCAATGCGGAACTCAAGAAACAAAAAGAGAAGCTCAGAGTCCTTTTCAAGAGCTACACGGCGGATCTGGAAACCCGCTTCGCCGAAGCCGCTGTGTCAAGAACCGGGGGGAACATCTCCAAAGCTGCCAAGGAAACGGGAATGAACAGGGTCCAGCTTCACTCTCTACTCCGCCGCAAACGCCAGGCGGCGGACGGATCTTCCCCCTCTTGATCTTCCCGCCACGGGAAAGTGCTGTAACTAATCTAGTTCCATGAAAAGCAAGTGGTTACATCGCCACGGCGTCAGCCGTCTGTGTCAGCTCTTGATCTCGAGGCATCCAAAACAGGGACTCTTCCAGCGTCAAGGCAGCGCCATGAAAGGCCAGCCGTTCAATGAGCAGATCTTCCGCGGGCTGATCCGCTATCTCCTTGAAACCACCCTCTTTGAGAAACAGACCGCGGCGGACGGCAAGGAACCAACCGCTCGTCGTATCTGGCACTGTTGCCAGATTGGTGACCCCGGCGGAGTCCTCTTCCAGCATCGACCTGGAACAGGATGGCAGGGTCACGCAAGAGACAATCCTCTCGCCGCCAAAGGCGTCTGAAAGCCGACCGAACAGGGTTTCCGGCGCAACGCGTAGCCTGGCCCCGGGATCGAGGAAGAGAACAACATCTCCCCGGGCTCTGGCAGCTCCAAGATTTCGGGCAGCCACCTCCCAGTTCCCCTCCACAACCGACATACGTTCCACGCGATCCGCCAGGAGATCCGCAACGGTGACGCTTCCATCGCAACTCCCGGCATCCACCACAAGGACTTCCACCTGCCCCTGGCCCCTGGCCACGTGAAACTGCTGGATGGCCCGACCCAGAGGTGCCTGTTGGTTCCTGGCCGGTATGACAATACTGAGTTTCTTCATGCTTCCCTCCGCGGAAGATAGGTCAACAATCATCTTTGGTGGAAAGGGAGCAAAACCCGCACCAGAAACCGAAGACGTGCCTCAAAAAAGTGAATGTCCTCGTCAGCTTTTTCGCGTTCCCCAGAGATGTCACTCCACCGCGGAACTCTTCACCAGCTCCCACAGCCCGGCGTAAACCTTTGCATCGCAGAACGGAACGGTATTGCGGAGATCCTGGAGGCTTGCTGGCTGGTCGAGCTTGCTCCAGATAGCCGTCACCACCGATTCGAGATCTGGATCGTTCCAGTGGGGGTCGGAAGTGAGCCGCCGATATCTCCGGCTTGTATCGGTCAAGTGCCGCCGGTGCTCACCCAATTCGTCCTGAAGACGGGCAGCCTCCAAAAGCAGGGACATGGGGGGCAACGACACGTTGGGGACAGGATGCGCCACATCGACGGTGTTTCCCACGAAGTTGAAGGTCCCGTCCATCTCGAGCTGGAAGAGCTGGTAGACCGCTTCTTCGCCTCGAAGGTGGCCAAGATGCGCCCACGTGATGGAGCCATCATTAAAAAAAAGCTGCCCCTTACCCCTTCCCGAGGCTGTCTTCATGGCGATGGCCATCTGACCGGTCTGTTTTGAATCCATCAAGGTCTGGAGAACGATGGAAAGATCGAAGAACCGTAAGTTGCCCTGGAGCTGCTTGGGAGTTGCGCTGGGCGTGGGCATTCGGTGAATGGTCTGCTCTAGGCGCCTGGCAAGGATGACGCAGAGCTGCCGCAAAAAGACCGGGAAGTTCATGATAAGATCTTCGAACACGGTCTTGGAGAGGATCATGGCTTCCGCCATTTCCGGCACGCGGGCAGTTGCCGAACGCTTGGCTCCGGTCAAGAGAGCAAGCTCCCCCACGCATTCGCCTCGCCCTGAGTAGGCCAGAACATTCATGCCCTGCGAAGCCTTCGTACAAATCTCGATCACCCCCGACTTGATAATCAGCATATAATCGCCGGGATCAGCCTGCTCGAAGATCACCTCCCCAGCCCGGTAACGGTTCGTGGTCGTTTGAAGCAAAACCGCCGAGAGTACCTCATAGGGGAGGTCTCGACAAAGTTCTGACTCGCGAAGGACTTCGAGCTCCTCTTGCGAGGGGAGAAATTCCTGTGGCATCTCGTCCACTCCAAGAATGCGATTCATAGCCAACTGCAGAAGGCCCAGAATGACTTTACCACCAGCTCGTTCCGTTACGCCAGTGCTGTCTTGCCCTGAAGGTGCTCTTGATCTCTTGCGTAGTTTCCGAAATCCTCTTTTTTCTCCTTGCGTTACGTTCCGCTCCCATCGGCGGCAATCCGTCCGCCGCTGCTCGCCATTCCCCCCCCTTATCCTTCGGTTGCCAGAAAAGCGGAGCACCACCCTTGTACGACATTGGTCTGAATGCCACCCTTCTCTCTAGCATCCAGAGCCCGATCCAGGTTAAAATCGTTTTTATTTGGGGATCCGTTCCAACAGATGGAACCGTCTCTGCCCCATGGGGAGTTCACGATGCCGCTTCGGCCCCTCAAACCACCTGTCGCCGGCTGGCTAGCCCTGACCCTGGCCACGGGTGCCACGGCGTTCGTGCTGTCAAGAACAGTCGATTTGACCCTGATCCCGCCAAGAGAGGCGCCCATGCCGCCGCCTTCCTGGGATCTCTTGACCGCCACGCTGCTCCTAGCCGTCGAGGCGGTGACGGTTCTGACGGCAACCGTCGCCGTGGCGCTTCTGCGATCACGATGGGTTTTCAGCCGCTATCCGGCCCATCTCTATTCCAGACCGCCAGTGATGATCGCCCACCTCTTCCACACCACCGGAGTTGTTTTCGGCCTCCTCCAGGCCAGCCCCGGCCTCCGGGGAGAACCCGTGGTGGCATCGGCGATTCTCGGAGTGTGGGCGGCCATGGGATTGGCCCTTCTCTTCCCCTATCTGTTGTGGCTGATCCAGCCTGCGGAGCCGGGGCTCTTGTCCGATCTTGCCGGCGAGCTCTCCCGCCACCTCCGCTCCATGGGATCGGGTGGAAGTCAGGCTCTCCTCCAACGCAGGGCTTGCCTTGAACTTGTGGCCAGCATGGGAGAGGTCGGCAGGCGGGCAGCGGCGCGGGAAGAAGTCCCGGCGCTTCTGGCCGCCATTGAAGAGCTGCGCAAGGCGGGAATCCAGGCTATCGAGGAGAAAGACCTCAGCCAAAAGGAGCGCCACGTCGCCGACGCGGCCCATTTCTTGGAACTTTCCGCTACCGCTCTGGAAACGATCACCTTAGCGGGAACTTGGTTCGAGCTGGCGGTGGAGAGGCAAATCCGATGGATAAGGGAAGCGGGGCAAGGCCGTGGCTTGCCCGTGGCCGCGGCAGCAGGCAGAGCTACGGTATCCCTGGCCCTTGCGGCACTGGCCAAAAACGATCTGGGGGCGCTGCGCCTGCTATTGCTCCTTCTTTGCGAAAGCGCGGAACAACAGATCCACCGGAGTGGTTCCGAGTTTTCCTCACTCTTGGTACAACTCAGGCGATTGGCGGACGAGGGGTTTCAACATTCCAGTGCGCTCTGTGAATCGATCTGCCGCATTTACTGTTCCCTGGCTTTTCATACAAGCCGCCGCCAGATGCAAACGGAGACCCACATCCTCTTTCGGGAGCTGGGCGATCTCATCGCCAGGGCGGCATCGAGGGAGGAACTTGCAGTACGCCTGCTGGCAGCCTTTCGTCAACTGGGGAAGTCGATGGAAATCGATCCCGGGAGAACCCTGGATTGGGAAAAAGGGCTTGCCCTCCTGGCGGCCTCGCTTCTCTGCCAGGAGGCTGCCACAACAGAGGTGGGGCAACTTGTCATGGATAGGCTGCGAAGATCGAACCCCGGAGCGCTCCTCGATGAACTCTTCTTCGAAGTCTCTTCCCGGGGCTGGCAAAGCTCCGGCCCCAACGCTCCCCGGCTCCTCCGCGATGCCCTACTGGAGCTCAAGGCAAGCCTCCATGAACCACCGCCAAACTCCGAGGAGGTCATAGCGGCGGACGAGTCATCGTAGGCGCGGGCTCAATCCCCAAGAGCCGGCAAATCGTTGGCGCAATCGCCAGTTGCGACAGGGCGCCCGGTTGTCCCCCCTTCCGCCCCGGCAGTCGAGCGTAGAGAATGCCCAGCATCCTTGGATCGTCAAACGCCCGAAAGTGGTGGTGCCCCCCAGGCGCCCGCCGTTCCACAAAGGGACCGGGCATTTTGGAGGAGCCAAGATTCACGCCCGGCGCGGCATCGATGTAGAGCTGTCCCGCAGTGGGACCACCAAACTCGTTATCTCCTTCGGAAACCCGATAGACTCGCCGGACAAGGCGCTTTCCATCGCGAGGATCCACGGCCTGGCTCAGGGTTTCCGACAATTGGTCCAACAGCTCGGGCAGTTCTTCGGCCGCCACGATCCCCCCCTTCCAGTCTGTCGTATTGAGCACAATGGAAGCGGTGTTTCCAGGGCCATAGAGGGCCCTGGTCCGCGAGAGATCGACCTTCCCGGCGGAATCGAGGACCAGGAAACCCCGCTGCGAAAGCAAGCGGTTCACAAGAAACACGCGGTCGCAACCATCCATCCCATGATCGCTCACCAAAAAAAACGGAGAGTCGGGAGGCAGTTTTTCCAGGATCTCTCCAAGATGCCAATCAAGGATCTCAAGAACCTCTTCCACCACCGGCCGCACTTTTGCCGCCAGGACCGGATCATACGCCGAGAGATCCGGATCGAGGTAGCCGTACCAAACGTGAAGGGCCTCGTCGGGAAAGGGCAAGTAGTTGACCAAGAGATCCCTTCCCCCTTCCGCCAACAAGACCTCCATGCTGCGCAGATTGAGGCGAACAAGATCCCGGATCGCATCGATGTAAATCTCTTCAGCTCGACCCTCTCCACCCTCCATAAGAGTCGCTCCAAATCCACCCGACTCGTAGAGTTCCGACGGCCCGTTCTCGATGAAACCGCCGCCGGCCGCCACAATCCCCGGAAAAAGCCCGACCGTCCCCTCCACGGGAGCCGCCGATGTGTGGTAGAGAACCTGCCGGTCGGAGCTCAAGGAGTAGAGCCGGAAAAACAGAGGGGAATCCTCCGGAAGCAGAATCGCCGAAGAGAGATGAGAGCCACTCCCCATACCTGTAGACAACCCCCTGCTCCAGCGACGGCCAGAGCCTCGGACTTCGATTCTGCCAAGCTCTCCCGGGAAAAAACGACCTTTCCAGGCACCGAGTTTCAGCTCCAGGCCATCGCTCCCAACCTGGGTCACGTCAAGGACGCCACTGCCGAACCAGTCCCGTGTGTAGCCGTAAACAACCTCGAGACGCTGGCGCCAAGAACCATCGCCACCAGATTCCGCCATCCACTCGGGCTCAGGCCAGGCCTGGGGCGCATTCCAGACAAGCACTCGGCGCCCCTGGCGTGCAGCGGTAAACCAGATGGGCTCCGCCCTCAGAGCATCCCCGTAAAAACCGCGACGCGCCTCGATGATGGAACGATGCTTCCTGTCCAGATAAAGAACCGAATTCGACGTGATCCCGTTGACCTTCTCCGGTGCTCCAGTCCAGATTCTTGCATGACCCGGCGCCGTTTTACTGGGAAAGGCGGGAACGACCCCTTCGGACCAAAGGCTCTGCTTGCGAAGCTCCCGCAAATGAGGCAAACGCCCTTCATTGAGAAGCTCGTTCACCAGCAGGTACGGAGCGCCATCCCACGACTGAAGAAAAACCGGCCCCACGGGCGCGACCCGGGCAACTTCCCCTTCCGCTCCCCGCGCCTGGCTCGACAAAGAGGCGCAAACGACAGCCATCGCCATCAGGATGCCAAGAATGCGACCGCAGCGCACGGAAGGCCACTTCCTACCCAAGCTCACAACTCCACCTTCCTTCTCTGTGCCCAACCTACCTATGCGTAAGGGCAAGCCACCAGATGTTCCTCTCCCACATTGCGAAGCGGCGGAACATCCTTGGCGCAGTCGGGCTTGGCAATGGGACATCGCGTCCGGAAACCACAGCCCGAGGGCTTGTTAATGGGGGTAGGCACGTCCCCTTTCAGGACGATTCGCCGAGCCCGCTCTCTCCTTGGGTTTGCCACGGGCACCGCCGAAAGAAGCGCCTTGCTGTACGGATGCTTCGGATCGAAATAGACCTGCTCGCTCGTGCCGAACTCCACGATGTTCCCCAAGTACATCACGGCAATCTTGTCGCTGATATGCTCCACCACGCTGAGATCGTGGGCAATGAACAAGTAGGTGAGCCCGAACTCCTCCTGGAGTTCCCCCATGAGGTTGATCACCTGCGCCTGGATGGAGACGTCCAGGGCCGACACCGGTTCGTCGCAAATGATGAGCTCCGGGTTGGTGGCCAGGGAACGCGCAATGCCGATCCTCTGGCGCTGCCCGCCGGAAAACTCGTGGGGGAAACGGGAAATCTGGTCGGGAAGCAATCCCACCCGCTTCATGAGCCAAGCGACATAATCCCTGAGCTCTGTTCCCTTCTTGTCGGTATGGAGCTGAAGGGGTTCCGCCAGGATCTGCTGCACGGTCATCCTGGGATTCAAAGAAGAGTAGGGATCCTGGAAGATCATCTGAACCTTCGCCCGGTAGGAGCCCATGGAGCGGTGGTGCAACGGCAGGATATCCACCGGCGGCGGAGTGAAATTGTAGAAGATGCTCCCCGACAGCTCCACGTCGTGGGCCATGTGACGCAGGACATTGATGATGGCACGGCCCACCGTGGTCTTGCCGCAGCCGGATTCCCCCACCAGACCCACGGTCTCCCCCTTGAACAGGGAAATCGACACGCCATCCACTGCTTTGACGACCCCGACCTTACGCTGGAAGAGACCGCCAAAAATAGGGAAGTAGACGCGGAGATCCCGAACATCCACCAGGGCTCCCGGAGTAATCCCTGCACTCATGCCCACTGCCTCCCTTCCTTGGTCACCAGGTGGCAACGGGTGAAATGGCCCGGACTCACCTCTCGGAGGGGCGGTTCCTCTGTCTCGCACCGCTCCTCCTTCACGGTGCAACGGCTGCAAAACTTGCAGCCCGGTGGCATTTCCAGAATGCTTGGGACAACGCCGGGAATCGCCATGAGCTTGCCCTTTTGCTCTCGATCCGGCCTGGGGATCGATCCCAGGAGACCCTCGGTGTAGGGGTGGAGAGGCGTCTCAAAGAGCTCCATCACCGGTGAGACTTCCTGGATCTTGCCGCCGTACATGACGATCACCCGCTCACAGGTCTCGGCGACCACGGCCAGGTCATGGGTAATGAGAACGATGGCCGCCTCTTTTCTGCGCTCCTTGAGATCGAGCATCAACTCCAGGATCTGCGCCTGGATCGTCACGTCCAGGGCCGTCGTCGGCTCGTCGGCGATAAGAAGGGCCGGGTTGCAGGCAAGAGCCATGGCAATCATTACCCGCTGCCTCATCCCGCCGGAGAACTGGTGAGGATACTCCCGCAAGCGTTTCTCGGCGTCGGGGATTCCCACCATCCGCATCATCTCGACGCAGCGGTCGTGGATCTCCTGTTTCGTCACCTCTTCGTGGAACCGGATGACCTCGCCAACCTGCATCCCGATCCGGTAAACGGGATTGAGCGAGGTCATGGGCTCCTAGAAGACCATGGCGATTTCCGAGCCTCGGATCTTGTAGAGTTCTGGATAGGAGAGCTTCGTGAGATCGCGTCCCTGGAACAGGATCCTGCCGCTGATGATCTTTCCTGGCGGATCGGGGATGAGCCTCATAATGGAGAGGGCGGTGACCGATTTTCCAGAGCCGGACTCGCCGACGATGCCCAGCACCTCTCCGGCGTAGACGTCGAAACTGACATCATCCACGGCCTTGGCGGTGCCCGCCTCCGTTTCGAAGTAGGTCCGGAGCCCCTGGACCTCTACTAGCTTCTCTCTCTCCATTCTGTCACCTCGCCTCCACCCATTGCATCACCTGGCCTCGATCCATCGTATACGACCCTCGCCTCCAGCCATGGCATGATCTCCATGCCGGCGCCACGTCACCTCAATCTAGAGAAGACCTTTGGGTCAAAGGCTTCCCGGATAGCCTCGCCGATGAAGACGATGAGGAGCAAGGTGATGAAAAGCGCCGCCAGCGGTACTGTCACCAACCACCACTTTTCGAGGTTCATCAGTCCCACCGACACCATCTGCCCCCAGCTCGGCGTCGGCGGCGGCAGCCCAAACCCCAGAAAATCCAGAGCGACCAACGAACTGATCCCGCCCACCATGTTGAAGGGAAAGAAGGCGATGATGGGCGTCAGGGCATTGGGCAGAATGTGCTTGAAGATGATCTTCGGCGTCGAGACCCCCATGGTAATGGCCGCCGCCACATAGTCTTTGGCCTTCTCCCGGTAGAACTCGGCCCGCATGTAGTAAGTCATGCCGATCCACCCAAAGAGGTTCAAGATAAAGACTAATAGCAGGAAGTTAGGCGTGATGATGGACGAAATAATGATCACCACGTAAAGGAACGGCATCGTGCCCCAGATCTCGATGAGCCGCTGGACATAGAGGTCGAATCTTCCCCCGAAATAGCCCATGACCGCGCCGACTGATCCACCGACCAAATAGTTGATAAAGGTCAAAAGGAGGGCGAAAGACAAGGAGACGTTGAAACCGTAAGCCATCCTGGCGAACAGGTCTCTCCCTCGATCATCGGTCCCGAGCCAGTGTTTCCACGAAGGCGCCTCAAACGCCTTGTTTCCGGCAACCGTCACATCCTCCAGGGGATCGTAATGGTAGAGCGGCATCATGACCCAATTGCCTGCGCCCTCTTCCTTGAACTGCTCCCGGAGCTCCCGGTAGTTGGGCTCCGAAGAGGTCCCTTCCGCCCCAAACTCCGACGCCGAATAGAAGCCGTGGAAAGCTGGAAAATAAGTTTTTCCCTCGTGGCGAACCACCAAGGCGCGGTTGCTCACCAAAAGCGGCAAGAAAAACGAGGCACCGTAGGCCATCACCAATACAATAAATGAAATATAACCGCGTTTGATGGAACGAAACTTTCGGAATCGCTTCGCCAAAATCGACTGGGAACCCGGCGCCTTTTTCTCGATCTTTCTGGTCATCGCTCCACCCTCACTTGAACCGGATCCTGGGATCGACAATCGCCAGCGCAATGTCCGATATGATGTTCCCGAACAACCGCAAAAAGACCCCGATGACCAGCGTACCCATGACGATGGGATAGTCCCGGTTCAACGCCGACTGGAACCCCAACATCCCGAAACCATCAATATTGAACGTCTTCTCGATCAAATACGAACCAGCCAGGAACACACCGATGAGCCCACCAATCCCCACGCAGATGGGAATCAACGAGTTCCGGAAAACGTGAACCCAGATCACCCGCCGCTCCGTCAACCCCTTGGCAAACGCCGTCCGCACGTAATCCGCACTCAAGTTCTCCAACAGCGAATTCTTCATGAGCACCGTCAACACCGCAAACCCCTGGATCGTCCACGCGATGAGCGGAAGCACCGCGTGGTGCGCCTGATCCAGAATCTTCCCCCACGTCGTCAGCATCTCCCAGTTGTCCGACCGGAACCCGCCCAAAGGAAACACATCCCAGAAACTCCCACCACCAAACAGCACCAACAATATCGCCCCCAACGCCCAGCCCGGGATCGAATAGCCAATGAAAACAATCGCGCTCGTCACAAAATCGAACGGCGTCCCATGCTTCAGCGCCTTGAAAATACCCAGCGGAATACAGACCAAATACGCCAACACGAAACCAATGCACCCAAAAAAAAGCGAAATCTTGAACCGAGGCCGGATCACATCCCACACCGGCTCCGAATAGACATACGAAACGCCCAAATCTCCCGTGAGAATGCCCGACATCTGTTTCTTCGCGAATTCCACCTTCCGAACCCGCTCCGCCGGCGGCTTCTCCTCGTCCTCCGGCCACTCGTCACGCCAATCCCGGATCAGGCTCCAACCCTCCAAAGGCCGCCACGACCCCACCGACGCCGCCCGAGGAAGAATCGGGATCGAATCGTCCACGTAAAACCCCGCACCACTCTCCTCGCTCTCCTGGAGCAACGCCTCCCCATCCACCTCCACCGCCCGCACCCATCGCCACAACCGGATCTCCTCACCCTCGAACTCCACCTCGCCCACCGGAAGACGCAACGGCTTCCCCAACTCCACCACGTGGTTGTCCACGTCCCGAGGCCAAAGCCCCAGCCAGATCAGGTAACGCACCGGGATCGGCTTGTCGAAACCATAAAACTTCTTCATCTGCTCCAGGGCCGCCCGAGGAATCGCCGATTGCCCCGCCAAACCATTACCGCCACCGCCACCAACTTCCCCCTGGTTCATCGACGCCATCTTCATCCGCATGATCGCCTGCTCGATGGGACCTCCAGGAGCAAGCTGCAATATCACGAATACCAAAAGAGTCGCCCCAAAAAACGTCGGAATCAGCAAAAGGAAACGCCGAAGGAAATACTTGGTCATCTCTGTCCGCTCCCAGCCCACCTGAAAATCAATGGGATCCCGTCCGAATCCAAAAGCGTATCATACACACCGAACCACACAATCCAAACGCCTGCCCTCTCTTTGCGTCGAGTTCCGCTCCCGTCGCTCGCAGCCGCTCGCGCCACTCGCCAATTTTCCCCCAATGCACCTTCCCACACCAACCCCGGAAACCCCAACACCCCACAACAACCACCTCATCCCTACCACCTGGCTCCTTCACAACACCCCACAATGCCACCTCATCCCTACCACCTGGCTCCTTCACAACACCCCACAACAACCGCCACCACCCCACAAGCCGCCTTCCCATAGGTTGCCGGTCGCATGCGGCGGCGGCCCAGAGCCCGTGGATGAGGAAAACCCCACAAGCCGCCTTCCCAAAGGTTGCCAGTCGCATCGATGCAGCCCGAGTCATCCCCTCATTTCTTTTGTTCTCTTTAATCAGTTAGTTATAATGCACCATCTCCGATGACGTTCCATCGTTTCAGAATCCCGAATTTCGGGACCTATCAAATTGTCGTGTTGCTGCTTTACAATTTTCTTCGCCGAAACGGTGGCACCGGCATCTTGCCGGTGTAGCGCCCTCCGGGCTGCACGGAGGGACACCGTTCACGTTGGACATGGAGCCCATGTTCCCCTATTCCATCCGGTTCGGGAAACTGCGGGCACACTCCGGAACTACCGGCAGGTTCCTGGTTGCCGGCATCATCGAATCGAGAACAAAGGTCGGCTCAACCCCCGTGAACGGTTCTCCGAAGCCGGGAAGGAGACCCGCCCCAGCGGTGCAGTTGTCAACCGGACCTGGTAGGTCCCCGAATTTCGCTTTCATGGTGCTGGACAGAAGCATTCCTTCGTTGATCCAGAGTCCGGCTTGGAGTGGGTTGTCGGGGTTGATGGGCGGATGACAGCGGCCGGATGGCCGCTGGCAGGAGCGGACCTCAACCAGCAAAAAAAACAATATTCTCAATGGATTGGAGAATGGGAGCCCATCCGCGCCTCGCCGAAAGGACCGCCGCGGTAAAAAAGTTCTCAATTGGGTTGGCCTGGTGGAGCCGGCTGGCAAATTGGTGCTCTTCTACCGGTTCCTTCACTCATATCCGTCGGCGGGGAATTGGATTCCCGTGCGTTCTTGCATGGTTCGCCAGGTCTCCTTGTGGGGAAAGGCGTGCATCTTGACTTCGTCGGGGACGTCTCCCATGCGGATGAGGGCGAAGAGGGCGTCTGGCCGGTCGAGAAACTCGTAATGGGGAGGCGTTCCGTGCGCCGGCTCCTCGAGTAGGTGAAGATGCTCGTCGAGCCTGTAGAGAGCGGGTCCCGAGGTCGCATGTGCGGCCTCTTTCCGGGCAGGGCGCCGGTAGAGCAGCTCGGCGGTTTCGAGTGCCCGTGGAATGGCGGTTTTCCTGGCTTGCAACCAATTTTCGGCGTCCGATTGGATGAGGAAGAGCGTTTCCGGGGCGTCGGGGAAATACTGGTGAAACAACTGGGCGGAACATCCGTGACGACACAGGAATCGCAGTGCATCGGGGGGCGTGAGGATCCTTGGCCGGGGATTCTCGTCATCGGGCGGACGGCCGGAGGGTTCTCCATGGGGGTTCCAATTGGTGATGGGCAGTTTTTTCGAGCAGCGCGCCGCCTTTAGAAGCAGGCGCCACTTGTCGCCGATGGAGAGGCCGGCCAGGGAGTGTCGCCCCAACAGGAAGCGGAGACTCGACGTCGTGGTCAGGGGGATGCCGGACTGCTGGAATGACGCGGGCGGGCGCGCCTTTCCCTTGGTGCAGGTCAGGAAGAGGCCGGTGGGCGAGGCGAAGAGGGTGCAAGGCTCCCGGGGTTCCTCTGTGATGGACTCATGCACGGTCACCACTTCGACAGCCTCTTGCAGCAACGAGTCGATTCGCGACTCCAGTTCGCGCAGTGAGCAGGTGCCGAAGCGGCGATAGGTTCTGGCCTGCCAGGCATCGGGAAAGAGCTGGAGCAGGAGCTTTTCTCCGTTGAAGCTGGCCAGGAGCTCCACGGCGGCGTCTCCGTCGATCCAGCCCTGGGTCCAGGAATCGCTGTCGGCATCGATGTGGCGGAACATCTTCTTGCGGTAGTAACGATTCTGGTCATCGCGGTAAAACCAGATTTCGGTGCCTTCACCGTAGGGCTGCCGGAGGGCTGGATCCTGGTAGTGGTGGAGTAGAACCAGGTTTTCAGGCGGATCGAAAGAGTTTTTTCGCATGACGTTGCGCCTCCAAGATCATTTCCAGGCGGGGTTCGCTCGGGTTGTACCTATACCAGCTTGCATCGCGGTTTACCGACTAATCAATATGGGTGGGCAAACCGATGGGGATGGACTGGCGGGGAATCTCGATGAGAATCTGCGGGGAAGGGACCGCCCTTCAGCGCGACTCATGCCCCCAAGGCGTATCATGACCGGGATTGCCGGGACGTTGTTGCTCTTTTTGAGGGAGCGCATCGCACGAAAGAGAAGGGAGGACAAGAAGAATGGGAAACCGGAATTAGGCAATGAACGAGAAGGAAGCGGAAAAGG
>JAJRTK010000015.1 GCA_024278345.1 bacterium | reverse complement strand
TGCCGGTGCCACCGTTTCGGCGAAGAAAATTGTAAAGCAAAAACACGACAATTTGATAGGTCCCGGAATGTAGGGTCACGGCGCGCCGTGACCCTACCTGGTGGGTGCAGGGCGAAGCCCTATGCATGCGGGCCGGGAGACCCGCATGCTACAATTTTCGGTGGTCGGACGCCATTAGGGCACAAATCCAGAAAACTGTTTTCGTTTCTTTTGGTTGAGTTCCGGTCGGGTCGGCGGCAATCAGTCCGCCGCCCCTCCCCAGTCATCGCCCTTCAACCGGACTCACTGCCCTCAAGGCGTCTTACAACCCGGCTTTGGCCCGCGGCGGGGCCGCCTTCGCTCCGCCTGGCGGTTGGTCGGGAACTCCGGCTGTGGCCCGCGTCTCGCCCTAGCGGACACGGCGATTGCGGATTCCCCGGGCCTGGCGGCTCCTGGCTCCCGACGGCGGAGAACCGGGCGAGTGGCGGCGGACGGATTGCCGCCGCCGGGAGCGGAACGCAAGCCAAGGAAGGAGAAGCGTTTCCATCGATTCATGCAAAGGGAAAGAATCCTCCCTCTCCGGAAAAGAAAGGTGGATCTGGCATCATGCACCAGGCGCACAAAAGCATGCTTTTCACTAGGCGGAAGAGCTAGAGCGCCGGCTGCTGGAGGTAGCGGACCTTCCGGAAGGATTCCTTGAGAATGCGCTCTGTTTTGTTGGTCGCCTGACCCGTGGCCAGATGGTAGATCATCTTGACCAACCGCCAGGGCCGGAGGATCCAGGAAGTCCCGTAAAAGAGGGAGTAGCCAAAGAGAATGAAGATCTGCATCTGGCGGTCGGAGAACTTTTCGTTCCAGCTCACGGGGCGAAGGGGATCGGCGCCTTGGAAGATGGTGCGGAAGAGGTCGTCGCTATATTCGGGGATCTTGCCCTTGGCCTTCATCTTTTCCCAGTCTTCGGTATTGGGAAGTGGGTAGAAGCAGGCGAGATGCACTTCGGTAAACCCGACCCATGCGCATCGGAGGAGCAGCTTGTAGGTCTTGAGAATGTCGCGGAAGGTCTCTTCGTGATGGCCAAGGACGAAGTTGGCCTGGAGGGACATCTTGCACTTCACGGCATCGCGGGCGGCGGACATCATGTGATCGACGTTGATCTTCTTCCTGATGAGTTTCAGCATTCGGTCGGAGCCGGATTCCGGTGCATAGGAAAGAGTCTTGGCTCCAGCCCTGCTCATCCAGGTCATGACCTCGGTATCGATGGCCTCGCTTCGAGTTCCGGATGGAAGCTGCCATGTCAGCTTGTCGCCAAGGCCCCGGTTGACGATTTCTTTGCAGAAGTCAATGATCCAGTCCTTTCGGACGATGGCTGTCAGATCCTCGAAGTGGAAGTCGTTGGCGTTGTAGACCTCCATGTAATGCTGCATCTCATCCACGACATTTTCGACATTGCGGGAGACCCATTTGGTGGTCCACATCTGGGGCGAGGAGCAGTAGGAACAGCGGTAGGGGCAGCCTCGGGTGGCAAGCATGGGAAAAGAGCGGCCCAGGGCGGCGCCGTGGGGCTGGTTGTAGGAGATGTAGGCCTCCACGGGGATCTGTTCCCAGGAAGGCCAGGGAAGGTCATCGACGGCCTTGATCCGCTTCCGCGGGAGATTCCGATGGGGCTTGCCGTCGAGCCGGCAGGCGGTTCCAGCTAAGAGGTCGGGAGACTGGCCCTTTTCCAGGGTGCCTACCAACTCCACAATGGTCTCTTCTCCCTCTCCGATGACGACATAGTCGGCAGTGGAAGTCTCTAGAATATACTCGGGCAACGCGCTGGCGTGCTCACCGCCAACCACGATGGGAACAGTGGGAAAGGCATCCTTGAGCATTTGGAGCAGTCCGCGAATAGAAGGCCACTGGGGAGTGAACATGCAGCCGATGCAAATGAGCCGGGTGTCCGAGGCAACGCGGCTGACAACATCCTCGTGGGTCAAGCCCCGCAGGAAGTAATCTCCGCGGGGACTGAAGCGCGTCAGATCCTCGCCCACTCCGTCGATGAACTGGACTTCGTGATCCGCCTGCTCCAGAGCAGCGGTAATATAGGCTAACCCCAACGGCGGGATCGCCACTGTCGTTAGGTAGTTGGACAGGGTCACCATCTGAGGCGCCTGGATCATCGTCACTTTCATGGTCGCATTCCACTGAGTCTTGGCAGGCAGGGGGAAAGGCTCGGTGCAGGTGGCGGCCAACGCATCTTTCGGCCTGGCGGTAGCGTCAATTTACCGGTGTTTGGATGTACCATATTTCCGGGACAAATGGAAACCGGAAACGCGCCTCGGACTGCTTCGCTACGGTCCGTCATGGTGGGCCGTAGTCAGCTCGTAGAGGATGACATTGGAATCCTTGATGCGATAACGCCGTATCTCCCGAGCCCGCTCCATCACCGCCGGGTAGTGTTCCTGGAAATGGCGAATCTCGTATTTCCGGTTGTAGTCCCAGAGCAGCAGATAGTCGATCCCATACCGCTGGAACGGGCTCTCCGAGTTGTAGTATCCTGCCCAGACCGGCACCGCCCGCAGGCGGCTGTCAAAGGTCAACTGGATGGCAAACTGGCCCGTGACAACGGCATCGTTAGGAAGGGTCTTCCGCAGGTCCTTAGCCGCATCGCCGATGGAGGTTTTTGGTTGCAAAGTCCACGCCAGAGTGCTGCCCATATTGATGACCAAGGTAGCTCCAATGAGGGCGGCCGCGGCACTGCGAGCGCGGAAGAGGGCGACTCTACGCGGAGCCACCACGACCAAACCAGACCCAAGAAATAGAAGAGCATGGCGCCAAAGGGAAATCCCCATCCCGCCTTCCGCGCCCGACAATCGAAAAGAAAAGAAAATGCCATCCACCAGCAAGGCCGCGGAGGTCATGGCCGGAAGCAAAAAAAGTAGCCTGATGTGACCCGGGCTACCGGGCAAGCCTACCTGCGCTTTCCGCCAGAGGCCAGTCAGCTCTTGTGCGACGAACCAGGCCATAGGCGGCGCCAAGAGCAGATAGTAGCGCAGCGGCCGGTAACGGAGGATCGAAAGAAGCGCGAGGCCACCAAGAAACCAAAGGAATGCCAGCAGCTCATCGGATTCCGGCATCCAGCCCCGATCCTTCAGGGCCTCGGCCCGCCCCGGCCCCACCAGAACGCGCCAACCGCCCTCCCTCAGAATTCGAGTTCCCCGCCGCAAAAAAGACCAAAGAAAGAGCAACAAGAAGACGGGACTCCAACTGTAATACGCGAAAAAGCGCTGCATTGTGATGTTTTTTGCGACACTTTTCAGGTCCAAGCCTTGCTGTTGACTGTAAAAATTCATGTAAACCGAAAGCTCTTCCGCCCTGGGCCACCGGATCCCCACCTGCCATCCGCCATAGACGATGAACAGCCCCGCGGAAAAGGCCGCCACAGGCACCAGGAATGCCCGCCAACCTCTCCGTTGGCCAAACACGTCGCCAGCGATGACCGCATACCAGGCGGGCACCAGGAAAATGATGAGGATCTTCGTCACCAGCGCCGCTCCGGCGAGAGCTCCCGCGCCCAAAAGCCACGGCCACCGCAATCCTTCCCGCCTCAACCCGACACAGAGCAGAGAACTAGCCCCGATCCCCAACAGCAAGACCATGTTGTCCACAAGGACCAGGCGCCCGTACATTCCCACCAGGTAGTGCGTCCCGTAAAGCAGGGCGATAAGAATCCCCAACCTCCGTGAAGAGGGCCAAGCCGCCAATGCCAAGAGCGCCAGGAAAAAGACTCCCAGGGCACTCACCCGGGCCACAGCCAAGGTCACCCCCCCGGTCCACATCGCTCCAAGGCCCGCCAAATGGGTCAGAGGACTCAGAAGCCATGGGTTCCAGCCATCACTCTCCAGTTGGCCAAACAAGAGCAGGTTCCGCGCATTGTGCAGCCACGGGCCTTCGTCGGCAAAGGCGCCGCCAGAAGGAGAAAGATAGACTGGCGGGTCTGCCTCCAGCCGCAAGAAATAGCTGCCCGCCAAGAGGCTCGCCAGCAAGAAAGCCCCTATCCAAGGGCGCCTCCATAAACCATCCCACATCGAATCCATCCCACACCCCGGCGGATCATTTTGCCTCGGGTTGAGTTCCGCCCTCCTGGCGGAGAACCGGCTGCATAGGGCTGGAGCGTCCCTTCGCACGCCCCTTGCCAAGAGGACCCTTCCTGCCGCCAAGATTAGCCTTTTTCCCACTGGGCCTCCCATGAGCAGCAGGGCGTTTGAGCCAACCCGACACGAAATACTGGCGCACCCGGAAGATCTGAACCTCTTCGTTATCGAAGACCGGCTCAAAAAACTGGGGATTCGCGGTAAAAAGACCCGGATCCGCCCTCTTCATGGCACGCTCGTACTGCCCCACGAACAGGTAGTCGATCCCGTAGCGGAGCAAGGGCTCCAAACGCCACCTTAGACTCCCGGCTTTGAAGATTCGGTTGACTCGGCGGACCCGGCGGCGAGCCCGATCTTCCCCTATTTGGAACTGCCCCGCGTAGTAGGTCTTCCCCACCGCCATTCGGCGCCCGCCAATGGAATTGATGAAATTACCGATGAACCCGCGGCCTCGCTCGCCCCAGCGACCATTCTGCACGCGGTCCGGGAGGCCTTGGACCACGGCTGTCTCCCTCAGGTTATGGCGAACCCAAGCCAGCGCCTCCGCCTCCCGAGGACTGACGTAAGTGATGAACCGCTTGTTCTGAAGATTCTGGGCATTGTACCAGTCGATGGCCGTCGTCGGCAGACTCAGAACCGCCAGAAAAACGGTCACCACCGCCAATGCCGTGCGCGCACCGCGACCCCAACTGTCGGCGAAACGCCATAGCCCGGCCACGAATGCTCCCAGACAAAGGGCCGCCACGAAACCGCCCCGCAACCCGAACTCGTTGACGTAGCCCGGTATGTACCCCGAGAAGATCGCCGCCATGGCGATAAAAAAGAGCACCAGGTGATCCCGCGCACCACGGTATCGCTCTCTGACAGAGATAAGAACTCCAACCCCCACAGCCGACAAAGCCGCCAAATAGATCGCCACGCCAACGACGCCCCATTCCGCGAAAACTCCCTTGCCGGCAGCATAATAGAGCAAGAAAAAGAGCGCCATGGCGGAGCCGCCCATGAGCCCCGACACCCGGCTTCGCCGCCAAAAGGCCAGCCCCACCCCGAGCGCACCGAGCATCCCAATCGCGCCGAAATTCAGGAAAAGAAGCAAGAACAGACTCTTCCACGTCCGGGGCCGGGGAAGAACCGTCACGAACCGCTCCGACCCGCCGAACATCCCCAGGCAATGATAGACCAGTACCCCCAGGAAACAAGCGCCCAGCACCGTAACCAAGAGCTTCCTCCAGCGACCCGCCTCACCTGCAAGGATGCCGAGAGCTACCAACACCAACACCCAACAAATCCCGATCACGCCGATGAAGCCACTCACACCCACCAAAGGAAGCAAGAGAAGAAACAGACCCACGGAAACGGGCCGCGCCTCGCGATAAGACAAAAGAAGCCCCAAAAAGAGCAACGAACAGAGCCCCACCAAATGCTGCGGCGTGTAAAGTAGTCCCCGATAAAGGGTGTCGATCTGGGGCGGCGCAAAATGCCAGCGAGTCACAGCGTCCACGTTGTATTCCGAAACCAACGATGGCATCGGCCCCCGCACCCGAATCAACCCAGCCAGGGCCCCCCCTTTCGCCGAAGCCGCACAGAGCAACACGTAGAGGCCTTCAAAGCTCCCGGCAAAGAGCGTCAACCAGCTAAGAAGCATCGCTCCCACAGGCCGTAGCACAATCGTGTAGAGGAAGGTGTAAAGCGTGGCACAGAAGAGCAAGACAATTGAATAGTTGCAGAAAATCAGCGCGTTGAGGGGACTGCAAAAGCCGAAGCTCAACTTGCCGGCCAGGGCGGGGTAAAGGAAATAGAGCCAGTAGTAATGGAGCACTTCTCCGGCAAAATAGGGATTCATCGGGGGAAAGATCCCTTTTCCCAGCTCCGACACCACTGCCAAATGCACCAGAGTATCGTGATCGAAGAAGGTCCGAAAAGCGAGTCCCTCCGGCCTTGCCGAGCCGATGAGGGCATAGGGCCAAAGCACTGTTATGGCGGCCACGAGGGCACAGAGTCCCAGCGGCCACGAGGCGGTCCAGGCCGGCAACACGCTCCGGTAGAGCCGGCCTGCCAACGGCACCACCAGACGGAAGTCGCCCGTGGGGTCCGTCGTCGATGCAATGAGCCGGCGGCGGCGGCTCTGACCCAAGGACCAGCCAGCTACCGACAACGCCAACAGCACGAGAACCACCGGCGCAAACCCAAACCCCAGCAAGCAGATGGCCAATGCCAGGGACAAAGCCACCAGCCCAAACGAGGTCACGGCATAAAGCAACCAACCCGTCGTGCTCATGGAGCCTCGAGCCCACCCCGTCACCAACCCCGGCAACAAGAAGATGAAAAGCGCCACCCCCGATCCAAAAGGCAGGGCGGGACCTTCCAACATCCACCACAAAAAGGCAAGCCCCAGAACATAGACAGCCCCGAGCCCGAAAAAAGAACGCATCAGACCTCTCCAAGACTAGAAGAAGAGGTCTGATTGTAACGCTTTCAACTCCTAGAGCCAACTCGGTGCAAACTGGCGCCTTTCCGACGACAGCCCACCCGGCGACGAAAAACTACAGGGACGCCAAGACTGACTGCAAGATCTCCAGTCCCTGACTCATTTCACCGGCGGTCATGGTCAGCGCAGGCCGAAAACGTATGGAACGGCTCCCACAAGCAAGCAACAAGAGCCCCTTTTCAAACGCCTTGCCAATCACCGCACCCCGCTGAGCCGTCGAAGGAAGGTCGAACGCGATCATCCCGCCCAACCCCCGAACCTGGCTCACCAGCTCAGGCATCTTCGCCTGGGCCTCTCCGAGCCACTCCACCGCCTGCAGGCTCCGCTGGGAAACATTCTCCAAGAGCCCTTCTTCCACGATGCAGTCAATGATGTGACCCGAGCGCACCATGTCCACCAAATTGCCACCCCACGTGGAATTGATCCGGCTCGACATGGCGAAGACATGATTCTCCACCTCGTCAATCCGCCGGCTCGCCATGATGCCGCACACCTGCGCCTTCTTGCCGAACGCCACCACATCCGGAGCCACGCCGTAATGCTGCCAGGCCCACCAGCGGCCCGTCGTCCCGAAACCAGACTGCACTTCGTCATAGATCAAGAGCGCACTATGCTCGTCGGCCAGCTCACGGAGCATCTGGAAGAACTCCTTCCGGAAATAGCGGTCGCCACCCTCAGCCTGGATCGGTTCCACGATGATCGCCGCGATCTCGTCGGGATACCGCCCAAAGGCCTCTTCCATCTCCCGCCGGCACTGCGCCTCCCGAGCCTCCACCTCCCGCAAGTTCTCCCCTTCCAGCGGCCAAACCACCGCGGGAGACGAAACCCGGGGCCAATCGAACTTGGGAAAGTTCAAGATCTTCGTGGGATCGGTGTTCGTCAGCGACATCGTGTAACCCGTCCGCCCATGAAAAGCGTGGCGGAAATGGAGCACCCGATTTCCCGAAACTCCAACACCACAAGCCGCATTTCGCCGCGTTTTCCAATCAAACGCCACCTTGAGCGCATTCTCCACCGCAAGCGCTCCTCCAGAAATCAGGAAAAGGTAAGGAAGCTCCGCCGGCATGACCTCCTCCGAAAAACGCATCACGAAACGCGCCATCTCCTCAGTGTAAATGTCTGAATTGGACGGCTTCCCACGCGCCGCTCTCAACAGATCTCGCTCCACCTCGGGCCGGTGCATCCAAGGATGATTCAACCCAAGGGCCGCCGACCCGAAAAAGCCAAAGAAATCCACGAACTCACGCCCGGACTCAGCATCGTAAACCATCGCCCCATGGCTCTTTTCCAGATCCAACACCAGCTCCAGGCCGTCCACCAGCATGTGCTGCCCAAGCGATTTGCGAACTTCTTTCGCCTCCATCCTACACGACACCGCCTTTCCGTCTGCCATTTCTTCCTCGTCTAACGTAGCGGGCCACCCTTCCGGGAAAGCCCCAGTTTCCCACTCTGCGCCAATCGCGCCAAAATACCGCTTAGACCGGAACCGGCCACCAACCCCCACGGGGCACACGACCCATTCTCAACACTCTTTTCTCTTGGGTTGCGTTCCGCTCACGTCAGCCGTCCGCCGACGACCGCCGCTCGCCTTCTTCTCCCCCGGAAACCTTGCCCAACCCCAAGACCCAGTTTCCCCACTCCCCGCCTCCATCCACACGAAGCCGCGTCTCCTCCTTCACCGTAGAAAGCGCCACCATCGTGTTCGTCCGCGTCACTACCGAAGCCTCCCCGATCTTTTCCATCAAAAGGCCCTGCAACGATTCAATGGACGACGCACGCACCTTCAAGAGCAAACTGTATTCCCCCGTCACGTGGTGGCACTCCTGCACCTCCGCAAGCGCGACCATCTCCCCGATAAAACGATCCTCCAGCCGTGCATCCGTCGTGGAAACCAAAACGAATGCCGTCAGCCCGTTCCCTGTCTCCCCAGGGTCGAGAATGGCACGGTAACCCCGGATCACCCCCCCACGCTCCAGCTTCTTGATCCGTTCGTGAACCGCCGGGGCACTGATCCCCACGGCCCGGCCCAGGGCCGCCCTGGAAACCCGGGCATCCTCCTGCAGCGCCTCAAGAATTTTCCTGTCGGTCGAATCCATGAGAAACCCAACAATCATTCAGAGAAACGACAACTCTGCCTAATGATAATAACCCAAGGCGCACATTGTCAAGCCATTGATGGGCAAACCGGGGCACCCGATGCATGCGGGCCGGGAGACCCGCATGCTACAATTTTCGGACGACCGCCGAACAGTGCGAGGCGTTGCTCGGGCGCTCACAACTCCACAATCCTTGAAATGTCCCGCCTTAACGAGCATGATCCCGGCGACCACACCCCGGAAGATGAAAGTGGAAGGCGCGGAGCGCCATGACCACGCCGTCGAAGTTGGATTCAACCATGTACTTTCATGGTACGCGGATGGCCGCGGTTTGCGCCTCGCACTGTTGGGCGGGCGAAATTCCCGGGCGGGCCTTTCGGGCCTCCCACTCGATAGCTTCCCCTTCCTCTCCACCCCTGCCAGGAAAGAGAAGGGAGGTGGTCATCGGTGGTCGGCTCCGCCGGCCACCACCGCCTTTCCCGATACCGACACCGAACGTCCGAGATCTCCGCCAACCGTGCCCGGCGGCAACAGCAGCCGCGCCGCCTCGACTCCGTCTCCCCTGCCGCCCGCGGAACGCTCGAACAGGTAGACCGCTCCTTCACCGTTCGTCTCTTCGCTTTCCGCCACCACAATCTCTTCATCCACCGACACCGAGCGACCCAGACGAACTCCGGCCAAGGCGTCCGAAGCCACCAGCTTCGCCATTTCCCTCGTCGCACGACCACCCGCTCCCACACCGCCAACGAACTCCCGAAACGGTCCAGCTCCCCCCGGCCGCCGCCACCAGCTTCACCGTCTCCGTCATGTCCCTCCAGCCACCGGTCGGCTTCTGGAAAAGATAGACCTGCCCCTGCTGGTACCAGCCCGCCACCCTCTTCCTGGGCGCTCCCCCCGCCACCAGACCGCCGTGCCATCGAACCGCGAACGGAACCGCTCTCGAAACTTTCACAAAGCCAATTGGTCCGCCGACACCCCGCGCGCCTTGCTCTGCTCGCCGGGAGGGCCCTTACGGCCCGACCGCCGACGGTCACGGATTCGCGGGGGGGCCTTCCGACCGGCTGGCCGTGCCTCCGTTCAGACCACACACATCCGCGTTGCAAGCATCTCTCCACTGCGCTACCCTGGGTTAACACTCATCGAGATCCATCGAACCACCCCAGAAACATGAAAGGCTGGACGCTGCGGCCTCCGATGTTTTTTGCCCTCCGCCGGTCGGTCCCAGTTGCCCCACAGGAAGGCCTGCATGCAAAATCCGGCCTCGGTCATGGTACCGGCCACCCGAAAAAAGCGCGCAGCGCACAAAGATGTGGGTCCAGGGAGCTGGCTCCCTGGCGTGGGTCTGGGAGCGGCGCTCCCAGCGGAGGTCCGGAGGCAGAGCCTCCGCCGGG
>JAJRTK010000331.1 GCA_024278345.1 bacterium | reverse complement strand
TGAATGATACCTGGCGTGTCAAAATTGTCGCATACGGCAGCACGGTGGGCGCACCCACCGTAGCCAAGGCCATGAACCCGTGTAATCCCCGCGGCAGTGCAATGAAGAAGGCGGCGAATCCGTCGTAGAGGGTCTCAGTTCACCTGATCCGGGCGGCAGGGCCGCCTGGATCGGGCAACTTCGAGGACCGCGCTCGAACGCTGCGACTCACGGATGACCATTGGGGGCCAGTAGCGACCGTAACAGGCGCAAAAGGATCTGAAGCCCAAAGACTCACCTCACCCAAGAGCCTGAAAGAGTTTTTCCTCCCGTTTTCGATCCTCCCGACGCCCTGGCCACGGGAAGCAGCGACCTCCAGGACAGAAACTCACATTTTTTACAGGCTCCAAGAGATGCTCTTGAGGAGTTTTCCATGAGATTTTTCCCCACCGCGAAAGTCCGAATTCGACGGTTTCTTTTGTTCTTTGGTTTTGCGGGCGCTCTCGTACTTCTGGTCTCCGCGTACGCCATCGATTTGGAGCTGGGGCGCGACGTTCTGCTGGTGGCCCCCAACAGCCCTCAGACCATCGAGCTGAACCGAGAAATGTTCATGGATGGCGATTCCGTGGCCGAGATCTATGGCAATCCTCTGAGCAAGAAGACGCGGGTTATCCTACCCTCGAAGGAAAAACTGATCCGGCCCGCGGAAGATCCGTCTCTTCTCCTGCTGTCGGTAGACAAGCAGTCGGGCGAAAATCCCCTTCAGGCGCAGACGATCTGGTTTTTCGTCCAGTTCGCGGCACCAGGGCTTCTACTCATGGGAATCGTCGGGCTGCTGCTTCCCTGGAAGAGGCCGTCGTTTGAGCAAGAAATAGGATGAACCGATGTTCAAGAAGAAGTTTCTGTCTTCGTTTCTGTTGGTTGCGCTTTGTGTCACCGGGGTTGGCCCGGGGATTTCCGCGGGAGCCACCGATACAGAGGGCTCGCTTCCATTGTCTCCCGGGGCGCTTTACAACCGGGCCCGGCAGGCTCTCTTGGAAGGTCGAACCCTGGGGGCCATCCGGGATCTCCAGGCGCTGGAGCAATCCCGACCCAAGGATGCGGAGCTCCAATATTGGCTGGGTGCAGCTTACTGGTCTCGTGAGGATGGTGGAAAGGCAGCAGTCGCTTACCGGAAGGCCGTGGCGATCGATCCGCTGGAACTATCGGATTGGTCACTTTTCGCTCTGGAGAATCTGGCTGAAGTCTATACCCGAACCGGCGATCTCAAACAGTCCCGGCAGGCGTATGAGGCAGCTAGGAAGCGGGAAATCCGACCCGAATGGCTGAGAAAGATCGACGATCAACTTGCGGAACTGGATCTTGCCGAGGGGATCTACGAGGTTGATTCCGCAACGAGGTTCAATGGTCGAGGCGAGATCGTGGGGGGAATCGGACCGTCCCGTATGCGGACGAATCGCTTTTTCGAGTTGGCACGCCATACCAATGATCCCAGATTGGAGGCACGTTATTATAGGCTGGCGGTGGATACGGATCCGGGGATGTACCAGGCGCCATTCAATTTGGGGCTGGCTCTGGTCCATCTAGGTCGTTACCGTGAGGCAATCCCTTGGTTGGAGCGATCGGAGGAGGTCTGGAAACAGGATGGAGAGCAAAACCCCGCGGCGAACGGCAAGGCGGACGCTCAGGCTTTTCTGGCTCTTTGCTACCTGGAAACGGGACGCACCCAAAAGGCTAGGGAACACGCCCAGCGGGCCATCGAACTCGATCCCGCAGACTTCTGGGCGAATCTTTACCACCTCCGGTCCCAAGTGGCGACGGGCACGGCGAGGGAGGGTTTGTCCGGACTCCGTCACTTGGCGGGGCAAAACCCCGAGCATGCCGAAACCCTCTATGCTCTGGCTGAAGCGCATGCAGCCCTTGGGCATCCATCCCTGGCCGAAAGGTGGCGCAAAAAGGCGATAGAAGGCATTCCCGTGGACCACCCTTGGTTGAACCGCTGGAAAAAAGCCCTGAAAAGTCCTTTGACAGGCAGAGAACGATAAACTATTCTACGTTCTTCAGTTGGGAGAATAGATCATTCTTTCAGTCTGGGACAGGTCACCGATGGCCGCTTTGTCGATTGCGGGCCAAGTTCGCCACCTGGAGGAAACCGATGCGATGGTCGATGTCATGGTCTAAAGGAAAAAGCGCTCTCTCGATTACGGTATTTTTTCTCCTCTTTGCCGCATCGACGGCCTTGAGTGCATCCCCCGGAGACAAGCCTCCTGCCGCTCCGACGTGGAATTTTGACAGCGGCGCCAGTTTGGCCGATGGTGCTTTCTTCCACCACGAGAATGGGTCCGTGGAGCTTCTTTTCGGGCAAGTGGGAAATGCCACGGGGTATCGGCTCTATGTGGGAGACTCACCGCGCAGTGCCGGCAATCCCATGACCAAGGGCAACACGCCTTGCGACCTGGGAGCGGGAGGCAGCGGGGCAACGCGGGCGGCCAGTTTCTCAGGATGTCTTGGTAGTTTTACCACCAATGTCTATGTGGCTGTCACAAGTTACAATGAGTACGGGAACGAGGGTGATTACTCGGAGATGGGCGTTGCCGTACCGATCTTGAAGCCAAGTGGCCTTTCTCTCACGGCTGGCGGAACAAAGGGTGTCAATACGAAGACCATGACCCTGGCTTGGACCCCCGGCACGGCGCCTTCGGGGGCAAGCGTTCGAACCGATATTTTCCGCCTCGATCTGGACGACACCAGTGCAACCCAAGTGTTCGTGACCCGGGCCACGGGGGAAAACTATACGGACTCGGGACTTCAGAAGGACACGACCTATCGATATACCCTGCGATCAGTGGGGTTGGGCTCTGACCTCTTGGCCGGATCTCCTGTCACGTATTCCGATACCGTTAGCTCTCAGAAAAAGACATCCGTGGATGTCTATAACGTCACGGTCCAGGGAACCAAGATCGGTGGAAACGAGACTTTCGTCACGGATTTAGCTTCCGGGGATTTTGTTGAGATCACGGGAGGAAGTGGGCAAGTGACGTTCAATACGACCTCACAAACTTGCGCACCTTCCGTGTACAAGGTTGGAGCCGGCGGTTTGGGCCGTGCGGTTTATCAGGATCCCGCCAACCTTCCCTGTTACGCGGCGGATCTTTCCTGTAACGATCCGGTGGGAGGCGGTCCTCACGCGGCCCTTTACCTGCAGCGCAGCTCTACTGACACGCTTGTAGGCACAGGCGGATCCACGTTTGGCCCCATTGCTGGCGCCGATACCCTCTCCTTCTTCGTCAATGATTGTCCCGCGACTGGCAACAGCGGCTCGTTCTCGGTCACGGTCACGGTTTCACGACCGTGAGAGAATTGGCGGGCATCATCGGTGGTCGGCTTTGCCGAC
>JAJRTK010000330.1 GCA_024278345.1 bacterium | reverse complement strand
TTGTCGTGTTTTTGCTTTACAATTTTCTTCGCCGAAACGGTGGCACCGGCATCTTGCCGGTGTAGCGCCCTCCGGGCTGCACGGAGCCGGGAAGGAGGCCCGCCCCAGCGGTGAAGTTGTCAACCGAATCTGATAGGTCTCCTTGGAAGGGTGATTCCAATGAGGCGCTAGAACTATTGTACCAATTTATGACGAAAGTTGGCGTCATTTTCTTCTACAAAATGTAGTAAGAGACAACGCTTTTTTGTCTAGTGGAGGAGGGGGGAGGTCGTGGTCCGCCAGCCGGGATGGCTCCGCTCGGGTATCCACGCAAGGCGGGACAGAACAGAAAAAAAAGGAAAACGCGTAGCGTACAAAAAAGTGGGCTGGGATCCCGTTGCCCGCATGTTGCAACGGGTTCCCCTGGCCTAAGGCCTAAAGAACCACCTTGGCCGGCCCGCCGGACGACGGTGGACCATCGGCGGGATTCCCCATGAGCAGCTCTTCCATGTTCAGGTGGAAGTCCTGGCGAGAAAAGCCGCTCAGGGCGTAGATGCCGCTGTCCATTTTGAGGGCGTTGCAGGGACAGGCTTCGACGCAGAGACCGCAAAAGACGCACTTGAGAAGATCGATCTCGAAGCGGGCGGGTCTTTTTTCAATAGTGGGATCCGGGTGCTCCTCGGCGATGATGTGGATACACCGCGAAGGGCAAGAAGTGGAGCACAGAAAGCATGCGGTACAGCGAGGCGTGCCGTCGGCGCGAAGCGTCAGGCGGTGACGGCCTCTCCACCGTTCCGAGACATGGCGTTTTTGTTCGGGGTATTGGATGGTGACGACGTCCCGCTTCCCAAAAACGTTTCGGAAGAAGTGGCGGAGCGTGATCTTGAGCCCCGCAATGACTTCCGGCAGATAGATCCGTTGGGCAAACGTCAGGTCCTGGTCTTGCTGTTGGGCTGACATGGCGAAAGTCCTCTCGAGGGGCACGGGATCAGGTAAGGAGTAGGCAAAGAATCGCAGTTACCAAGAGGTTGGCAATGGCGAGGGGGAAGAGGACCTTCCACCCGAGCTTCATCAGTTGGTCGTAGCGAAAGCGGGGAAGCGTCCATCGGATGGACTGGAGCAAAAAGACCATGGCCGCCGTCTTGACCAGGAAGGCCATGCATTGAAGGATGGCAATGAAATTGGGGCCCATTGCCCAAAGCTCCAGCCCCGGGATTTGAAGACCTTCTGGCCCAAGGTAGGGGATCTGATAGCTGCCAAGGAAGAGGGTCGTAATGATGGAGCCCGCAACAATGATCTCGATAAACTCGCCCATGAAGAACAGGCCGAACTTCATGCCGCTATATTCCAGGAAATATCCGGCGATGAGCTCCGATTCGCTCTCCGGCAGGTCGAAGGGAACGCGCTTCGTTTCGGCGATGGCCGCCACCATGAAGAGCACGAAGGCCGCGGGCTGCAGGACGATTCCCCACGCCGGAATGAAACCGAAAAACAGGTCGCCTTGGGCCTGGGCGATTTTGGCCAAGCTCATCGTTTCGTAAATCATGAAAATGCCCATGGCCGAAAGGCCCATGCTCACTTCATACGACAGCATCTGAGATGCACCGCGCATCCCTCCAAGGAGCGACCACTTGTTGGCTGACGACCATCCTCCAAGAATGACTCCGTAGACGGAGATGGAGGCGACGGCGAAGATGAAGAGGATTCCCACGTTCAGATCGGCCAGTTGCAGAGGGATCAGAAGAAGATCCGGCTCCGCGCCAAACTTGAGGGTTCCGCCCCAAGGGATGACCGCGAAGGCCACCATGGCCGGAAAAAAAGCAAGGAGCGGGGCGATGGGGAAGATGTAAGGATCGGCGAACCTTGGCCGTAAGTCTTCCTTCACCAACATCTTGATGCCATCGGCGATGGGATGAAACAGTCCCCAAAGCGTGAATCCAAAGATATCGGCACGGTTCGGACCGATCCGGTCTTGCATGGCCGCGGATTGTTTCCGCTCAACCCAAGTAAGAAAGGCCGCGCCTCCCAGCAGGCAGCCTACGAGGATCGCGATCTTGCCGAGCACGATGAGCAGATCTAGCATGGAGCTACTCCCAGGGTCGTCTTCTTTCCCAGGACCACTGCTTGGCGCTGAACGCCCGCCGATTTTCCGGCTCTTCAGCCGGAGTCGTCGTGGCCTCCTCCACAAGGAGAAGACCGTGGTCGCCGAGGCTCTTGTAGTTCATGGATGAAAATGCCGGCCGATCCGTTGCCAGGGATTCAAAAACCCGAGCCGACGACTTGTACGGCCAGGGGGAACCAAGGCTACTGGCCAAAAGAGAGAGTGCCTGCCAGCCGGGCTTCGAATCGTCTTGGGGCGGGATCGCGGCGCGGAAGCGCTGGACGCGGCCCGCGGAATTCACGAAGGTTCCCTCGTGTTCCGCAAAGGTGCTCAAGGGCAGAAGGGCTGAGGCCATGCTGTCGGCCTCGGAGTGATTCCAACCCAGGAGAACCAGAACTCCCACTTGCTCTAGCAACGGTTTCCAGTCTTCGCCAAACTCCGCCATGGGGTCGAGATCCACACAAACGAGGGCCTGAATTTTACCTTCGACAAGAGCCTCTTTCAAGGGCTCGATGGCTTCAGCGCCGCCGCCGGTGAGGCCCAATTCCAAAGCGCCCCTGGTGTTGGGGTTCTTGTCGGCTTCCTCCAGAAACTCGTCATGGCGGTCCGATCCCGTGGTTCCCAACCGGCTTTGCCCAAAGAAGAGGTCGCTTCCAGGCAAGACCTCCGCGGCAAGGCGCTTCAGAAGATAGAGCGTCTCGCAGCTCGATTGGGCGGAACCCAGGAAAGCGATTTTGCCCTCGCCAGCTACGGTCTCTTGCAGTTTCTCGGCGATGGCTGCCAGGGCCAGGGGCCAGGTCGTCGGTTCCAGCTCGCCCTCGTCGTTCCGAATCGTCGGCTGGCTCCGGCGGCTCTTGTCGTGGACGAAACCAAAGCCGAAACGCCCGTCGTCGCACATCCAAGCAGCGTTGACTTCGGAGTGCTCCCGCGGGATCAGCCGATAAATCCGATCCTGCCGTGCGCCGATGCGGATGTTGCAGCCTCGCGAACAGCCCGGACACACCGAGGATGTTTCTTCCAAAAACCAGATTCGAGACTGGAACCGGAAATCTTTCGACAGCAAGGCGCCCACGGGGCAAATGTCCACGACGTTCCCCGAATAGGGATTGTCCAGGCTGGCTCCAAGGAAGGTGGTGATGACGTTGTGATAGCCGCGGCCACGGACCACGAGCTCGTTGGTGTGAGTGATCTCCTCACAAAACCGGACGCACCGAGTGCAGAGCACGCAGCGCTCCTGGTCCAGAAACAGATGAGGTCCGATCTCCGTAACCTTTTGCGCCTTCTTCTTTTGGAAGTCGAAGCGGCTCTCGTACATGGCGTGCTTCATATAGTAATCTTGAAGAGCGCATTCGCCTGCCTGGTCGCAAACCGGGCAGTCCACCGGGTGATTCAAAAGAAGCATTTCCAGCACGCCGTGGCGAGCTTTTTGAACCCGGTCGCTCTCGGTCAGAACATTCATCCCTTCCCGGATCGGCGTCGCACACGATATCTGGAGCTTGGGCGTGCCTTCGATTTCCACCTGGCACATCCGGCAACTGCCGGCCACGGACAGATAGGGGTGGTAGCAGAAATGTGGGATCAGGACTCCGTTCTGGCGAGCGGCTTCCAGGATGCTCGTCCCCGCCGGGGCACTGATTTCTTTCCCGTTGATTTTCAGCTTGCAGAGCTCGTCAGCCATGGCGGATAATCTCGTGTTGACTTGTCTTGGGTTCTTGTCCAGCTCAGCGCTTGTGGGCCTGGCGGAATCCACCCCGCCCGTGGGCCGCTGTCGGCCTTTCTATCGTGGCGAACCCCACAACGCCCGGCATTGCGGGTCTCCGATGGTTGGTCAACGCTCCACTTCACCGGCGATGTAGTTCAGAGATCCAAACACGGGAATGATGTCGGCGAGCATCGAGCCGTTGATGGTGGGCGACAACCCTTGAGCCAGAGCCAAACCCGGTGATCGGGCATGGCAGCGATAGGGCTTGCCCGTGCCGTCAGCGACAATGTAGAAACCCAACTCGCCGTTGGCGCCTTCCACGGCATGGTAAGCTTCTCCTGGCGGCACTCGGACTCCCTCGATGATGAGCTTGAAGTGGTTCATCAAGCCTTCGATGCTGTGATAGACTTGCTCTTTCTCAGGCAGCGTCACCCGGTGATCGCCCACCCGCACCTCACCTTCCGGTAGCCCGGCCATTGCTTGCTTCAGAATGCGGATGGACTGGCGCATCTCCTCCATCCGGACGGCGTAACGCGCATAGGCGTCCCCCTCCTTACAAGTTGGGATCTCGAAGTCCAGCTCATCGTAGGCCGAATAGGGCACTGCTTTTCGCACGTCGTACGCTTCCCCAGCCGCCCGCAGGCAGGGGCCGGTCCAACCATGGCTCAAGGCCCGATCCCTGGAAACCACCCCGACATTCCGGGTCCGGTCGTAGAAGATCCGGTTCTTCGACAGCAGCCCATCCACCTCGTCGATGCAGTCCGCCGTGTCCTTGAGTGCCTTGGAAAGCTGGCCGGCAAACCCTTTCGGCAGGTCGTGAGCGACGCCGCCTATACGGGTATAGCTCGTAGTGAGGCGAGCCCCGGTCACTTCCTCGATGAGATCCCAAAGATACTCCCTGGCCTTGATGAACCAAAGAAAAACCGTAAAGGCACCCAGCTCCATCGCCATGGCCGCAAGGCAGGTCAGGTGGTCGCTGATGCGGCTTATTTCGCTCACGATGACCCGGAGATACTGGCAGCGGCGCGGCACTTCCAGATCCAGCAGCTTCTCCACCGCCAACACGTAGCCCACGTTGTTGATGAGCGGAGAGACGTAATTCAGCCGATCCGTGTAGGGCAACACCTGATTGTAGGTGCTGAGCTCCGACATCTTTTCAAAACCGCGATGCATGTAACCGATGTGGACGTCGGAGTCCACAACCGTCTCCCCATCGAGTTTCAGATCGATGCGGACCACCCCGTGCATGGCGGGATGGGACGGACCCATCTGGATCGTCATCATATCGACCGGTATCTCATCTCCCGCTGGCGTTTGGTGGACGTCAGGCTGGCGGTTCTCCACGATCTCTAGCATATTGTCCCCAACGTTCCTCGAGTTTCCATGCGATCCCAGGTGTCCAGGCTTCCCGGAGCGGCACCAGGGGGTGTTGGCGGTCGAACGGGTAGTCCTTCCGCAACGGATGTCCTTCGAACTCGTCGTACAGAAGAATCCGCCGAAGGTCCGGATGCCCGTCGAACTCGATGCCGAACATGTCGTAAACTTCGCGCTCGAACCAGTTCGCGGCGGGGTAGATCTTCGTGACACTCGGAACTCGTGGATCTTCTTCCCCCACCGGTACCTTGATGCGGAGAATCGCAACGTTCTCGATCGACCGAAGGTGAACCACGAGCTCGAACCGCGTCTCCCATTCAGGCAGCTTGGAAAGATCCACCGCCGTCACGTCCAAGAGTAGCTCGAACCGAAGTTGCGGCTCGTCGCGGGCAAACTGGCAAACATTCCGCAGCTCCTCGGGAGTCACCACAACCGTCGCGTCCCCGTGGGCGGTATGGCTTCCCAGGACCGCGTCGCCAAACCTCTCTCGGATCGTTTCGATTAGCTCTTCAGGCGCCATACTCGCTCCAATGAGAGTTGATTGTTCCCTAACTTCAGCCCGAAGTTTGCACGAGGCCGCTTTCGCCGGTGGTGCGGCCCTCGACCTTCGCCTGGAGCTGCAGCAGCCCGTCCAGCACCGCCTCCGGACGAGGAGGGCAACCCGCGATATAAATATCCACCGGCAGAATGCGGTCGATCCCCATCACCGTAGCGTAGTTATCGTAAAAACCACCAGTGCTGGCACAAGCACCAAATGCCACAACCCATTTCGGATTGCACATCTGGTCGTACACCCGCTTGAGCACCGGCGACAGCTTGTGCGAAATCGTTCCCACAACGAACAGGACGTCCGCTTGCCGGGGCGAAAACCGCGGAATCTCCGCGCCAAACCGCGAAATATCGTAGTGAGAGCACGCCGTGGACATGAACTCCATCCCGCAGCACGCCGTCACGAACGGATACTGGAACAGGGAATACTTCCGGCTCCACCCGATGACCTTGTCCAACTGAGTCGTCAAAAACCCGCCGTCAAACATTGTTCATGCACCCCAATCCAAAGCCCCGCGTTTCCACGCATAAGCGTAGCCAGTCATGAGAAGGAGCAGGAAAAATCCAATGGCCGCCAGTCCTTGGCCTCCAAGATCACGAAAAACCACAGCCCATGGATAGAGGCAGATCACCTCCACGTCGAACAAAATAAACAAAATCGCCACAAGGAAAAATTTTACGTGGAATCCCTCTCCACGGTATCCCTGACTCGGCATCCCCGACTCGAAAGAGTCGAGCTTCGTCTCCGTGAGGTCCCGAGGACCAAACTTGTTGCCCAGCCACTGGGAAAGGACGATCATCACCACGCCACTCCCAATGGCCGCGGCAAAAAATAGAACGATGGGTACGACCGGTCCGTCCACTGTCTGCCCTCCAATTCCTCTCGACATCGACCAAGCCTAGGCTAGCAATCACCAGGACGACGGGCTTGTTCCTTCATTCACAAGCGACTTCGGCAGAACCCCTTTATATCCCCCGACCCTCCACCTGTCAAGGGAATGTCCCTCCACGAATCGCCCTGTTTCTTCCTTCACTTCAACCGCCCCAAATCCCCTCCCTACATCACCGAAAAACGGAGCAAGAAACCACAACGCGCTCCACGACCGAGCTCCCCCTTGGCGACTCCAGGATCCCCTTTCCCGGCCATGAGACACAAACCTTTCCCGGCCATGAAACACAAACGCCACCGGAACCCGGTTTTGGAACCTCTTCAGCCAAGCATGGCAAAAACTCTTTTTTTCATGGTTGTACTCCGCTCCCGGCGGCGTCCGTCCGACCGCCACCGTCCGCCTTTCATCGCACCAAGCTTCCATGACGGTTGCTTTGGGAAAAAAGGCGAGTGGCGCGCGGCGGCCGCCGCGCGACGGGAGCGGACCCCAACCCCCAGGAAAGGCTCACGGCCGCGCTTCTCTTGCCGGTTCGTCTTGGGGTCGTTGTGCATCCCTGGCCGTTCTTCGGTGGGCGAAGCGCATGATTTCCCGGAGGTTTGGCAGGTAGGTCTCCCGGTACATGGAGAGGGGGCTCAGGAACTCGACGACAGGGCGATCATCGGTGTTGATCTCGCCGCCCTTGATGAATTCCCGTAGCTCAGAGGGAGTCAGAATCTGCCGGGCCAGGAGATCTTGTGGCTCCTGGATTCCGATTCTCGACAGATCGTCTCGCACTCCTTGCTCTTGCCAGCCTTGGAGAAGCGCCTTCTTGATGACGTTGGGATCGAAGGGGCCGCTCCGGCCTAGGATCAGGTAGTCGCCGGTGGAGGCCTCCCAAAGGCTCGAATGAGGAAAGACCTCCACGAAGGTCCGGAGGATGGTTCGCAGATTGTCGGGGGACATGTAGTAGGAGTGTACCCACTGGCAGAAGAAACCCAGGCCGGAGAGGCGTCGCCGCCCGGCCTCGAAGTGCTCGCGGGTAAATAGGTTCGAGACCCCGGTGATCCAGGGGTTGGAGGGCTCGGAGATGATCACGTCGTAACTCGGTCCCGGCCTGGCGAGCCAGGTCCTGGCATCCACCTGGCGCACCCGGACCCTTGGGTTTTCGAGGACGTTTCCATTGACGTGAGAGAAAAACCCGGAAGCCCGAATGACCTCTGGATCGATCTCCAGGCATTCCACGTCCACGTTTGGATGCCTTGCGGCGGATCCCGCGGTCACGCCCGTGCCAAGGCCAATGATCAGCGCCCTTTTCGGGGCCGGGTGAAGAAGGAGGGGAAGTTGGGCAAGGAGCACTTGGGTGGTCATGTCTCCGCCATCGGAGCCGTCCGTTTTGCCGTTGATCCGCAGGCTCCTGACTCCGGCCTGCTCCGTGACGGCCACAAGGGAGTGAATTCCTTCCCGATACATCAGAAATTTCTGGTTGCTCTGGAAGCCGTCTTCCATTTGAGGTGCATAGACGTAGACACCGCTGCTCAAGAGGGTTTCTTGCCATGGCGCGATTCCGAAATGGAGGATCGCCAGGAAGAGAACCAGGATCGGCGTCAAACCTATTCTCTTGCCACGGCCTTCGGCAGGCTCTAAGTTCAAGGCCACCAGCCCGATGGCGGCGAAGAGCAATGCCGCTCCTTCCAGTGTATTTCGAGTCCCGAAAGCCGGGATAAAAACGAAACCCGCCAGAGCCGATCCGAAGATGGCGCCACACGTGTTCCACCAGTACAGCCTTCCCACGTCTCGACCGATCCGGGACTGCTCCCCCACGAAAATGCGGCTGGCCACCGGGAAGGCGGCCCCCATGAGAAACGTCGGCAGAAAGATGACAAGTCCCGCCAAAAGGAAGATTGCACCTTGGAACAGTTCAAAACCACCCCCCGACACCTGCTCGAACAAGCTCAAGAAAAGAACTGGTAACCTCCCCAACAGTGCAATGGAGACAAAGACGGAAAACCCGATCCCTACCTCGATGACGCCAAACAACTCCAGAAGCCTGGGCCGCCCGTCGATCCACCGGCCAGCGGCTGCGCCACCAAGCGCAAGCCCCAGTAGAAAGGTGGCCAGCATCGTCGTGAACGCGTACACCGATGTGCCCAGGACTAGGACCAGCACTCGCGTCCAGCTCACCTGACAAGCCAGCGCCGCAAACCCGCAAAAGCCATAGGCGGCCAAAATAAAGAATCTCTTACCGTTGAGGCCCGCGCCGCCCGATTTCTCTGCCCCAGTCTCACTTTTCCGGGCCGCGGGCAAACCTAGGCCCAAGGCCACGGCCACCACACCCACCAGTAGATTCAAGCCGCCAGCGAGCATCATCGAGAGATGGAGCCCCAAGAAACGTATCATCAAGAAACCGGCCAGAACCGTCCCAAGAACAGCCCCGATAGTATTCGCGCCGTACAGAAGACCGAGCCTCCGGCCCAAAACCTCCAAACGTCCCGACAGAGCCCGTGTCAAAACTGGCAGTGTTCCCCCCATGAGGATCGTCGGCGGCCCAAGAATCAGTAGGCACAAGAAAAAACGCGTCACCGAGAGCCCCCACCCCGAGTCGCCCATCCAGCTTGCCAGCGGGAGAGCATACCGCTCCACCAGCCGTGCCAACGGCTCGAAAGCAAACGCGTAGAGCCCCACCCCGATCTCCAGCAGCCCGTAGAGGAAAAGCGGGCGCTTCCATCGGTCCGCCAACGAACCGAAAATCAAGCTTCCCAGGCCCAGGCCTCCCATGAATGCGGAAAGGACTGCCGTCACCGCCGGGAGCGTCGTTCCAAAAACCAGGGCCAAACGCCGGCTCCAAAGGATCTCATACACCAGCCCCGCAACGCCCGACAACAAGAAAAGCCCACTAACCAGGAGCCTCAACCAGACTTTAGAGGGGTTCGCCATCTCATTTCGCCTCAGCCATTCAGGATCACCTTTTGACTCAATGTTCGAACCATTTTACAACTGCTCTGTTTGTTAGCTTGTCCGAAGGGAAGCCTTGTGTCCTGGGGATGCTCTCCAGATCTCCGAAAGTGGCTCGTCTAAAATGGGGCTTTCCGCCTCCGCACGCTCGATCCTTGCCTGTTTTTGCAAAGATAAGGGAAAGAACCATGCTCAGTCTCACCGACAAGGCCATAGAGAAAGTCAAAGAAATTATCCAGCAACAGGGAAAAACGGGGCACGCGCTCCGAGTCTATGTGGCGGGAGGAGGTTGCAGCGGCCTCCAGTACGGGCTCACTTTCACCGACGCCCATGACAACAGGGATAGCACCGCCTCTTACGGGGAATTCGAGGTCTTGGTCGATCCCATCAGCTACCAATACCTGTCGGGGGCCAGCGTGGATTACGTGGAAACCTTGATGGGAGGCGGGTTCAAAATCGAAAACCCCAATGCCATGCGCACTTGCGGCTGTGGCAGCTCCTTTTCCGCCTAGGGGAAGCCATGCCGATCTACGAGTACCGGTGTAAGCAGTGTCACCATGAGTTTGAAATCCTGGAGCTTTCGAGGACCGAGACTCTCCCCCAGTGCAAGAATTGTGGCGGAGAGACGGAGAAGCAGTTTTCCTCTTTTGCCATGACCGTGTCAACGGGCCGTCAAGAGATTCCCGCCTCCTGCCAGGGTTGTCCAACGCCCAATGCCTGTGGCTTCGAATAGGGGGCGCGGTGGGCCCGGCGTTCTGCCGGTCAATAGAGCACATCTTTCAGGAATGATCGGGTGTGGGCGATAGCCTTTTCGAGATGCGTGGAGGTGCCGGAAAAGGGATGAGTCGTGCCGAAAGAATGATCGGCACCCTCGATCCAAACCAGATCGACGCCGCTTTCCGGGGCAATTTCGTAAAGCGAGCTGGCTTCTGACGGTGGCGTGGCGGCGTCCTTCGTCCCTTGCACGATGAGCTGAAACGCCCGCAACTGCACCATGGCTGTCGCCAGGGCCTCTTGTGAGCGATCCATCTCTTCCAGGAACTCGGGGCGGAGGCGCAGCCGCTGGCCGCTCCACTCACAACTGCCTTGCCAGTCTCCTTGGAGTTTCCACCCTGCCAGGTGGCGGTTGCCCGCCTCCACTAGATGGAAAGGCGTGGCCCAAGTGACCAAAGCTTGGATCTGGGGCTCCAGGGCTGAGGCCAGAATCGCGGTTGCACCGCCCAGACCATGCCCTACGATGGCCACGCGCCCATTGTCGAGCATCCGACTACAGGGCAACTTGCCTTTGGTCGTGCTTCGGATGACGCTCTGGAGGTCGTCCACCGCCTTGGAAAGAGTCTGGCGCTCAAACAGATCCAATCGGTC
>JAJRTK010000329.1 GCA_024278345.1 bacterium | reverse complement strand
GGTAAGGATGCGGCTACGAAGCATCCTCCGGAAACGACGGAAAGGCAAGGGACGAGGACGCGGAGCAGACCATCAACGCTGGCCAAATGCCTACTTTACTGAGCTTGGGTTCTTTTCCTTGGAAGTAGCCCCTGCTGCAGCCTGCCAGTCTCGATGAGAGACCCTACCGACTGGAGAGCCGTATGCGGGAGAACCGCACGTACGGTTCGGAGGGAGGGGAGGCGCAAACCAATGCGCTTTCCCTACCCCTATCGACGTGGATGGACGCTGCGCCTCTTTTTTGACGCTGCACTTCTTTTCTTTCATTCTTCGAGGTGGTTCGATTGGTCTCCATGAGTGTTAAGTGGACACCCATCTCCTGGCATGGCGCCGTGGCCAGGGCGGGCTCTTGGCATGGCGCCGTGGCCAGGGCGGGGCTTCTTCTGCTGATCCTGGCGTGGATTGCGCCGCGCTCCCCGCTCTCTCCTCCGCCCTCCTCTTCAGAGAGTGGCGCCGCCCAGGCCAGCGTCTGGGTCATTGGGGTGGACGGGGCGTCGTGGCCCATTCTCCAAGAGCTCATGGCCCGTGGGCGCCTCCCCAACTTCTCTCGCCTGGTCCACGAAGGAGCTTCCGGACATCTGGCCTCCTTCCAGTGGATGCGGTTCGTCACGGGGGAGCTGGGCTGGTGGAGCCCCATTATCTGGACGACCGTCGCTACCGGCCGGAGCCCGGCGGACCATGGAGTTTTGGACTTTCAGCAGCCCACGGGCAACGGTTTCGGGATCGAGATCGCCCACTTTCCGGCGACCCTTCGCCTCCCAGAAGAAGAGCGCGCGGTAGCGGTGGAACTCGACCTCACCGGGCTCCCGCCTGAAAACCTGATCGTTCGCCAGGCGGGAACAGAGTTGCTAAGCCAACAGACGGGGGAGTCCCGCCTCCGGGTTTGGCTTTCAACGACGGATCGGAGGGCTCCGCTGCTCCTGGCGGAGACCGGTCCCGCACAAAAGGAAACCGATCAGCGAACAAAGATGCCGCCGCTCCCAGGCGGCCAGCGCCACTTGGCTGGGGAGGGCAAGATGCCGCCACTCCCAGGCGGCCTCGGACGACCGCGGGGCGGCGTGCAACCCAGGCCATCCACCCTTCCCGGCCCGTCGGACGCCGGCGCGGAATCTTCCGCCTCGGAGGCTCGAAAGCCGCGGCTCCAGGGATTCCGGCTTCTCGACGAAGAAGGGCGAATCGTACGGCACGTGGATCTTCTTCGGGAAAAAGGCGTCCTGGGCCCCGGATTCGGGGCGGCCAAGATTGGACCACCGATGCCGGCGTCGAGCTACCACCGCCGGGTACCGGCCCTTTGGAACATCGCCAGCGACCTGGGCCTCTCCACGGCGGTGGTGGGCTGGTGGGCCACCTGGCCGGCGGAAAAGGTGAAGGGAGTCATGGTCTCCAGCCGGCTGGGACTGTTGGGCAGCCGAGGGCAGCGCGGATCGCCTCCCGCCGCCCGGCACCTCCGGCGAATCGTCTCTCCGGGGTCGTTTCTGCCCGACCTCCAGAAACTCTACTTCGGGTCTGACGAGATCCGGCCGGAAATGGGGCGGCGCTTTCTCGATCCGTGGCAATGTCCCAACAAGGCCCAAGAAGTGCTGAAACACATTTACTGGCAGGACGCCATCTACCACGATCTGGCCACCCATCTTGCAGCCCGGCCTGGCCAGGTCCGCCTGCTCATGACTTACTACCAGGGGATCGATGTGGCAAGCCACCAGTTCCTCGAGTACCGGAGGAACCCGGTGCTGGCTCGCAAGAATCATCTCTATTACTGCTCGGAAGACCGGCTGTTGCACGCTGTTGACCGCTACTATGAGATCATCGACGGCCGGTTGGGGGAGTGGCTTTCCCTTGCGGGTCCTGAAACGACCATCCTGGTCCTCTCGGACCACGGGCAAGTTCCCGGGGAAATCGAAGGGCTCCACGCCGACAACGGTTTTATGGTCCTCTGGGGTCGCGCCATTCTTCCCGGAACCGCGCTGCCGGCAGCCGCGAGCGTCTTCGACGTGGCGCCCACGGTCCTTCGCCTCTTGGATTTACCGGTTCCCGGCTCCATGGAAGGCACCCCGCTGGAGGCTGTGCTCGACCCCGGGCTCCCTCCGGTGAAGCGGGGTTCCAGAAGCTGGCAAAAGAAGCCGGACAAGCCCGCGCCTCCCGCCGAACGCGACGAGGAGCTCGATCAAAACCTGCAAGAAAGGCTGAAGGCCCTGGGTTATCTTGAATAGAACGGCGGGCTCATCGAGCTCAAGGCCGCCGTCAAGGGACCTTGGCCAGGCGCGAAACCTGGCGGCGATCCCAGAGCTTTTCTGTCTGTCATTGCCCTTGACGGCAAAAGGAGTATGAGAGAAGGGAGGATCGAGTCCACGTACCGGTCTGCGGGATGATTCAAGGAGACGCCGAAACGTAGGATGATGCAGGCTGACCAGGGGCAGCCTCGATTTTGGGGAAGCCCCAGCGAGGGCGGCGATGCCGGGCGAGTAGCGGCGGACGGATTGCCGCCGATGCGAGCGGAACTCAACCCAATGCCATCGACTTTGGAAAGGATACAGAGATGCCCGAATTCACCTATCAAGAGCCCTTTCCCACGGGGAAGGACGAAACAAAATACCGCCTTGTGACGTCCGAGCACGTCTTTGTGGAGAAATTCCGCGGCGGGGAGATGCTGGTGGTGGAGCCGGAGGCGCTTCGGCGTTTGGCGCTGGAGGCCATGCGGGACGTGAGCTTTTACCTTCGGCCGTCGCACCTTGCGCAGGTGGCGGCGATTCTGGACGATCCCGAGGCGTCGGCCAACGACCGGGGCGTCGCCATGGCCATGCTTCGGAATGCTGTGGTGGCGGCGGAGGGGGTGCTGCCTCTCTGCCAGGACACGGGGACGGCCACGGTCATGGGCAAAAAGGGACAACAGGTCTGGACGGGCGTCCGGGACGCGGAATACATTTCGCGGGGCATCTTCGACACTTATACGACGGAGAATCTTCGCTACTCCCAGACAGTTCCACTTCAGATGTACCGGGAACGGAACTCCCGGACGAATCTTCCGGCGCAGATCGACCTGTACGCGACGACTGGAATGGATTACAAGTTTCTGTTTTTGGCCAAGGGTGGCGGGTCGGCCAACAAGACCTACCTCTTCCAGGAGACCAAGGCGCTCTTGAATCCGGAGAGCCTGGAGACTTTCCTGGTGGAGAAGATGAAGACGCTGGGGACGGCGGCCTGTCCTCCGTACCACATCGCCTTCGCCATCGGCGGGACGTCGGCGGAGAGCTGTCTGAAAACGGTGAAGCTCGCATCGGCGCGATACCTGGACAATCTGCCCGGGGAGGGCAACGAGCATGGCCAGGCCTTCCGGGACGTGGAGCTGGAGGGCCGGATTCTCGAAGCGGCCCACAAGTGCGGCATCGGGGCGCAGTTCGGCGGCAAATATTTTGCCCTGGATGTCCGCATCGTCCGGTTGCCGCGCCACGGCGCCTCGTGTCCCGTGGGCATGGGCGTCTCCTGCTCGGCGGACCGGAACATCCTGGCCCGCATCGACCGGGAGGGGCTCTGGGTGGAAGAGCTGGATCGGAACCCCGGGCGCTTCATCCCCCAGCGGGATCGCCGGGCGTCGAAGCACGAAGTTGTGAAGATCGATCTGAATCGGCCCATGCCCGAGATCCTGGCCGATCTGTCGCGCTATCCCGTGAAGACGCAGCTCTCCCTGACCGGACCTATGATCGTCGCCAGGGACATCGCCCATGCGCGGCTCAAGGAGCGCCTTGACCAAGGCGAAGGGCTGCCGCAATACTTCAAGGACCATCCGGTCTATTACGCTGGACCCGCCAAGACTCCGGAGGGGATGGCTTCGGGCTCGTTTGGTCCCACCACGGCGAACCGGATGGATCCCTACGTCCCCGTCTTCCAGGCCGTCGGCGGCTCCATGGTCATGCTGGCCAAGGGGAATCGCGGCTCCATCGTCACCGAGTCTTGCAAGAGGCATGGCGGCTTCTACCTCGGCTCCATTGGCGGACCGGCGGCACTCCTGGCCAAGGAGAACATCGTCAAGGTGGAGCTTCTGGAGTATCCGGAGCTGGGGATGGAGGCCATCTACCGGATCGAAGTGAAGGATTTCCCGGCTTTCATCCTTGTGGACGACAAAGGGAACGACTTCTTCCAACAACTTGGATGAGGCGCGAGGCGGGGTTGCCTTCTGCTGGCATCGACATGCACCCCGCCTTCGGCGTGAATTCCTTCCGTCCGCCGCCGTTCGCCTTTCATCGCCCCGGGGCTAACATGGACTTCCTGCAAACCTATTTCTACGCCATTGACTTGTTCATCGGGTTTTTCACGCCAGTTGCTCTCTATTTTCTCTATCGGGCAAAAAAATCGAGCGCTGGATCTGGGAATTGTTCTGGATGGGAACAGCGATGGGACTTCTGTGGGAAATCCCGATCTTCGCGTTGAGCAGAGAGGGCGTAGAATATCCTATCCTTCGATGCCTACAGCCACTGCCCGTCCATTACTCGGCGATCATTCTTTGCCATTCGCTGTGGGATGGAGGACTGTTTTTGATTGGCGTTGGGCTTGTCTATCTAACGTCAGGTTCTCCATTTCAGCGTTTTTCCTGGAAGGAAATAGCCGTTTTTCTAGTATGGGGACAAGTGTCCGCCCTATGCGTCGAGCTCCTTGGCATCTTAAACCCGGATATCTCATCAAGGATCGTCGCGAGGAAGTCTGAGGCGCGGCTCCACCGGGACCTATCAAATCCCCGCGTTTTTGCTTTACACTCCGCGGCGCCGCCCTGGTGGCACCGGCATCTTGCCGGTGGCGGGCTGGAGGGGATTCACGGAATTGAACGGTGGG
>JAJRTK010000328.1 GCA_024278345.1 bacterium | reverse complement strand
GATTCGAGTCTGACGAGGGGGGAACCCAGGAGCCCATGGAACTGGAACGGGGTCGCCGCTTCTTCTATTGGAATGGCACCCGCTGCGGCAACTTGGGTTGGGCAAGTTTCGCGACGAACTGAACCGGCTCCCACGCCTCTTCGATTGAGCTTCGCCGCTGGTGGCTCGGGCCGGCGCATTGGAGAATGAGGTTTTCCCGATGAATGAATTCCCGCCCCTGACGCTGCTCGAAGCTGCCCGCTATCTGGGTATGGAACCGAATCGCCTCTACTCCCTGGCCCAGCGCGGCGGGATGGCGGCTGTACGCCAGAAGGGCTCCTGGTTTTTCCAGAGGGAGGAGCTCGACCACTGGTTGGAGAAGGCTGCCGCGAAACTCTCTTTGGATGAACCTCTCCCACCGGAGCCTCAGTGGGTTGAACTGGAGGAAGCCGCTGAGCTTCTTGGTGATTCCAGGCTGGATCTCCTCAAGATGCTGGCGGAAGGCCGCTTGGAGGGCGAGCGAGATTCTGACGGCGGGTGGCGGATCTCGGAGCTAGCCGTGGAAAGTTTATTGGAGCAGCGGAAAAAGGCCGGGCATGAGAGTCGAGAAGGGGGGCTGGTCTCGGCGGCCAAACTTCCTCCACCGGGCTCTATCCGCCGCCCTCCGCCCGAGGATTCGCAGCCAGAGGTTCCGGCCGGAGCGCGGATCACGGGGCCAGAGGGTTTGGAGAATGGCTCTCGACGATTGCCCAAGGCGTCTGGGAGGATAGGCCTCTGGATCAAGCGAAGCCCCACGACGGCAGCCTTCTTGAGCTCCCCGAGAGTCAAGGAAATCAAGGAACTGTACGATGGCCTGGTGACCGATTTCTACGACTACTATTCCTATGGCGTGCCGTCGGGAGAGACTCTTTATCAGGCGGTCTACCAGCGGGTCTTCGGCGACCGGACTGTTCAGGCCAAGCTAGATGATGGGCGGTTTGGGACAATTTTGATCCAGGCTTCCAGGGCATACGATGCCGGGGCGCACAAAGAGTTCTTTCTTTTTCTGCACGGAATCGTGCTCTTCCTTTTAGGGGCCGGAGAAGCCGACGACAGTCTCAGGGTTCCTCTTATGAGGGAGTACCAGCGATTCTTCCGGACCTTTACCGGAGTCCACGAGCACCGAAAGCAGGTGTTTGCGACTTTAAAGTATTTCCAGGAGTTCGAGGAAGAGTTGGGCCTCGAAGCCTCCTTGCTGGAATCGGCGACTTTCGAGGTTTTTCCCGGCTACAGGGAATTTTTTGCCCAGGCGGAGGCGGAAGAGCTCTGAAGGGTATCCGGCGGGACAGTACTGGGCAAGGAAAGGGAAAACGCGGTGCCGAGCGCAGCGAGACGCCGAGCATAAGCGAGGCCTACCGTACAAAAATGGGTGGGGAGCTCGTTGCTTTTCATTGCAACGGGTCCTATCGAGCTCCCTGGTAGGTGCAGGGCGAAGACCGATGCATGCGGGCCGGGAGGCCCGCATGCTACAATTTTCGGACGACCTTCGAGTCACGCAAACGTGACCCGCCAGTAACGCGAGGCGTTACCCGGACGCCTGTAATTCCATAATCCATGAAATGTCCCGCCTTCCGCGGATGGCCGTGGAGCGCTCTGAAGGGGAAGCTTGACGTTCCGGCGTCGCTCACGACAACATCCATCTGGCAATGCCAATGGCCATGGCAACGGCGGCCAGGATCCACAGCCAGCGGTACGCCCTAGGTGAGGTCGCCACCAGAGGTTCCAGGGGAAGAACGTGCATGGCGTTGGGAGCAAGGGGCAGCTTGACTCCGGCCATGGGATGAAAATCCGGATGGGTGGCGCTGAGCAGGGCTTCGCCGCCGTAGGTGTCCTTTCCCAGAACCACGTCCCATCGGCCGTGGGCGTCGGTCACCAGGCCGATAGCTTCCTGGCTCGGGATCTCCAGCCGCACCCAGGCGCCCTCCACCGGGTTGCCTTCATCGTCCAGCACCCGCCCGCCAAGAGGCACTTTCTCCGTGTCGGATGGTTCGAGAGTGACCTGCATGGGAGGCATATTTCGTTTGAGAAACACTAGCCGCTCCACCGCATACCAGCCCTGTTTACTGACTTTGAGGAGCGGCTGTTGGTTCAGTCTCTCCGGCGGCACGGTAAAACGGGCGATACCCTGGTGGTCGGTCACCGCTTCGTCCCAGACCTTGCCGCCGGTGGCCAGATGGACGGCCGCCGCTTCCAGAGGGGATCCGTCGAGGCGGTTGATGAGGACTTCCAGAGGCTCGGGAGACGACTGGATCTCGAAGCGAAGATCGTGAGTCGCCTGTTGGATGTCCAAGTCATGATGGGCCGGGCCATAGCCGTCGAGGCTCGCCTTGACCTGCGCGGGTCGTCCCAGGAGCTCGGGTCGGCTATCCAGATCGAGGTGGAGTGTAAACTCTCCGTCCGAATTGCTCTGGGTCTCGAGAAGCGCGCTCTGGTGATCGAATAGACGCACCAAAGCCCCTTTGACAGGCTTGCCGTCTTGGGCATCCACCACGTGGCCGGTGACTTTCATGAAAATACCTTCTATTCTTCGAGAAAATACACGGAAAATCTAGCCTCCCGCCGGCGCGGATCGGCTCCATAGGATCCAGGAAATCAGGAGCGCCGCGATTCCCAGAAAGAGCATGATGGCGATCCGGGATTGAGGTGTCCAGAGCCGGTCCAGAGGAGCCAAAAGTTTAGCCCATTGATTGCGCCGACCGGAATGCGTCCCATGGACCGCGCTCCTGCGGCGTTTTACGCTCTTGATTTCCTCGTGATACGCCCTTGCGAAGGCGGAGCAGGAGCCAAACCGTTCATCCGGGTCCGCCGCCAGCGCTCGGACCACAATTCCCACCACGGAGCGGGGAATCTCTGGAGAGAGCATGTGGAGCGGGATGGGGAGTTGCGTGGCTTTCTGCCGCATGAGGCTCTGTGTATCGTTCGCCTGGTGGGGAAACCTGCCGCCCAATGCCAGAAAGACACAGACCCCCAGGGAATACTGGTCGTAAGCAGGAGTCGCCGGGGCGACATTGACGACTTCCGGAGGCATGAAAGCCGGAGCCCCGGGCGTTTGGCCGGCATAAGTCAGGGCCAGATCCCGGTGCTCGGGCATTTTGACGATGCCGAAGTCCGAAAGGAATACGTGGCCCTCGGAGTCGAACAGGATGTTCCCGGGCTTGACGTCCCGGTGGATGTAGCCTTTGCGGTGGATGAAGTCGAGAGAGCGGGCGATGGTGGGCAGCCACTCCAGGACTTCTTCGGGGTGCATGGTGCCGCTTCGCGTTTCCAGGCGACTCTTGAGGCTGCCCCCTGCCAGGTATTGAAGGACCGCGAAGGGGTAGTCGGAGTAATTGCCGATATCGTAGATCCGGACGACATGGGGATACTCAAGGCGTACCAGGCTGTGGATCTCCTGCTGGAAGCGCCGGCGGAATTGCACGCGGTTGAGCATCCGGGCGTGGGGGATCTTGATGACAACCTTCCGGTCTCCCAGTTTCCTGTCCCGAGCCAGGTAGACCGAGCCCATCCCGCCGTGACCCAGAGCAGTGAGCACCTTGTACCGGTTCTCTAGCAGCATCCCCGTGAGGTCGGGGCCGGATTCCATCGTTTGTTTTGGGGGCGGGCCGGGCATAGGGCTCCGAGTTTCCTGTCGTCTGCGTCGCGGTAGGAGGTTGGGAAGTCAACCCATTTCATAGACTTGAATGGTACTCGGAGGCAAGTGATGTTGTGGCGGCGGCGTGATGAGGTTCTTAGCCGCGGGATGAACACAACCCGAAGAAAACAAAGGAGTTTCTTGAATAATCCACCCGGATTGCCACAACCAAATTTCCGGGGCCAAGGAAGATCACACGCCGCCCGTTTCCGCCAGAGCCCCTAGGAATCTGGGCGCAAGCTCTTCCAGAACGCGGCCCACGTTTTCCGAGAACTCCTTGGGCATGTCTTCTTCAGCCAGGTCCGAGATGATGCGGACGGAGAGCCATGGCACGGAACAGAGTTTGGCGACTCGGGCCACGGAGGAGCTTTCCCAGTCCACGGACTGGGCCTTGAATCTCTCCCAAAGCCGCCCCTTACGTTCGTGGCTCCGGATGTCGCCATCACCGGAAATGACGATGCCTTGGACCACGTGGCTGGAGAGTCCGGCATCATCCCGCAGAGCCTGCCACAGGTTTTTAGACCGTTCGGGATCGGCGCCGCACCGCTTGACGTCGCCCGTAAAGGCATCGACATCGTGCTCGATGGCTTCACCGGCGATGATCACGTCTCCGATCTTGCGGTGAGGATCGATAGCCCCCGCACAGCCGTAGGAAACGACGAGCCGGGGCTGGTAGAGGTCGATGAGAAGCTGGGTCCCGGCCGCAACCATGGTCTTTCCAGGCTCGGTGACAACGATGGCCACCTGCTCGAAGCTGAAGTCGCCCACGAAGAAAGGGCGGCCCCGGCGAACCGTTTTTTCCAGCTTGTCCAGGTGGTGTCGGAGGGAAATCGCCTCGATCTCGCGGCCACAGACAACGCCGATCATCGTTTTCTCCTTGAAGTGTTGTCGAATGCTCTGGGACAGGTATAGCTCGCTCCGGCAAAACCTTCCAATTCGGGGTCGATATGTTGCCGCAAACCGTCGCTGACTGACAGTGCTTGCGGTGAAACCGGGAGATGCCTTGTCGATGGGTTCGTGGTATCCTCGTGTTGCTTGTTCTTCCGCCGGACAGGTGCGCAGAGAGTTTTCCCTCGAACGAGCTTCGGGAGCGAGGGCCGTGTCGGCGTCTCCGGGTCTGGAGCGCAACGTGCGGAGTAGGGTAGCGGCAGCCCGCCGGATTTGTCTCCGGAGGTCGCCGGTTCGAATCCGGCCTCCCACGCTCCAGGTTCCGCCGCCGGTCGCGCCTCGTTCTCCTTGGAGTTTTCGAGTGCCTCGAAGCCGGAGGAATGGGTCCCTTTGGAGGCGGGTAGCCTTCAAAATCCCCGGGGGCGGGTAGCCTCCACCATGTGTTTGTGGGTTCGACTCCCACCGCGTCCGTGGGACGCGTGGCCAAATTGGTAAAGGCACTGAACTAGAAGTTCAGCAACACGCTATTTTAGCTCACTTGGTAGAGCAACAGACTCATCATCTGTGTGTAGCAGGTTCGATTCCTGTAAATAGCTCCCGGTTCACTACCGGACCTGATGTCATGTTCGCCTTCACCCCGTCACCCATACCGAGGAGGATTGGCGGCGTCCCTGCCCCAAGGGCGCCAGAGTACCAGCGTGTGCCGGACCTCCACCACCGGGGATAGCCCCTGTCGGGCCGGGATTTGCAAGCCCTTTGCCAAAGAGGGAGGGCTTCCTGCCCGGATCGCCGGCGCCTCCCCCGTCTTGGAGCCGGTGCAACGGGAAGAAAGCCGGTTCGTCCTCTTCTGAACCATCTTGGAAAAAGTGGGTGTTCTTTCCCAGTCGATCCATTGTCCCGCTTTGCGTGGATATCCCAGGCTCTTGGCGCCGAGCAAGAAACTGGAAATCTTATCAAAAAAAGGGGAAGCAGAGTGCGTTTTTTTCTCTGGTTCTTGCATCTGTTTTATGAGCCCATTTTGGTGAAGAGTTCCCAGCGGGGATTGCTCTTCTTGAATGAAAAGTTCCGCCGACCGCTGGAGCCGGGGCTCTGTCGCGTTCCAAAATGGCCCGATCTCCGGATCATCACTCGCCTTTGGGATACCAGGAATCCCGTGGTGACAGACGTGGATCCCAATATCGAACAGTTCTTTCCCGAGGATTGGGTTCGGAAAGTGGAGATCGATTCGGGCCACGTGGCTCTCGCCTACGTGGATGGCGTTCCCAAGGCATTGCTCCGGCCGGGGAGGCATCTTCTCTGGTCTTTGGATCGCCCGCCGACGGTGGAGGTCTTCAATGTGGAAAAGGATCCCCTGCCTCCGCTGACTCCCGAGCTCCTCAAGCTCTTACGGCCCGACGACTACGAGGCCAAGGTGATCCCCGCGGAATCCGTGGGCCTCCTGATTCGAGATGGAAAATACCAGCGCTTTTTGCCGCCGGGGATGCACGGATTCTGGAAAGGCGGGAGCCAGCTAGAGATCGCTGTTTGGCCCATTCGAAGCAAGCCATTTTTTCCCTACAACCTCCGGGATCTCCCCGGTGTGCGGCTCCAGGAAGAGGAGCTTGGCCCCGACCAAGGACTCCTGGTCTGGTTCGACGGCCTGCCGGGCGCCTTTCTGGCGCGGCCGGGCCGCCATTTGGTGGTGACGGAAGGATATGATGTCCGCACCGAACGGTTCGATCTCACCAAATCTGCACACACACTCTCCAGAGCACAGAAGGCCGTGATTCCCAGCAGCGAGCTTGCCGAGGTAAGCCTGGAGGCCAACGAAGTGGGCATCCTCACCTGTCCGGGACGCTCCAGGAAACCCGAAGTCCTGCCGCCGGGCCAGTCCATCTGGTGGACGCGGGGCGAAACCCTCCAGTGCAGGAAGATCGACTGGCTCCGCGATCCCGTCGTGCCAAGGGCCTTTCTGGACATCGTGCCGGAGTGGACCACGGAGGTCTCCCTGGAGCGCCACCACTGCGCCGTGGTTGTCTGCGGAGGACGCCCTGTCAAGGTCTTGACCGAAGGGGTCTACCGCCTCTGGAACCCGGAGCTGGCGCAAGAAGGTGCCACGCCCCGCGGCGGCCGTGCCATGCGCCTGAAGGTAGAGGTCATCGACACCCGGGAATACGAGCTGAACGGCCGAGAAGCCTGGATCAACCTGCTTCCCGCGGGAAGCCACGTGGTGGCCGAGGTCCAGGATGGCCAGGTGGGAATCGTCCGCCGGAATGGACGAGTCTCCTCCACCGTGGAACCGGGAATCCACTATTTCTGGTGCCTGGAGGAGCAGGTGGCCGTGGAGGTCATGGAGAACCGGCCTCGGGTGCTCAAGGTGAGCAGCCAGGAAATGCTCACCAAGGACAAGGTCAGCCTCCGCCTGAATCTTGCCGTGGTCTACCGCGTGGTCGATCCCTTGCTCTGCAAGAGGAAGCTCGAGGATCCCGACGAGCTCCTATACCTCAAACTGCAGCTCGCCAGCCGCCGCTTCGTCTCTTCCAGAAGCCTTGACGATCTTCTAGGCGAACGGGACCAGCTCGAACAGGAGCTTCGGCAGCGCCTGGAGGAACAGGTCTCCGACACCGGCCTCCGGATCGACGAGGTGGGCCTCAAAGACCTCATTCTGCCCGGACGCACAAGGCAGATCCTCAACCAGGTGGTGGAGGCCCGGCAGCGGGCCGAGGCTAACCTCATCACCCGCCGCGAAGAGACCGCTGCAACCCGCTCCTTGGCAAATACCGCCCGGGTCTTGGCCAACAACCCCGTTCTCTTGCGCCTCAAGGAGCTGGATCATGTCAAGGAGATCGCCGAAAAGATCGGCCAGGTCCATCTTCTGGTGAGCTCCAAGGATCTGGGAGGCCTCATGGGGTTCCCGGGCTCCGGGTCCATCTTCCGGCTGGGGGAAGGTTCCGCCGTGGCGGAAAAGCGGCCCCGGGAGGCCGCCTCTGCCCCCGAAGAAGAGTCTCCCGAAAAGTTCGAGGATTGACCGAAAGAGGGAGGTGGTCATCGTTTCGGCCACCCCCAAAAAAGCGCTCAGCGCACAAAAATGTGGGTAGGGATCCCGTTGCCCGCAAGTTGCAACGGGAAATGAGTGCGCTCCCTGGCGTGGGTCTGGGAGCGGCGCTCCCAGCGGAGGTCCGGAGGCCGCCTCCGCCGGGTTCCAG
>JAJRTK010000014.1 GCA_024278345.1 bacterium | reverse complement strand
GGCTGGACGGGATTCACGGAATTGAACGGTGGGTTCCTTTCGTGCGTGGACTTGTCAACCGGATCTGATAGGTCCCCATCGTTTGGGCCACCCTGCAGAATCTCGGCGCCGCCCCAGGGCCTCCGGCCCTGGAACCCGGCGGAGGCTCCGCCTCCGGACCTCCGCTGGGAGCGCTACTCCCAGACCCTCGCCAGGGAGCGCGCTCCCTGGACCCACATTTTTGTGCGCTGCACGCTTTTATCGGGTGGCCGAAACGATGACCACCCCCTCACGGATCCATGAATCCATGTCATTAAAAAAACTAAGGATCGAGTGAAAGGCTTGGAGGAGCCCCCGCGGTTCCGTTCGCCCTAGCGGTATGGCATGGCCTGTTTCTCGAACATCTTGGCGTACGTCCCTCCAAGGCGCATCAGATCATCGTGCGGCCCCGACTCCGTGATGGTGGAATTCTCCAGTACGTAGATTCGGTCCGCCATCTTCACCGTGGAAAGCCGGTGGCTGATCAAAACGGCCATCCGTCCTTGGACGAGCTGGCGAAAACTCTGGAAGAGTTCCTCTTCAGCATGAGCGTCCAGGTGGCTCGTGGGCTCATCCAGAACGACGATGGGCGCTTCTCTGACGAATGCTCGCGCCAGTGCCACCTTCTGCCACTGGCCAATGCTGAGCTCCTCCCCACCCTCGAACCACTTGCCCAAGATCGTCTCGTAGCCATCAGGTAGAGAGGAAATGACGTTATGGGCCCCGGATTCCCTTGCCGCGGCAATGATCCGCGGATCATCGTGCTCCAGTTGCACGTCGCCGAACCATATATTTTCCCGGGCGGTGAGGTGATACCGCACATAATCCTGGAAAACAACACTGAACAGCCGTCGGAGCTGAACGAGGGGAAACTGCCTGATCTCCATGCCATCGATGGTGATCTGGCCTTGATCGGGGTCGTAGAGGCGGCACAACAGCTTGATGAGAGTAGTCTTGCCCGCTCCGTTTTCACCGACGAGCGCAACGATCTGGCCCGGCTCGATCCTCAAGTTCACGCCCTTGAGGACTTCTCGTGAGCTATCGGGATAGCTGAATCCCACGTCCCGAAACTCGATAGCATCCTGGATTAGCTTGGGAACCTGCAAAGGCTTCGAAACAGTCAACACCTTCGGCTCGACGTCGAAAAACTCGTAGAGGTCTCCCAGGTAGAGGCTGTCTTCGTAGAGATTCGCCATGGCTCCCAGCAGATCGTTGAGGAAACCCTGAGCCTTCTGGAAGGCCTGAAAGAAGATCACCAGGTCTCCGATGGTGGTGGCGCCGCTCAGGGTGCTTTTCGCGATCCATGCCGCGGTAGCGAACATGGCGATGACACCAGTGGCGCGACTCAACAACTCGGCGATGGCCCAGCGGGTCCGGAGATCGATACGTTCCTTTCGGAGCTGTTGTCTCAGCCTCTTGAATCGACTGCGCAAGACCGGGCCAAGCTGGAAGAGCCGAAGCTCCTTGGCGTGTTCTTGGTGGGTGAGCAACCAATGGATGTACCAAGCTTTCCGATCAACGGCAGTCCGGCTTCGGACCCAGCGATAAATCTTGCCCGAATAGCGAATCCTTATGAGAATCCCTGGCGCAGTGGCAGCGAAAAGCGCCAAGACAAGGAACCAATGGAAACTGACAAGAAGTCCCGACATGGCGACGAGGGCGACGAAAGCCTGGCCAGCCCGCACGAAGCCTCCGACGATACGCGGCGGGCGAAATGCGGCCTCGCGCTGGGCTCGATGCAGCGTGTCGTGGTAGCGCGAGTTTTCGTAGAACTCCAGGTCCACCTCCAGCGACTTCGCATGGAGCAAGTCGAATTGATCGTCGGTGACGATCAGTGCCTGGATCTCGCTGCACAGGTTGGCCGCGAGGCGAACGAGGCTGGTCACGAGGGCGGCCAAACCCGCAAGACCAATGAAAAGAAAAACATCCGGCAGCGCGGCGGATGGGTCGGGCGACGTTGCGGCGCCGGCCACGGCATCCACGATCCACTTCATCAGATAGAGCGAGACAAGGGGCAAAAACCCTAGCAGGAACATGAGACCGCTGCTGGCCAACGTCCAGCCCGGAGCGGCTCGCCAGACCAGCCAAAGCGCACGTTTGAGGCGTCTTGGCATCTCCTTGTCCAGCTTGAGGAGCAACAAGGGAATCACCACGAGTAGCACCTTTCGGGTCCCTTTCTGGGCGGCATGCTGTAGCTTCTAGGCTCATTGGACGGGGCGAATTCCGGTGGGGAATGAGAAGCCTTCCCATCGTGGAGTCCCATGAGGGCCTGTCTTGCAGCCGGACCTCGGCATCGGGGCAGGTTTCCCATTGCAGGAGTCACTGGAGAGGGATCCTGTGAAGTTCTTCATCTCGGAGGACGTGGAGCCCGCGGTCATCAACGAAAGTCTCTACCAGCCTGACCCTGGCCGACACAAGCATGCCACGATCTGGCCAGACGCCTCTCTGGAAAGGATGGATAGACCTGATCCCGATGCGATGCAACCATACGAAAAACCAGTTTTTTTCCGGCCTTCTCAAAGCAGATCGCACCATCCAGTCGAAGACCTTCCTTGCCCGGCTCAACTCGCCGCCATCCATCACCTGCTCCGAACGTTGCTCAACGAGACGCTGGAGAGCGAGCGGGTCCGGGCCGGTCTTCTTCAGCGCGAGCATGAGCCAGAGATCCTGTGTGATCCCGTGGGAGGCCACCAGCCTTTTGCCTCCTCGCTGCTCCCAGTGGCGCTGAGAGAAGAACTTCTCGTCGTAGGGTGCCATCCACTCCGGCGGCACGGCCTGGACATTTCCCTCCCGATCCGCTGCCTCGACGTGCAAGAGATGCGTGAACCGCGTGCTCCACCAGGCCGTCACTTGGGGCGAAAAAAGCCATGGAACGAAGCAAACAAGAAGGATCACAAGCAGCACCTGGCTCCTTCCAAAGAGCAGTGGCTCCAGTGAACGAGCCTTGAAAAACACCAACGCCAGAATAGATGCCACGAAAATCCAGCCCCAAAGGAACCAACCCGTAAGAGCAAAGAAGGCCAAGTGGAACAACCCAAGGCCCGAATAGACGATGATGGCAAACCGCCGACGCGCCACGGCCACAATCGACGCAAGTTGAAGGCCAACAACCCCAAGTTGTGCCGCTGGCGCGAGCCAGTTCAGGACTCCTCTGGCGCGAAGAACCCAATCCAGCTCCAAATCCGCCAGCCAACCGTACTGCCACGACGCGGAAAGCAGGTTGCCAATCTCGTTGTGCAACGCCCACGTCCACGGTCTTGGCCCCAAAGCCATCAACGCCCAGGCCGACCAGAAGTAGCTTGCGGCAAGCTGGGCCGCTATGACCAAAAGGATCAAATGACTTCTAACGGGCAAGACCGCTCGGAGGGCGGCGAGGGCCGTGAAGGCAATGAGTCCGTCCAGGATGGGCCGGGCAAAAATGGGCAGCCCCGAGGAGACGGGATACTCAAGCTGACCGACAAAGAGAGCGTAACCCACGAGGAAACCCGGAAGAGCCGCCGGATGCACAGCCACGAGCCCTGCAAAAAACACCAGCAACAGCCGATCGCCCACCTGCGCCGATGTGAAGTACGGGTTCCGCGGAAAGGTCAGGCAGGATAACAACAAGAGCCAGACGACCATCACAACGATTCGACGAAGCCATTTCCGAGATCCAAAAGTCTTCCAGGAAGAACGAAGCGCAATGAGCGACGTAAAGCCAACCAGGAGGAATAGAGGCACCCTCTGCCCATCAAGCAACCATTGCCAAATGGCACTGGAAGAGAGATACCAGGCTTCCCGAGGACGAATCGCCTCCAGAACATATCCCCTGAAGAGGTAACCGACCACAACAATCAGAAGCACATGCATCGCCAAAGGTAGCGGGAAGATTCCGCGGACTACGGCAAAAAGAGCCTTCGGCATTGGGCCAAGACCAGGGAAATGCCTGCGATGACCAACCGACTTGCTTTCCTCCTCGGCCTCGGTCATGGTACCGGCCACGGTGCAGATTTCAGACGCCGCCCCAGGGCTTCCAGCCCTGGAACCCGGCGGAGGCTCTGCCTCCGTACCTCCGCTGGGAGCGCCGCTCCCAGACCCACGCCAGGGAGCCAGCTCCCT
>JAJRTK010000327.1 GCA_024278345.1 bacterium | reverse complement strand
CCCACCAGGGAGCGTGCTGCGGACCCGTTGCAATTGGAAGGCAACGAGTTCCCCACCCACGTTTTTGTACGCTGCGCGTCTTTTTTGGGTTTTGTTGCGTGTCCCGGCTTAACGAGCATGATCCCGGCGACCACACCCCGGAAGATGAAAGTGAATGGCGCCGACCGCCATAACCACGCCGTCGAAGATGGATTTAACCATGTACTTTCATGAAGTGAATGGCGCCGACCGCCATAACCACGCCGTCGAAGATGGATTTAACCATGTACTTTCATGGTAGGAGGATACCCTCGAATCCCGTCTCCGCCAGCCTCGGCGACGGCCTCCGCACAGAACTTGGAAGAGGCCGGAATGGTGTGCCGAGGCGGGACCATACCACCGGGCCGGCCCTGGGTGAAGTGTGGAACTGAAGAACGGCCATCCTCTCGGACCCCGAGATGTTCGCGGCTTTTGGCCTGGGTTTTCTGGATGCACCGGGCGACCGGTGCGAGCGGGGGGAACTCGCGCCGCAGGCGTGGGTCATGCGACGGGAGCGGAAGGCACTCCAAAAAAGAGAGACCCTGGCCTGGCTGGGATCTCATCTTGACAATTCGCGTCTTGTCAAGAAGAGTAAAGGCTTCCATCGTCATCCATCTGACAGCTTTGCTCGAAGGGCTTTCCTTCGCCTTGGGAGGAACGTATTCATGAAACGGATCATCGCGTTGTCACTGCTTTTTTCGGCCATCATCCTTGGGGGCTGCAGCGATCGGGGCAACAAGGAACTAGTTCTGGCCAACGACCTCATTGAGGCAGCGAAGTTCGACGAAGCCGAGAAGCTCATTCAGAAGGTCATCAAGGAGTTTCCGGAAAACGCTAAGGCCTACAACAACCTGGGTTTTGTTTACGCCATCAGCAAACGCCCCGTGGAGGCTCGGGCCCAGTACCTCAAGGCGCTGGATCTCTACGCTGCAAACGAGCCTGGAAACTCTGAAGAAATCGCGAATACCTACAATAATTTAGGGCTTCTTGACGATTTGCTCGGAAACGATCTGGAAGCGATCAAGTCGTACAAGAAGTCCGTCGAAGAATCCCACGATTTCGCCCGGGCACTCCACAACCTTGGCACCGTCCATCGCGAAATCGGGGACTTCAAGGAGGCGATTTCCTGGTTTGACAAGGCATTGATGATCGATCCCTACGTCTACCAGACACGGATCTTCAAGGCCCTGACTCTTCTTGACGCCAAACTCTACCCAGAGGCTGTCCAGCTCTACACGGACCTATTGGCGGACGACCCTTTTAAGGTCTACATCCAAACTCACCTGGCTTTCGCCCATATCAAGGCCGGTGATCTCGAGAAAGCCCAAAACGTTCTCTCCGACGCGCAAGCAATGAATCCCGGAGACATGGTCATCCAGTCGTACATCGCCCTTCTTCTCCTGGAACAGGGCAAGCAAGAAAAAGCGGAAGAACTCTCAAAAATCCTCCTGGCCATCCTCAACAATCCAGAGGAAATCAAGAAAATGCGACCGGGGATTTCCCCTGACCTCGCAAGGAATGTCGGAGTCGTGCGCCTGCGGCTCGGCGACCGGGAGGCTGGCCTGAAATGGCTTCGGAAAGCCATCCAAATCAATCCCGTAGACCTCGAAGCCGCTCGGCAGCTTCAAGATCTTGAAAAGGCTGGAGCGCCAACGGCGGAGGAGACCCAAGACTCGGAACCGGACGCCTCTGGTGGCACCGCTCCTCAATGAGCGGCAAGCGGGCTCAATCCTTGAGCAAGCGCCGGAGGCGTTTGAGGACAAGGGGCGTAGCCAGGAAATCCGGCTCGAGCTTCGAGACCTCCAGCAAAAGCTGGTACGCCCTGGCGAGCTCGCCCTTTTGTTCGCAGACCATCGCCAAGTCGTATTCGATATGCAGGCGGTCCCGAAGCGTGAGATCGGCTTCGTCCAAAGCCAAGAGAAAAAGCTCCATTGCCGTAGAAAGCTGGCCGTCCCACAAGAATCGGATGCCCACGGTCCAAAGTGGGTGTCCCTTGGGGCTACAGTCCGTCGCCGCTTTCTCGAACTGTTCCAGGGCCTCCTGGTGATAGGCAAAGCTCGTAAAACAGAGCCCCAGCTTGACCCGCAAGTAGTAGAGGTCGGGGGTTTCCCAGCTTTCAACCTCCTCGGCCAGGAGCTGCCACAAGCCGGCAGCCAGTTGGCGGGATTCTTTCAGAGATTCCCCAAAAAGCCCAGTCCCGAATCCTACGAGCTCGGATTCTTCGGGGGGACAATCCGTCAGCTCGCAAAAAAGCGCTACCGCCGCTGAAATATCGTTGCAGACAACAGCCAGCTCGGCCACGTGAACGAATGCTTCAAGCATTTCATCGCGCATCCCCATCTGGAGGAAATTGCGGGCGAGGCGCTCGTAAATCGTGCGGTCCGAAGGGTGGACACCTCGCTGCTTTCGAAGGTAGACGACGGCGAAGGCCCAATCGCCTCTCTCCTCGCAGATGGCGGCAGCGCGAGAAAAACAGGCCGCTGCTTCATCGAGCTTTCGGAGGCGCGTGTAAAGATCGCCGCGAACCCCGTGAAACCGGTGATCGCTTTCCCGGCCACGGCCTAATTCCTCGAGGTCCGAGAGAATTCCATGGACCCGGGAAGGCTCGATCCGCTCCGATGCCGCAAGGCTCGGCAGAGGCTCCGCGATGGCCAACTCGTCCCAAAGATGGCCCAGCGCCTGCCAATTGTCCAGGCGATCCGCCTCCCGGGGCAAATACCGGTCGAGACCGGCATCGAGGGATTCACGGGTTACAGGGATCAGCGCCACCCGGGCTCCGGACCAGAAGGCGATGTCCGCCTCTCCGGAAAAACCCACGGGATCGGCGCACGCCACGGTCAAGACCCCCCTGGCCAGCTTCAGGGGCAGAATGCCATACTGCCTGCACAGCCGTGGGGGCAAAAGCTCCAGCGCATCTGGCTGAATTCGCAGATCCTCGAACTCCATGACAACATTTCGACTCACGTTCTCCCGCTCTTTCTCTGGCTTCCTGGCTCTTCAGGCCGATGAACCGGGGAGCACGATATACTATAATGCCGGCAGTGTGGCTTTCTCTGGCTTCCTGGCTCTTCAGGCCGATGAACCCGATTCCCGGTGCTGTTCTGGGCATTTTCGGCCCTTTTTCCATCGGTACCCCTGAACAGGGGCCACCCAGTTTTCCGAACAGTTTCGCCCCAAGCACGCCCAAGGCGGCTCAAAGCCAGTCATCGACACCGCGCTGACGGTCCTTGAGAATATCCCGGTAGAGGATCATGCAAATCGCCACGGCACAGCCCACCACCAATCCCAGGCGGCGACGCCCGAAAAGGCTCGCGAAAAAGGCCACCAACATGAGAAGCATCCGAGTATCCAGCACCAGGGAACCGAGCTTCGCAAGGGTTGTGATGATCTTGTCGGTGACGCTGACCTCCGGATCGCCCAAGATCTTGTGCAAATTAAAAGGATTGAGCTGCCCAACAAGATCAAATAAATCTCTCATGATGTCGCCCAGCCCCGGCTCCAGATCTACCGTAGACAAGGCGGTGTAACCACAGACTGGACACTGAAAAACCAGATCTTCCGAACCAGCCAACCGCAATACTGAAATTTGGAGATCCGCCTCACAATCGGGGCAGATCTTTTGGAGAGATTCGTCCATGGCCCTCGAAGTCCTTTCTTCTCTCGCCGGAAACACACTTTAGCCTGGAGCTCTCATCACGGATCGCAGCGAGGTCGGCGGGCGCGTCTCCACCAAGGCCGAGGATAGTGGGACACCGGAGACGTAGGCGCGAGGTTTTCAACCCACCTGCACTACGTCAAAGATATCCGACCGACGAGGACGCCGGCGGATCGACCGCCGCGGTAGAAGCGTGATGAAAAGTTCGGGGTCAGCCGCCGCGTAGTTTCCGGGCATGACTCTGTTGATTCTTGGTACCTCATTAGCATCCAACGGAGGATATCGTGAAACGGTTCCTAGCCATCGCCTTTGTGGGCACCGCTGCACTGCTCCTTCACATGTTCACCCAGACCCGCCAGCGCCTCCAAGAAGAGGCCCGGCGATTCGATGAAATCTGCCCTGAACCCCCAGAAGCCCCGGAAACCGAGAAAGATTGACTGCCTATGGAGAAAGAGCCAAGATTCCACCTTTGATGGAGTCACACCGCCAAGGAATCTGACCCTTTCGAGCAGGCTCTTGACAACTGGCCACCGGGGGTCTATAAAAGGGCTCGTTGAATGACGCGGGGTAGAGCAGCTAGGTAGCTCGTCGGGCTCATAACCCGGAGGTCGTCGGTTCGAATCCGGCCCCCGCTATCGCCTTGGGGCAGCAAGTGCTGCCTCTTGTCACGTACTCATGCGGCGGTGTAGCTCAGTTGGTTAGAGCAGCGGAATCATAATCCGCGTGTCCGGGGTTCGAGTCCCTGCACCGCTATCAGGCCGAATGCTCGTATTTATCGGGCTTTCGGCTTTCTTTTTTTGGGGGCCATTCTGGACTCGGAGCGGGAGGGCACGACGTGCCCCCACGGTTTTCGGGGCGGGAGGCCACAACGTGCCCCCACGGTTTTTGAACGATTGCGGGGTGGATCCCGGCGAGTGGCGGGTGCCGGACGGCGCCCGATGGGAGCGGAACACAACTCAAAGAAGGGAACGTGCCCTGCAGAAACGATGGGATGCACCGGTGCCGACTCTGGTTCTTCAGGTGCCGATTTCAGGCCAGAATCGGGTCGTCGAGGTCGATGGGCACGGGTTTGAGGCCCCAGATTTCCTCGGCATATTGGCGGATGGTGCGGTCGGACGAAAACTTTCCCATCCTGGCGACGTTGAGGATGGCCATGCGCGTCCAGGTTTCCCGGTCGAGGTAGGTCTGGCTGACAAGGCGCTGGCACTCGACGTAGGCCTGGAAATCGGCCATGAGCATGTAGGGGTCGCCTCCGTGGAGGAGGGAATCGATGATGGGGCGGAAGAGCTCGGGCTCCAGGTGGCTGAAAAAGCCCGAGGCGATGAGGTCGATGACTTCCCGAAGGAATGGCTGGCTCTCGTAGAATCGCTTGGGGTTGTAGCCGCCGGCCTTCGTGGCCACGACTTCCTCGGCGGTGAGACCGAAGATGAAGATATTGTCGGCGCCCACTTCTTCGCGGATCTCGATGTTGGCGCCATCCAGTGTGCCGATGGTGAGGGCCCCGTTGAGGGCGAACTTCATGTTGCCCGTCCCCGAAGCCTCCTTGCCGGCCGTGGAGATCTGCTCCGAGAGATCCGACGCCGGGAAGATGCGCTCGGCCAGAGAAACGCGATAGTTGGGCAGAAAGACCACCCGAAGCTTGCCGCCGATGGCGGGATCCTCGTTGACCACGTCAGCCACGGAATTGATAAGCTTGATGACAAGCTTGGCCATCTCGTATCCCGGGGCGGCCTTGGCCCCGAAGATGAAGGTCCTGGGGACTTCAATGGAATCGGGATCCTGCTTCGCCTGGAGGTAGAGGGCGACGACGTGGAGCAGGTTCAAGAGCTGCCGTTTGTACTCGTGGAGGCGCTTGATCTGGACGTCGAAGAGCGAGTGGGGATCGATCTTGAGACCCATCGTCTTGTTGATGTAGTTGGAGAGATCCCGCTTGTTCTGGAGCTTGATCTCCCCAAAAACCTGGCGGAAACCGGCATCCTCGGCCAGGGGGGCAAGCTTCTCCAGGCCGGTGAGCTCCGTGACCCAGCCGTCTCCGATATGCTGGGTAATCAGGCGCGACAGGCGCGGATTGCACTGGAGCAGCCAGCGCCGCTGCGTGACCCCGTTGGTCTTGTTGTTGAACTTGTCTGGCCACATTTCGTGAAAATCGCGCATGAGCCCCTGCTTGAGGAGGCGGGTATGGAGCTCGGCCACGCCGTTGACCGAGTGGGAGCCCGCCATCGCCAGGTAGGCCATGCGGACCTGACGGTCCGCGCCCTCCTCTATAAGACTCATCCGCTTCAACCGATCCATTTGGCGGGGGAAACCCATGAGCACCTGCCGCAAAAACTGCTGGTTGATCTCGTAGATGATCTCCAGGTGGCGCGGCAGAAGGCGCTCGAACATTTCCACTGCCCAGCGCTCCAGGGCCTCGGGAAGCAGCGTGTGGTTCGTGTACCCGAAGGTCCGGGTGCAGATCTCCCACGCCTTCTTCCAGGGAACGCCTTCCAAGTCTACCAAGAGGCGCATCAGCTCTGGGATGGCCAAGGCCGGATGGGTGTCGTTGAGCTGGATCGCCACCTTGTCCGGGAACTCGTCGAAGGTCGTGTGGTCAGTCTTGTAGCGGCGCAAGATGTCCTGAAGAGAGCAGGAGACGAAGAAATACTGCTGCTTGAACCGGAGCTCCTTGCCCACGGCGATCTTGTCGTTGGGGTACAGAACCTTGGAAATGGACTCCGACAGGGTCTTGTCCTCCACTGCCCGAATGTAATCGCCGTAATTGAAGAGGTCGAGGTCGAACTCCTCGCTCGCCCGGGCATGCCAAAGCCGAAGCGTGTTCACCGTGTTCGTGCCGTACCCGGCGATGGGCGTGTCGTAAGGAACGCCCAGAACCGTCTGGGTATCGATCCAATCGACCTGCACGCCTCCGTCCACCTGACGATGCACCGTGCGACCGCCAAAACGGACGGTGACGGTGCGCTCGGCCCGCTCGATCTCCCACGGGTTGCCGTACCGGAGCCATTCCTCGGGCTTCTCAATCTGGTAACCGTTCCGAATCTCCTGCTGAAAGATCCCGAACTCGTACCGGATCCCGTAACCAATGGCCGGCAAATCCAACGTCGCCAGAGAATCCAGGAAACAGGCCGCAAGCCGTCCCAAACCACCGTTCCCCAGCCCCGCGTCGGGCTCCTGCTCCAAGACGTCCGCAAGCTCGGGAAGATCCGTGTGAAGCCGCGGTTCCAGCTCACTCTTGAGCTCTTCCAGAGCTTCGATGCAGTGATCGTAGATTCCCAGGTTGAGGAGATTGCTCGCCAAAGAACGGCCCATCAGGTATTCTAGGGAAAGGTAGTACACCCGTTTCGCACTTCTTTTGTGGTGCGTCTGCTGGGTGGCGATCCACCGATCCACCAAGCGATCCCTCACAACCAAAGCCAGGGCTTTGTAGCAGTCGTGAGGCGTCCAGGTATACCGGTCTTTCGCCAGCGAAAACTTCAAGTGCTCCAGGAAAGACTTTTTCACCATACGGGTGCTCAGCCCCGTTCTTTCATTCAGCTCCCTGCCAGAAAACTTGCTGTCACCCATGCCACAAATCCCCTTCGAAGTGTGCCCTCATTTCGGGCCAAGGTTGATTCTCCCAGTCGAAACCCGTAACGCTAGTCTAAGAATACCTCACCCTGTCCAAGCTTGCACCTTGACACCCCAACCACACTGCTCACCCCCGGCACGGGCCGTCAGAGACCCACAGGGCAAGAGTTTTGAAGAGCATTCTCTCTTCTTTGGAACGGGGTCCGCTCCCGGCGGCGGCAATCCGTCCGCCGCCACTCGCCTTTTCAGCACCGATGCCCGAAAAATCCTGCCATGATGAGGCAAAACAGCACCAGACCCTGGCCAACCATCGGTCTCGCATTTCTCAATCAGCTCGAAATATCTATATAATTCTGGGTAAGCTCCCCCGACATCCTTGCCGATCTTGTGGTTCCCACCGGTGATCAACCGAAGGGGTCGGGAACCAGAAAATGAGGAACCCCCGTGAACAATCCTTCTGAAAAAATGATCCTGATTGTCGATGATGACGATTTTCTCGTGACCTGGATGACCGTCGCCATGCAGGAGGAAGGATACCGCATCCTCACGGAAAACTCTCCCCAAAATGCCCTTGCATTGGCAGCCGGAGACGAGCCCGACCTCATTATCTCCGACATTATGATGAAGCCCTTCGACGGTTTCACCTTCAAGAGGAACTATGAAGAAAACTATCCGTTTCGCCAGACACCGTTTCTCTTCGTCAGCGGCAAGACTGAGCCTGAAGACATCATCGAGGGGCTCTCCCAAGGGGCCGTTGATTATCTGACTAAGCCCCTTCACAAGGGGATCTTCCTGGCAAAAGTCAAGAATATCCTCAAACAGTACGAGCGTTTTTCCTTCGTGCAGTATCAGGGTAGCTTCGTGGAAGGACAAGACATCGCCAAGGTCATCGAGTTCTTTCAGGAAAAAGGCGTCACGGGGATCTTGATTCTTCAAAGCGATGGCGTGAGCAAGTCGTTCGAGCTTCTTGAAGGCCGGCCGGCAAATCCGGAAACCGCCATGCAACTTGCGACAGCACAAGGCCGAATGAGCAGCGGTAGATTCTGGCTGGTGATCGACCGCGCCGCACAAGCCAGGGATGAGGATCTCGTCTTCGATCTGGACAGCGCGGCGGTTGACGATGCGCAACTGGCATCGCGTGGCCTTCTCTCTTTCGTCCGCGCCGGAAACAAGGTGGTGGAGCTCCAGACAGAATTCCTCCAGCAACCCACCCCTCGCTGTTTGACCTCGGTCTTCTTCAAAGGGCGCCTCCTTTACAAGAAGGAAACGGATCTCCCGCCTAACGTGACCTCGGACATCGTCTCCCAAGAGGCTGAAAAACTCCACAAAGAGGTGGAGGCCGAGATCCGGCAAAGACTCACCGAAATGCAGACAAAATCCGCCGAAGAGGCGCTGGAACCCAAAAGCGATTCTGAGCCTGAGCCACCAACGGTCCTCCTCGTCGCCGAAAAGCCTCTGGACCTCGATCTGTTGATGGAAAAACTCCAAAGGGCTGGATGCGACGTCAAAGCGGCCCGGACTCCGGAAAATTCGATCGCCCAACTCCGGGAAAACAACTGCAAGCTCATTCTGTGTGATTGCTCCGCCAGATGGGGCACGGCCTTCTGCGAGTACATCCGGACGAGCCAGTTCCACGCCCTCCCTTTCGTCGCCCTCTTTCCCAACCCGACGGAGGCGGAAAGAGACCTCGCCAAACAGGCGGACGCCAACGCCTGCTGGTCGAAGAACCTCGGAAGCGAAGAATTCGCTTCGCGAATCGACGATCTCCTTGCCCAACACCAAGCGGCCTCCTAGTTCACGCCCCAGAGCACCGGCCAGGGGCAATCTCCCGCCGAGGGTGGGAGCGCCAGGAAAACCTCACCGGACCGCACAAATGAAAGGTCGGTCATGTTCGAATACACTGAGACCCAAGAAATGGTTGCGGCCATGACACGCCGCTGGGCCGAAGAACATCTCAAGCCCGCCACTGAAGAGCTGGAGAGCGGAAAGATCTTGCCCTATGAGCTCATGCGAAGACTTGGGCAAGATCTGGGGCTGTTTGAAATGGCCGACGCCAAGTTCCAGAAGCTCGAAGAACGCTCCCGCCAAAGGACGGAGGAGAGGGAGAAACAGGGAAATTCCCACAGCCCGAAGACTCCGGCCAGCCCTGAAAAAGAGGAAGCCCGACGCGCCAGGAAGTTGCGCCAGCGGGCCGAAGAAGAGGCTTTGGGCGCTGTCATGAGCCGCGAGCTCTCCAGGATCAACCCCGGCTTCGTCCTGGCATTCGGCGCGTCCACCATGCTGGCTGGCGGAGCCATCATGGCCCGCGGCACTCCGGCACAAAAACTGCGCTGGGCGCGCCCCATCCTCACGGGAAAGAAGATCGGCGCCTGGGGCATGACAGAGCCCGAGGCGGGTAGCGACGCCTTCTCCGGAATGCGGACTCTGGCAACACCCGTGGAGAACGGGTTCGTCTTGAACGGGCAAAAAAGCTTCATCACTAACGCGCCCTACGCCGATATCATGGTGATCTACGCCAAGCTCAACGAATCGGGCGCCACCTTACCGATGGAGCGGCGGCCAATCCACGCCTTCATCGTGGAAAAGGGGACGGAAGGCACTACACTGGGACCGCCCGTGACCAAGATGGGAATGCACTCCAGCCCCACGGGGGAAATCTTCCTGCAAGACGTCTTCGTCGAGGCCCACTGCCTCCTGGGCGAAACGCTAGAGACCGAGAGCCGCCAAGGCGCCAAGGATGTCTTCCACAACGAGCGAACGGGCCTGATGCCCCTCTGTCTTGGCATCCTTGACCGCTGTATCGAGATCTCCGTCGATTACGCCAGAGAGCGCAAGACCTGGGGCCGCCCCATCGCCCAATACCAACTCATCCAGGAAAAGCTCGCACGCATGTTCGTGGTGCGGCAAAACGTGGAAAACCTCCAGTTCAAGGTCTGGTGGAAACGATCCCGGGGCAAAGGAATGAGCGCCGCCGAAGCTTCAGCCTGCAAGCTGTACAGCGCCCGCGTCACCACCGAAGCAGCCCTGGAGGCCGTGCAGATCCTGGGAGGCAATGGCTACATGACCGAATACGAGGTCGAGCGCCTCATGCGGGACGCCAAGCTCCTGCAGATCGGCGGAGGCGCCGACGAAATCCAGATCCTCCACATCGCCCGGGCCATGCTTTCTTGAGGCAAGACCAGGTCACCGGCAATTCTTCAGTGTCCGGGAACACCAGGCCATTTCCACTCCCGACGCGCTGAAAAGCTTCACGAAGGCCAATTGGATCGAAGGGGGAAGCCCTTCCGTTTTGTGGAAGATGACGGCCAGAAGGGATGGATCTGGGGCAAGGGTCCCCAACCACTGTCCCAGTGCCGAAAACTCTACGTCATCGGTCTCAAGCTGCCACTCCGCGGCGCGATTCAGGTCCATTCCTGGCGGCGGCCAATGGAGGAGGAACCGCGGGGATTGCTCGCCGGATGGCGCCGTAAGGAGGAGGGTGATCTCGCTTTCTTCCCGGTGGAACTCGCCCTGCAATGTTCGAGTGGGGACAAGCCAGCGAGGCAGATAGTCGGCCAGCACGTCCATTCGGGCCGAATCCTTAGGCGTCAGACTCCCGAGCTTGGCCGCGGCAAGGAGCAGATCAGGTAGGATCGCCTTGGCCTTGGCCGCGGTGATGGAGTCCCAGGAAGTCACACAAACAGCGGGCGCGGCGGCGGCCAGCCGCGGGCAAAGTGTTTCCAGACAGCGGAGGGTCGCTCGCTGGCCCTGCTCCAGATCCCACTCTTTTTCCGCGGGCTTCCAGGCATCTTGGCAGGCCGGTTCCACAAAGAGCCCGGCACAGGCAAGGACGACGTCGTTCACCGAGCGCCCGGTTTGTGCCGAATTGAGATAGCGATTGACGGCGGTCTGGCACATCTCGATGACACTCTTGGCATAGGGCGGCTGGGCAGGGACAGACCCGGGCGAAGCCAATGCCAAGAGCATCGCCAGCACCGGGGAGCGAAGGCTCCTCCCCACGCTTGGGGTCAAGAGGTCGAAAACCGATTTTTCGGTGGATCGAGCCCAGCGGTACGACATTCCTGATGCAGCCAATCTCACTCCATCCGTTTTCAAGGTTCCAAGGTCGCGAGGTTGTCGATCTGCTCCTCGATAAAAAGGGCTAATGCGGCTCTCCCAGCCATGATCTGGGTAAAAACGATTCCCAACCCCGGCGTCAAGCCAAGGCGACGAGCAGCCTCGGCGGAGACGGCCCGGGCCACCTGCCCAACGACATCGATACGGTGACCCTCCAGATAAAGCCTCAAAGCCAAAGTGGTCCCCGCTCGAATCTGGGAATCAGTCCTGACAAAGAGCCCGATCATGGAAATGTCGGTGGTCCTCCCCAAGCCTCGCTCTTGCCCCCATGCCAGACGAACATCCACCGAAAGAGGGATTCGGGCCGCCCGCCGCCGATCCCGAGCCCGCGAAAGTTTCGTTCCATCCGCCATCACCGCTCCCTATCCCACAGCCCCTTTTTAAGGACTCTCCCACAGGCGCACCATTCATCGATTCTCTTGACTTATCCACTGGCCTCAGGTTCACCTGGAAGCCGCTCGCCCTCCCCGGCAAGAAGGTGTTGAAGCCTCTTCCGGGGCAGGGAAGGAAGCGAAGTGAAACGAACCGTAAACCTGTCCTTCACCGGCTCCTTCACGAGCTTTGCGTAAATGGAATCGGCTTGTGGGCAGCCCTCTTCGTCCAGCAACCGGATCAACAAGTTGTCGTGGAGCTGGAACGAACCGGCTCCACGAATTTCGGCGCCTTCCAGGGAGATCCGCACCAGGCTCCCCCGGTGAACGGCTTCTCCGACATCCTTGCCGTCCAAGAGAGAATACCCCACCTTCACTACGGAGCTCAAGAATACCATTTCCGGCTGGAGGTCCGCCAATCGCAGGGCAAAACGCCCGCCGATTCCCTTGAGATCGTGGATTTGGATGGGCTCAGAGAAACCTTTTGCGCTGACGCCAAAGCTCTTTCCCACTTCAGCGATGGCAGCGATCTCCCTCAGAACATTTTCGGAAATGAGCACTTGCCCTCCGACGCTGTAGGACTCGATCCTGGCGGTGAGATTCACGTGGCTGCCCACCACCGCGTATTTCATGCGCTGTGGCGAGCCGATGGTCCCCACGACGACCTCGCCCCTGTTGAGGGCGATTCCCATGGCAATTTCAGGCCAACCCAGCCGCAAGTTCTCAGCGTTGACACTCTCCATGGCAAGCTGCATGGAGAGAGCACAGGCGGCAGCTTTGG
>JAJRTK010000326.1 GCA_024278345.1 bacterium | reverse complement strand
GGAGCTGGCTCCCTGGCGTGGGTCTGGGAGCGGCGCTCCCAGCGGAGGTCCGGAGGCAGAGCCTCCGCCGGGTTCCAGGGCTGGAAGCCCTGGGGCGGCGTCTGAAATCTGCACCGTGGCCGGTACCATGACCGAGGCCGATTTTTCCATACGGAATCCGGTGACGGTGGCCGCGAGAAGGGGCTGAGGGAGCGGATATGCGGTTCATTGATTTTTCCATACGGAATCCGGTGACGGTGGCCGCCGTGGTCATTTTGTTGGCGATCTTCGGTTTCTTGGCCCTGTTTGCCGTGCCCATCCAGTTGACGCCCAACATTGACCGGCCTCGCATCACGGTCTCGACCGTTTGGCCGGGGGCCAGCCCTCAAGAGATCGAACGCGAGATCATCGACAAGCAGGAAGAACAGCTCAAGAGTGTCGATGGCGTCTTGAAGATGGAAAGTACATCCAGCGAGAGCGTGGGAAACATCGTGCTGGAGTTTCCCGTGGGCGTCGATATCGATTCGGCGCTCATTCGCGTGTCCAATCGCCTGGAACAGGTTTCCGACTATCCGGACAACACGCGGAAGCCGGTCTTGAGTAATGTCGATGTCCGCTCCGGGGCGATTGCGTGGTTCATCTTTACCGCGGCGCCAGAAAATCAAACCGACGTGGCGACCTTGTTCGATTACGTGGAAGACGAGATCAAGCCTCGGTTGGAACGGGTTTCCGGCGTGGCGAAGGTGAATGTCTACGGAGGCCGCGAGGGGGAGCTTCAGGTTGTGGTGGATCCAGGCAAAATGGCCATGCGCAATCTGTCGATGTCAGAGCTTGCGGCTGCGCTTGGGGCGGAGAACAGGGATTATTCGGCGGGCGATTTTGACGAGGGCAAACGGCGTTACATCGTGCGGACCGTGGGGGATTATCGAAGTCCAGTGGACGTAGCGAACGTCATCGTCGCCACGCGGGGCGGGATTCCTATCTTTGTGAGGGACGTGGCGACAGTTCAGATGGGTTTTCGCAAGGCGGGGGCCTTCGTCCGGTACAAAGGGCGGCCCGCCCTTGCCATCAACGCTCTTCGGGAGTCGGGTGCCAATGTCATGGAGGTAATGGCCGGGCTGAGGCGGGCGGTGAAAGAGCTTGACGGGAAGGTGTTGGTGCCACAAGGGTTGCGCCTCCGCCAGGTCTACGACGAGACGGAATACATCGATTCGGCTCTGGGACTCGTGAAGTCGAACATCTATGTTGGAGGCGGTTTGGCCGTCTTTGTCCTGTTGGTTTTTCTCTGGTCGCTGACGGGGACGTTCGTCGTGGCCGTATCGATTCCGATTTCCGTGGTGGCGACCTTTTTGGTGATGTATTTGCTGGGGCGCTCTATTAATGTGATCTCGTTGGCAGGGCTGGCTTTTTCTGTTGGAATGGTCGTGGATAACAGCATCGTCGTGCTGGAGAACATTTTTAGGCATCGACAGATGGGGAAACCCCGGAGGAGGGCATCGCTGGAGGGGGCCACGGAGGTTTGGGGAGCCGTGCTGGCATCAACTCTGACGACGGTCGCGGTATTCTTGCCAGTGATCTTTGTAAAGGACGAGGCGGGGCAGCTCTTCCGGGACATCGCTATCGCCATATCAGCGGCGGTAATCCTGAGTCTTGTGGTCTCGCTCTCGGTCATTCCCACGTTGACGGCAAGGATGTTGGGGAAGGGCCGGAAACTCCAGATCCCCAGGGGCGTGGAGAGGACGGAAGTCTCGAGGTTCGCTAGGACGGCGACATTGGTGACCCAGATGCCGGGGTTGATTTCGGCGGTTTCGGCTTGGATCAATCGCACGACTGTTCGGCGGTTCGCCACTGTTCTGCTGTTGACGGCAGCCTCCGTAGTGGGATCGTGGAAGCTCTTGCCCAAAATGGAATACCTACCCAGCGGTAACCGGAATTTGGCCATGGGGATTCTCTTGCCGCCGCCCGGCTACAACCTGGATGAGCTTCGGCGGATTGCCCTGGATATCGAGTCGGACTTGGAACCGCTTTGGAGTGTCGAACCCGATTCGGAGCAGGCGCGGCAGCTTCCGGCTGGCGGCATTTCCAGTTTCTTTTACGTCGGATTGCCGCAACAGGTCTTCATGGGAATGGTGGGGAACGAACCCACTCGAATGAGGGAGCTGTTGCCGCTTTTACAGAGGACCCTTGGTCAAGTTCCCGGATCCATAGGGATTGCGGTCCAGCCCAGTCTGTTCCAAAGGGGCGGACAGTCGAGGTCCATCAACGTCGATGTACGAGGCCCAGAGCTGGAGCCGCTCATCGGGTTTGGGAGCATGCTTTTGGGCAAGGTCTACCAGGAGATGCCCGGCACTCAAGCACGCCCCATCTCCAGTTTGGATCTGAACAATCCCGAAGTGCGAGTTCGGCCTGACCGGCGGCGGATGGCGGACGTGGGGCTCACGAACCGGGAGCTGGGTTTCATCGTGGACGTCTTGGTAGACGGCGCGAAGGTCACGGATTACCGGTACGACGGCCGGGAAATTGATCTTGTTCTCATGGCGTCGAAAAAGGCCTTTCGTCACGGTCATGAATTAGCGGCCATCGAGTTTTTCACTCCTCAAGGTGGGCTGGTGACCCTGGGAAGTGTCGCCGACGTGGAGTTTGTGGGAGGGCCAACCCAAATCACCCATTTGGAACGTCAGCGTGCGGTGCGGCTGGCGGTGGTGCCTCCGGAAAACGTACCCTTGGAACGGGCCATGGAAGATCTCCGGCGGAAGGTGATGGAGCCACTGGAGCGTGCCGACCGGGTTCCCCGAGGAGCCACCATTTCCCTAAGCGGGACAGCGGACGACCTGACTCGCACGAAGAATGCGCTCATGGGAAATCTCGTTTTGGCCTTGGCCATGACCTATTTGCTCATGGCCTCGCTTTTTCAATCGTGGATCTATCCGCTGGTTATCTTGTTTTCTGTCCCGTTGGCTTCCTTGGGAGGTTTTTTGGGGCTTTGGGCCGTGAATCGCTTGATCACCTACCAAGCCTTGGATATTCTGACCATGCTTGGCTTCGTGATCCTTATTGGGATCGTCGTGAACAACGCCATCCTCATCGTCCACCAGTCGCTGAACCTCATCCGCAAGGAAGGGGTACCGCCGGAGATCGCTATCCCCGAAGCCGTGAGGACGCGGGTTCGCCCCATCTTCATGAGTACGGCCACAAGCATCTTTGGGATGTTGCCACTGGTGCTTTTCCCCGGCGCGGGCTCCGAGCTTTACCGCGGTCTGGGCAGCGTCGTCATCGGTGGGCTAGCCCTCTCCACACTCTTTACGCTAGTCTTGGTCCCGGCGCTCTTCAGCTTGACCGTCGATGCGCGGAGGTTCCTGGAAAGGCTTCTTGGCCACGAGTTTGGAAAGGGCGATGAAGAGAACTGAGAAAAAAAAAGTCATACCCGCGACCCGCTCCCCGCGGCATACGGCCCGCTGCCCGCTGCAAACAGCGTTTCTGGCGGGGTCGTCGTCTCCCATGGATTTTCACGCTCCGCCGGCATGGAGGTCGGAAGGCCTCCATGCGAAAAGATTGGGGGGGGGAAAACATCGGTGGCCGCGGCGTCCTGCCTTTCATGCTTCTGGGTTGGTTCGATTGGTTTCCATGAGTGTTAAGCCGGGACACACAACAAAACCCAAAAAAGACGCGCCGCGTACAAAAACGTGGGTGGGGAACTCGTTGCCTTCCAATTGCAACGGGTCCGCGGCGCGCTCCCTGGTGGGTGCAGGGCAAAGCCCTGCCAGGGGACGGGGGACGGAGTCCCCGGATGATCGCCGAGCAAAGCGAGGCGCAAGCGCCCGGCGACCTGTCCCGCTTTGCGTGGATGCCCAAGAGGGGCAAGGGGGGATCAGGGAGATCCAGGAACTGCGGCTTGCGGAAAACGATGGGTCTGGCCGCTGTTCTGGGCCGGCATTTCCGCGGGCTTTCCAGAGCGAGGATCCTGGCATCGTCCCTGGATTCTTCCCGTCGGGCCAGGGGCTGGCCGGGGCCTGGCCCGAAGGGAAGCCCGCCTTGCCCCTCCTGCAATCAGGTTTTGCCCTCTTGACGGTCATCGTGGCCATTGCGGTACTGAGCATGGTGGCCATCGAGTTTCACTATCGGAGCCTGGTGGAACTGCGGGTTGCTAAGCGGGAGGCGGAGCTGGCGCAAGCCCGGTTTGCGGCATCATCGGGCGTGGCGTTGGCGCGGCGCTTGTTGGCGGAAGATTCCCCGTCGCGGGATGATCTTGGGGAAAGCTGGGCGCTTCCTTTGGAACTTCAGTGGGAGGGGATCTCCTGGTCGGTCCAGATCGCGGATGGGGACGGGAAACTGGGGCTGGGTGGACTGTTTGATCTGACGTCGGAAGAGACCGCCCGCCGGGAACAGGAGCTTCGCCGGCTGGCACGGTTGGTGAGCGGGAATGAGGTGTTTGCGGCAGCGCTGCTGGATTGGTTGGATGAGGATAGCTTTCCTCGGGCCGGTGGAGCGGAGGATGCCTATTATCTGGCTCGGGGCTACCGCTGCAAAAACGGGCCCCTAGACGTTGGCCCCGAGCTTTACCTTGTCCGCCATGCCCGGCCTGGCGGCGGAGCGGAGGGCCCGGCCTGGGATGAGTATTTGTCGCCAAGGCCCGCAGGGGAAGTGAACGTGAATACGGCTTCGGTGGAAGTTTTGGCCAGCTTGGCGGAAGATCTGGATTTGCAGGTGGCCAGGGCAGTGGCGGTGCGTCGCCGGAGTCGGCCCTTCAACCGGATTGTGGAACTCAAGGAAGTGCCGGGAGTGACCCAGGAGATTTACAACGAAATTTTCGATAGGGTGAAAGTGGCTAGCAAGAGGTTTCGGATTGAGAGTCGGGCACGGGTAGCGGGCTCGGAAATGCTGGTGATCGCCGAAGTGGAAAGGAGTGGGGGAGAGACGAGCCTGCTCTCGTGGAGTGCCCGGTAACAGCGTCCATGCCCGGCGGAAGGCAGTGGCCGGATGGAGGGATTTCGCTGCGCAGGCGTGGGTCCCGTGGGGAACGGACCCCAGCCATAAGAAGAAAAAGCGCTTTTTGGGAATTGCGCCCTGAAGGCGTTTCGGCAATCGAATCTCAGGGGCCTTTTGCGGGTGCAGGCAGAATTTGGAGGTGGTCATCGGTGGTGCCTTCGGCAGCTCTCGCTGTCGCTCGGACCCGGCCACCCCCAAAAAAAAAGCACGCGGCGCACAAAAATGTGGGTAGGGATCCCGTTGCCCGCAAGTTGCAACGGGAAATGAGCGTGCTCCCTGGCGAGGTCCTGAACCGGAGCGTAACGTGAGCGAAGCGGAGATAATGACCGCAGGTCATAACCAGTGCTCCTGGCGGAGGTATGGAGGCCGCCTCGGCCGGGTTCCAGGGCTGGAAGCCCTGGGGCTGGGTCCGAAATTCACTGGGTGGCTGAAACGATGACCGAGGCCCAGAATCCATGGGGCGGGGAGTTGCTGTGATGTTGGGATGGAAGCGGACGGTGCTTGGGCTTGATTTCGGGAGGAGTTCCCTCAAGTGGGTCCTCCGCCGGGGCGGGCTTCGTCCGGCTTTGGTTGGTCAGGGCGCGATGGCTGCGGATGGCGAGCTTTCCCAGCAATTGGCGGAGTTGCGCACGGTCTTGGTGGAGCCGCCTGATATCGTGGTGGGGGCGGTTCCCGGGGACTCGATCTTTTTTCAGCGGCTCGATCTTCCGTTTCGCGATCTTCGGAAACTTCGGGCCGTTCTTCCCTTTGAGATGGAACCTTGTCTCCCGAGGTCCGTGGAAGGCCTGGAGACTGATGCTTTGCTCCACTCTGGAGGCTGCGTTGGCGTGGGGCTCGACCCCGAAAGGTTCGAGACGTTTCGGATTGCCGTGGAGGAAGCGGGGCTGGGGCCTGTGGTTTTGGAACCGAGTATCTTGGGGGCTGCTCGGGCGTTTTCCGCGGGGCTGCACGACGAAGCGGCGGATGGAACCGAAGTCTTGATCGACATCGGGCACCGGAGCATCGGTTGCGCGGTTTTTTATGAAGGCGAGCTTTGCCGCCTGGCGGTGGTTCCGGGGGGACTTGGCCACCTTGTGTCGGGGCTGTCGAAACGGCTTGGGCAGCTGGAGTCGGCGGTTCGGCTTCGTCTTGAAGAAGACGGACTTGCCCAATGGCCAGAGGCGACGGAACAATTCCTGGCCCATTGGACATGGCTCTGGCTCTTCTTGGAGGGCGTGGCGCCAGATGGCGAGCCGATCGAGTTGCACTTTTGTGGCGGCGGCGCGATGGTTTCGGGGTTGATGCTCTTGGTGAAGGAGCGCTCTGGTGCCAAGGAAGTTCATCGAGTAGTAAGAGATGGACTGGACCCCCTCTATACGGCAGCATGGGGCACCGCACTGCGCGGCGGGGATCGGGGCGCCCCTCACGCGTTGGGTCTCCTGTCGTCGGAGCCGGATGGATTCGAGATTTGGACCCCGGCCCGCCGGAGGCTTGCAGCGTTGTTGGCGGTGGTTCTGTTGCTTTTGGGGATCGGGGATTTGTGGTGGAGGACGAGCTTGCGCGAAGAGCGGCTTGCCGGCTTGGAACGAGAGGTGGAGACCCTGTTTCGCTCCGCGTTGCCCGGTGTTCGCCGGATCGTCAATGCTCCGCACCAGCTCCAGATGGCGGTGACCGAATTGGAGGACCGGCTCGCGCTGGTCCGCGATCCGGCGAGTGATCCTCTCCATCCGCTGGCGGTGCTGACGGCTGTGAGCCGTGCGGTTCCTTCGGAACTCCAGGTGGAGCTCGTTTCCTACACCCAGAGTGGCGATGCATTGCGCATTGAGGGGGAGATCGACAGCTTGGGTGCCTTGTCCAGGCTGCAGACGGCTTTGGGCACGCTTCCACAGGTGGAGAAGATCGTCTCTGGGGCGACGCGCCGCGTCGTCGGTTCGGACAGAGTGGCGTTCGAACTTGGCTTGGAGCTGATGGTGCCTCGGGGAGGTTCTCCATGAGAAGGCTCCAGAAACGGGAACTGGTCTTCCTGGCGGTGGGGGCTCTTTTTTTGGCCACCATGGGAGTGGCTTGGGCCGTGGAAGGCCTCGTATTGGAGCCCATGGCAAAGTTGGAGCGCCAGATTGCGGCGCGGGAGCGGGACAAGGCGTTGCTGGTGGAGCTTGTCGGTCGGTATCGCGAGCTTGCGGCGAAGCATCGTGCATTTCAGCTCAGGCTTGGACGGGAAGGTGGCGAGCCCTTTTTAGCGCTTCTTGACAGAATCATCGCCCAGTCCCAGATGCAGGGGCAGCTCGATACTCTGCGGCCGCAGGGTACGACGGATCTTGGGGGGATCTTGGAGACCAGTGTGGAAGTAAAATTCTCCAGAGTCGCCCTCCACCAAGCACTAGAGTTATTGCGGCGCTTCAGCATTGGTGATGTGGTCGTTTCCATCAAGCGCCTCAGTCTCGAGCGGCGCTATGAAGACCGGCAGCTCCTAGATCTTTCGTTAGTTTTGGCATCATACAGAGCCGCGGAGGCGCGGTGAGCTGGCGCTGCGCCGGGGTTGCTCGTTGGTGAAAACCCGGCGGCGCCTTCGCATGAAGGGTCTACAGGCCTCACCGATGGGTGTGGAGCCGGCCTGGAAAGGGGACACCATGAAAAGTGAATCGGAAGCCGGAGTCCGGTCTCGGAAGTTTTTCTGGTTTCTTGCTGGTTCCTTGTATCTTTTTGTTGCCACTGGACTCCTGTCACTATGGCGGCTGCCGGCGAAAGAGATGGTTCAGATGGCGGAGGTAAACCTGGAAAAACGGCCTGGCTGGAGCCTTGATGTTGGGGCCGCGGGAGTTGGCTGGTTGGGTTCTCTTTGGGCTCGCGGCGTGAGCTTGAAGGCTCCTTGGCAGAAAGAGAGGCTCCAATTTTCCCAAATCGATGCGGGGCCTTCCTGGTGGGGCCTGCTTTGGGGAACGCCGGTGGCGGATGCCATATTCTTGCCGGTGAGCGGCGGGCGGGTGGAGATCCGAGCGTCGTTCAGCGGGCTCCGGGAACCTCGGTTGGGCGGGCTGAGCCTGGAGGCATCCCGGCTGAATCTGATGGAGCTCGCCGCGGCCGCGGGCCTCCCGGGAGGACGGATCTTGGGGCAGTTGCAAGGCTCGGGCCGCTGGGAGCTTGGGAGCAGGGCGGTGGAGACGTGGCAGGGGGCCTTCGAAGTTTCGGCCAGGGGAGTCGTCTTGGAAGGGATCTCTTTGGGCGGGCTTCGCCTCGACCGGCTCGGCATGGGAGCGGTGGAGCTGCGGGGCCGCCTGGAGAAGGGGAGCGGAATTCTTCTTTTGGAGCGAGGCCGGGTTTCGGGGTCCGACGTAGAATTACAGGCGAGTGGACAAGTGGTATTGTCTCAAAGGCTTTCCATGAGCCGTCTTGATCTCGAGATCAGGCTCAAGCTTGCAGGGCAGGCGAAAGTGACCTACGAAGAGATCCTCGATCTCATGGGATATCGGCGCGGCGGGACAGGCTGGATCGAAATGAGCTTGGGAGGAACTCTGGAGCGCCCACGCCTCGTCCCGAAAAGGGGCTGAACCGCCGGGAAAAACCGCCCCATGCGAATCGTCATTCTCCCGGATTGGGTGGAGACCATGGAAGGTCATTCCGTCAGCCACCCATTCCCATGGGCGAAGGGTCCCATTGTTTCGGCCATTTCAGGACTGCCGCTCCCATGGCCAGAAGCAGGGTCAGGAGGATACTCACCGGCTGGTGGAGTTCCCTTGTGGGACCAGAACTGAATTCCGTGGGAGCCTCGGGTCCGGCTGGGGTCAGCTTTTGTATATTCCGGCGCATCTCTTTGCTCCAATGGCCCTTGTGGCTATCGAGGATTGGCGAATACCATCGCTCCAGGAGGGCATCCTGGAAAAGGGCATGGCGAAACTGCTTGGCGGTGACCCAGTCATTTCGATTTTTCAGGCTCCGCAACCCTTCAGCGTAGTAGTGATCTTCCCAGGCCAGGATATCCTTCGACGTGGGCGGCGGAGTGAGAATATAGTTCTTGGTTCGGTTCGATTCCTCCAGCCCATCCACGGAGAATCGAGAAAAGAACGTGCCGCCCGGCATCTGGATCACGACTCCCCACTGCTGCACTGACAGGAACCAGGTGGCCAGGCCGGAGACCAGAGCCGCCATGAAAAGGAGGTTTCCCATTCTCTCCCCCTTCCCCTCCGTCCGCCGCCAATCGCCCTTCACCGGCCAGGATGGGGCTTCCGTCCCAAATAGGTTCCACGAACCGGGTCGGATGATGCCCCAGAAGAGGATCCCGACCGCCGCGGCCTTGAAGTTGAGAAGAATGTCCGCCAGGTCTCCCGTCCGACAGGCCAGGTAGAACTGGAACGTTTCGTCCAGCAGTTCCACGGCGGTGCATCCCAAGAGCGCCATCAGAAGGCCGGCCAACTCCGTTCCGATTCGGCGGCTCCAAAGAAATCCCAGGAGTCCAAAGGAAAAGAAGTGGAACCGCTCCACGGCGAACCGGGTGTTGAAGCCAAGCTCGTAAGCCAGGAATACCCCCAGGAGCCCCAGACCTACCAGCAGGCGGCTCGGGCTTGATCTCAGGGCGTCAAGGAAGGTGCGCCGAAGTCGCCAAACACCCCAAAGAACAAGAATCCCGGCAGCGGTCAGCGAGACCCAATAGATCCAGGGCCGCTTGAGGGCAGGCCGAATTATACCGCCCAGGGGCGCAAACAGAAGGATGACCAGAATCCAGCTCCCCAAGACCGGCAGGGAAGTGGTTTCAGAGCCGCTCCGGTCCGCGAGGGTCGTCATTTGATGTGATTCGCCGTCTCTATTCGAGGCCAAGTGCTTTTCTTTTTTCGGATGAGGCATGGGAAGCGTCACAATTCCAGTTCTCTCCGGGGATTCGTTTCGTTTGTGGTAGCTCTCACAAAAGAACCACATGATGGCCCCCCTGTCCAGATGTCGCCCGAGCCCCGTCGAAAAAAAAATGCGGGGCGTGTCAAGGTATGACGGAAGTCGGGGTTCCACTTAGCGGGCGTGGCCATCCACGTCATGTTCATGGAGACGAATCGAACCACCACAGAAGATGAAAGAAGGGACCGAGAACTAAAAAATACGCGCAAGCGTACATCCACGTGGGTCCAGGGAGTGAACTCCCTGGTGGGTTCAGGGCGAAGCCCGATGCATGCGGGCCGGGAGACCCGCATGCTACAATTTTCGGACGACCGCCGGGTAACGCGAGGCGTGACCCTTCGAGTCACGCAAACGTGACCCTTCGAGTCACGCAAACGTGACCCTTCGAGTCACGCAAACGTGACCCTTCGAGTCACGCAAACGT
>JAJRTK010000325.1 GCA_024278345.1 bacterium | reverse complement strand
GGGGACAGCGTCCCCGGACGACCGCCGGGTAACGCGAGGCGTGACCCTTCGAGTCACGCAAACGTGACCCGCCGAGCGGAGCGCGGCGCTGCCCGATGCCAAGTTTTTTTTCCGCGACCCATTGTCCCGCTTTGCGTGGATACCCGGAATTTGCGAATGAACAGGTTTTTGAAGGAGCTGCCGACTTCGGTGGCAAGGGGCCAGGCAGGATCTGGCCGGGAAGTTCCGCCCGGATCAGGGCTCGCAGTCCAACGTGATCAGGATCACGGAGCTGGGATCGCTTTCAAAGGGTAGGTCCAGTTTCCAACTGTAACTGGAGGGCGTGGCATCTTCTCCGGAGAGCTCACTAACCTGGGCCGTTTCCCCGCAGCTTCGATCCCCGGATTCCAGCTTCCAGCGGATGGCCTCTCTTCCAAGATTGGTGACCAAAAGCCTCAGATCACCGCCGGCCTCCATGCCGGCCAGGATCTCCAGATTTGTGGAAGCCGCCGGCTGCAACGTGGCGTTCAAGAGCTGTGTCGAATTGGAAAAGCCCGCCCAAAGCTCGAAGGCATCGGCGGTTGCTTTTCGGCGTCCGTCAAAAGCCAAGATGCCGAGGTTCGTCCCGTTGTCGCCGCCGCCGCCGCAGAAGGCGCCCCGATAGATCATCGACTGGGTGACGCCGGCTTTTTGCAGTGCCATCCAGGCCGCGGTGAGGCGGGAAGTTCCCAAGGAACCATCTCTCCACCGCCGTTGCTCCTCCACGCTCATGGGGGGATCAGCCTGCTCGATACTGGTGTTCCATTCCGTGATGTGGAGCGCTGCCGAACTGAAGCCGAAGCAATCCAGCTCGCTCCTGTAAAACCGGGCGGCTGCCCCATACTCCTCGGGCTTGTTGGAGTACATGTGCCACGAGAAGAAGTCCAAGGGCACTTCACGGGAACGTAGGTGGCCCAAGAAAGAGCGGACCCATTCCCAGCCGTTTTCTCCGCTTCCCGCCTGGCCGCATACTCCAGGTGCGCCATCCAGACCGGAGAGATAACCCCACGGGGTCACCCCGGGTCCCCCGACCTTCAGATTCGGGTATTTGGCCTTCAATGCCATGGCAATCTCGGCGAAAAGATCGAAAAACTCCTCCCGCGGACGCTTCCAGAATCGACCGTCCGGCTCGTTCCAGATTTCGACGGAGCCTCCGTTCACAAGCTGTCCCCACCGGCTGGCCAGGTAGTGGTCCACCACTTTGACAGCCGCCCGGACGTAGTTGCCCCGCTCCGTGTCCGTTTTGGGCTCGGAGATGTTGTTCCAGGAGTCGCCAAGGCGGAAGTAGGGCTCGAAACCACCGTCAAGGATTGCCGCGAACACGTTGTCGCTTGAGCCCAGGGAGTTTCCCGAATCGTCGTAGAGCTCCGACGTGAAATCAAAGGAAATGTCCAGGCTTGGCGGCATCAAGCGGTTCGGATAGAGGGTCGCCATATCCAGAGGGCCGTAGAAATCGTGAGTGCGCACCGTTTCGACGCCCATCTGGCGGTACGCCTCCGCAAAATCCGCACACTGAAGCTGAGGATAGGGTCCGCCGTTGATTCCCAGCAGCCTCCGGACGGGGCCGCTCACGCCGCCTAAAACGACGGTAAACTCGGCGTCATCGACCTCTGTCCCGCAGTGCCAGATTCCAAAACCCAGGAGAATCGCCAACAACAACGTCGGATTTTTCACCCGGCCTCGGTCATGGGTGGTGGGGTATCCACGCAAGCCAGGACATTCCCGGGACCGTGGAATCGCAAGCGTCCGGGCTTCGCCCTGCACCCACCAGGGATCGCGCTCATCTTTCCGTTGCAACGAAGGGCAACGGGATCCCAGCCCACGTTTTTGCATGCCGCACCTCTTTTTTTGGTTTTGTCGCGTGTCCCGGCTTAGGTGGGTATCCCGCTTCACGGCTCTTCCTCGAAATCTCTGCCCATGACGGTTTTGCGGCCTGCTTCCACCGCTTTCAAAATCGCGGCGTCACAGAGCTTACGGATCTGACTGGACACGACGGTAAGAACCGTCTCTGAAGTCTTCAAGCCCGAACGGGCGCGAACATATTTCTTCAGCTTGGAGACCACCACAAGAATTTCCACGGGGATTTCCTCTTCCAGGAGCTCGAAGTTGGCCGCGAAATCCGGGGCCGGGGCCGCCATGCCCCGGGCGCCGTTCCTTTGGCGCTCTTCTCTCCGCCGGGCGGCTTCGGCGTGGGACGCCTGATGCCTTTCCCATTCTTGCCGCGCCGGGGCTCTCTCTTCCGTCGCCCACGCGTTCCGGTGGCGCATCAGCGGGAGATGGGAATCCCAACACCGGGTCGTGCAAAAGACGAAATCGCTGTCTTTGCGGTTGCAGGTCGATACGGTACAGCGCTTGTAAGCTTGTCCAAATCCGATGGGCGCTTTGCAAGTGCTACATTGTTTCCAAATCTGATCGAGCTCCACCAATGATTTCCTCTGTTAGACGATTGACACTCCCTTCTATTGAACCTCAACCGGCCTGCCGACGCAAAGACGCAAAGAGAAAAAGAGGGACCTATCAAATTGTCGTGTTTTTGCTTTACGAGTTTCTTCGCCGAAACGGTGGCACCGGCATCTTCCCCGTGTAGCGCCCTCCGGGCTGCACGGAGCCGGGAAGGAGGCCCGCCCCAGCGGTGAAGTTGTCAACCGGATCTGATAGGTCCCGAAAAAGAGAGATTCCCTCAAATGAACCGTCCGTCATCCTTCGGGACCCCCGCCAGTGTACGGGTGGTGTGAGAACCGCTCGTAGGAGAGGCCCAAGAGACAGGTAGATTCAGGTTGGCAGGTTTCTTGGCGATGGAGTACAACAGGGCTAATCCACCCAAGTGATCCCCCAGGCCCCTCAAGAGGAGAAGACCGATGTTGATCGAAAAGAGCATGCACCCACAGTGGCTGTCCAACAGCTACCTCGTGGCGGACGGGCCCGGGGGGCATGCGATCCTCATCGATAGTGGCGGTCCCATGGAGCCGCTTTTGGAGCGGATCGAGGCCTTGCGGCTTCGGTTGACCCATCTCTTGTGTACGCACCATCACTACGATCACGTGGCCAACAACGGGGAATACAGGCGGCTGTTCGATTGCACGATCTGTGGGCATCCCGCGGAAAAAGAGCTCTTTGATGGCGACCTCGACGCCCTGCTGGAAGACGGACAGACGCTCCAAACCGGTTCACTAGAGGTCCGGGTGCTGCACATCCCGGGCCATACCATGGGCCAGTTGGCTTTTGTCGTCAATGATCATGCCGTCTTCACGGGAGATACTCTATTCCGGGGAAGCGTCGGGGGGACCGTTGCTCCCGGTCACGGAACTTTTCAGGAGCTCAGGAGCTCGATCCTGGACGTGCTGATGAAGCTCCCGCCCGATAGCCCGGTGTACCCCGGCCACACGGAGGCCACGACGATTTCCCGAGAATGGGAAGAGAACCCGTTTATTCGTCTTTGGCGAGGTCTCGATGAGCCCAGTGGCATGGACTGCGTCGTGATGGGGCAGCCGGCGAAGGTGCTCCTGGAAGCACCCGATTATGATGAAGGCACCAAGTGTCAGGTGGAGTTTCTGGACGGCAGCGGAATCGCGATTGTCGGCGGATCGAGGGTGACAGTCCATCGCGGTTGGTGAGCTTCGCGGCAGTTTCTTCCCGTGGCCCGGAGAAAGCGAATACTCCAGTTCTTTCGTGCTTCCGTTTTCCAGGCGCTTCCACAACCAGGGAGGAGCTGGCGCCCAGGGAGGAGCCGGCTCTCTGGTGGGGGCAGGGCGACGCCCGATGCGTGCGGCCCGGAAGGCCCGCACTCTACAATTTCCGGACCACCTTCCAGTCACGCAAACGTGACCCGCCGAGCGGAGCGAGGCGTTGTCCGAGGCCGAGTTTTTTTCCAACTGACCCATTGTCCCGCTTTGCGTGGATACCCTGGGAAGGCCATCCACGTAAAGCGGGACGCTTCAAGGATTGTGAAGTTTCCGGCATCCGGGCAACGCCTCGCTGTTGCTCGGCGGGTCACGCCGTGCGTTACCCGAAGGTCGTCCGGGGACGTTGTCCCCGGTCCCCGGCAGGGCTTTGCCCTGCACCCACCAGGGAG
>JAJRTK010000324.1 GCA_024278345.1 bacterium | reverse complement strand
GCATCCCCGTCGTCCCCAGCTCCATCTCAGTAAACGTGGAGTGCCCCTTTGCCAAGGGAATATCGAGATGGCCTTCTGGGGGGCCGCTTTGCCCCGACATTCCCAGAAACAGCCCGCGGTACCAGAAGTTCATGAGACTCCGCTCTGGTTGTGAGCGATCGAACGCGGTGAAGAAAGAGACGTTCAAGCTGGAGGAATCTCGGCACCGCCGGGCCTCATTCTGGCTTATCCGGCTCTCTAATGGCGATCTTGAAGCACGTCAAAGCCTGGGTCAGAGCCGCGGAACCAGTGCCCTGGAGCTCGTGCATCATCTGTTGGTGGGGAGCGAGGCTTCCGAGCTTCCGACCGCCTGAGTCCTCGGCGCCACTGCCCCAAAAATCCGTTAAACCGAAGGCTGCTTCGAGATTTTCGATGCGGTCGGGGAGGAGTCTGTTCAAAAACGGAGCTTGCCGCAGCCAAAAAGCCTGTTTCGAACTTTTCACTTCTCCCAGAGCCGCACCAAAGGCTCCTGACATTATCAAAAACGGGTTCAATTGTCTAAAGGCCGATGAATACGAGTTATCAGCAATAAATGCCGATAACCCTCCTCCAGGCGCGCGGCGCACCAATTCGTTGTTGACGTTGGCCCATATTCGACAGTGACCCTCCTCCAGGCGCGCGGCGCACCAATCCTCCTTCGTGGGGTACGGCTCGGAGTGGAGGAATCTCTCGTCGTTACAGACGATTCCATGCTTTTCCGCCCAATCCATCCCACCGCTGGTAGGGAGCAAGAATCAGCCAGTCGCCGGGATATGATCACTCAAGGCCCAAAGTTTCATCTCTTCTCTACTTCCGCCACCGGCCCCTGAGAAGTTCGGTGGCCTTGGTCATCGGTGGCCCCTTTGGCGGGTGGCGCCATCGCTCCGCTTGGCGGCCGTGCCCGGGACGGCCGCGACAGAATCAGCCCAAGTCAAACAGGGTCCCCGCCGCTCTTTTCCAGGTCAAAGGGGATGATCTGAACTGCTTAAAGGTTTATATATATAGGAGAGACGCTCGCCCCATGTCGAACGATGGCCAAACCGGCGAGCAAGAGGAGCGGCCAGGAATCGCCAGCTACAACCAAAGGAATGGACCATGGGCAAGACAAAGGGCGCCAAAAAGCCGTTGAGGAAGCTTCCCAAACAAACCATGGCCGCAATGGAAAGGGATGCTGAGGGAGAATGGCGTTGGGCTTCGGTCCGCAAGCTCTCTTCCGAAGCGGGGATACGAGCTTTAGAATGTCCATCGCAATGCACGGATGAACATCTGAGGTTGCTCTCCGAGTTCCCGACTCTCGAAGAACTTATCATCGAGGGCTCCCACCGCGTGACAAGCAAGGGGATGCGCAACCTTGAGCGGCTGCCGCATCTTCGAAGCCTCACCCTCGATTGCTGCGAAGGCGCCATGGGAGGCCTTGTCTACGCGGGGAGATTTCCAAGGCTCCGAAAGATCGCTCTTTTCTGGACGGCAACGGACAAACACGTTGCTGAATTGGCTCAGGCTGAGGGTCTGAGGAATCTTGAGTTGGTGGAGTGCAGTCGCTTCACTGGCCGGTGGCTCTACCGGGTCGGCAACCTCGAAAGGCTCATCCTCCAGGCCTGCAACAACCTGGATGATCGTGGGATGGAGAGTATCTCGAAGCTGTCGAACCTCCGAGTTCTGGAGCTCTGCAAGGGCCGGATGCGAAAGCGAAGCCTCAAGCTGCTGGAACGTCTGGAGAATCTTGAAGAGCTTGACCTCAGCGAGTGCTCGGCCAAGGTGACCAATGGAACCCTCAAGAGCCTTTCGAGGCTAAGACGCCTCCGCAAGCTCGATCTTCAGGGCGCAAAGCGTGTGAATGACAAGGGAGCGCGTTGCCTGGCCTCTCTCACCGGCCTCCAAGGGCTCAACCTGGCCGGGACCTCCGTTTCCTCGTCGGCGCTACTGGATCTGGGCGGGACTCTGGGGATGGTCGCCGATCTGGAGCAAAAGAGGCTCATTCGCCAGCGGTCTCTAGCCGCGCCTCTGGATCACGAAGAACACGAGCTCTGGAAGGCTCCCGCCAATCCTCTGGCCGCCTGCCGTTTCTGGAGCATTTACCGGTTTGGCTCGACCCTGGAGCTTCGCTTTGGCAAGATAGGGCAACGGGGAGAGGAACGGGTCGTCCGCTGCCGCACCCCCGATTTGGCGCGCAAGGAGCTTCAATTCCGTATGGGCACCAAGCTGGGAGCCGGCTACAGGAAAGTCGATGCACAATTCCGTGAGAACCAGGCCCGCCGGCGGTACGAATCTGAGACGAAGACCGCCTTCGAACTCCGTCCAACGAAAGAGCCTCGGCCAGAAGGATGGCTCTGCAAAAGTGGTGGTGTGCCGCTCTTCGACCAGCGATGGATCGATCTCTGGCCCACCTGCCCCAACCAGGACTGCAAGAGGCCCATGGCTCTCCGGTACCAAATCGCCATTCCCGAGGTGAAGGAGGCCCTGAACAAGACACCGGGTGATCTGCTGATCTTTTTTACCTGCCAAAACTATCACTGCTGGGACGAGCAGTTTCCCACAAAAACCCTCTTTATCAAGACCTCCGAAGTGGAGCAGCCTCTTGCTCAGCCCCCAGGTCCCGTCTTGCCGGAACAGTGGTTAGAGCTTGTGCGAAAGATCGATGCCAAAAGCCTTTGGGAGATCCTTTACGACCCGGACTACGAGCCGCTGAAGATAGGAACGGGGACCATGGAGCGTCTCACGGAGGGGAAAAACGTCTTCGCCATCAAGGTAGGAGGCTACCCGACCTGGAACCAGGACTACGTGCGTTGCACCCGGACACCGGTCTGTGGCCGGGAACCCCTGGAATGCCTTCTTCAGTGTGAAGCGCCGGTTTTCGGGGAGTTTTCCAAAGACGGTTGGCTCATCGTCCTCCGCTGTCCCACCTGTCACCAGATCCGGTGTCTCTTCCAAGGCGGTTGAACAACTCAGATGGCGAGTGATGGGAGCGGCCGCGAGCAGCGGGAGCGGAAATCAACCCAAAAGAACAATCTTGGGATTCCCTGGAGTGCCTCGGGCTGACGTTGGGCTCACTGGCAGCCTTCGAGAGTCTCCTCCACAATCTGGCGGACGACAGCCTTGAAATCTCCGGTGCGCTGGTACGTGGCGATCTGCCGGTCGGCGCTGGTGCCCTCCCTGAGGATGGTGTGGACGGTTTCGATCTCGCGGCGACTGCCAAGATCATCGACAACATCATCGACGAATTCGAGGATCTCCTCGGCGAGGAGCTTCGTGGGCACTTCTTTTTGCTTGCCGAAATCGATGAGTTGGCCCTCGATCCCGTATCGTGCGGCCCGCCATTTGTTTTCCGTGATGAGATGGTGTCTGTAGCGGCGCCACGACTGGTTGGAGTGCCGAAGGCGAATGAGCTTTGCGACGATCGCCTGGATGAGCGCCGCCAGACAAACCGCCTCGTCCACCTTGGTGCAGATGTCGGTGATTCTGAACTCCAGCGTGGGAAAGGAGGGGTGGGGGCGAATATCCCACCAGATCTTGGTCGCTTCATCGATGCAGCCGGTCTTGATGAGAAGGGCGATGAACTCCTGATACTCACTCCAAGAGCCGAAGACAGGTGGCGGGCCAGTGCGTGGAAGGTTCTCGAAGACGATGGTTCGGTAGGATTTGAGGCCGGTGACACGATTATGCCAGAAAGGGGAGCTCGTGGAGAGGGCCAGGAGATGTGGGAGGAAATAGCGGGCCTGGTTCATGACATCGATCATGAGCTCCTTGTCATCGATGCCGATATGGACGTGCATTCCAAAGATAAGCAGGCGCCTTGCCACGTCGGCGAGGGCCTCCAGGTGCTGGGTGTACCGCTCGCCCGCGGTGATATCCTGTGAGATCCATGTGGAAAACGGGTGGGTGCTAGCGGCGGCCACGACCAGTCCATCGGCGCCTACGAGCTTGGCGATGGTGCTGCGCAACCGGACGATCTCTTGGCGCGCCTCCTGCATATTGTGGCAGATCCGGCTCCCCACCTCCACCTGGGACTGGAGGAACTCGGGTTTGATCTGCTCCTTGAGGAGGATGCGTCCTTGTTCCAGAATCTCCTGAACGTAGGAGGTGAGGCCCCACGAGGTGGGATCGATGATCTGGTATTCCTCTTCGATCCCGACAGTCAGTTTTTCCGGATTCATCTCATGACCTTCGTTGAGAATTGGGGGAGGTTGGCGGCAGCAGATCATCCTCTATGAGCTGGCGTCTCAGTCCTTGGGGAAGTTCCTCGGGGCACTCGCCCATGAAGAGAGGTTCGCCGGCCTCAAAGGCGGCCTGGGCCCTTTCCAGGCGGTGGATCGCTCTTGAGATATCGCTCCCGGGTCCTTCCGGAGCCATCACGTGAAAACTTTGGACCTCCGCCAGGAAAGCGTGAGCCGACCGGCCTTCGGCCAGGGCCAGGTGCCCGCGTTGGACGTGGCAAAGGGCGAGATATTTCAGATCGCCGAAATCCGCGAGCATCGATTCAGCCTTGTTCAGAAGTTCATTCGCCCGTGGGAGATCCGCCTCGCCCTGTCTGGCAAGGAGAGCCATTTGGACGAGGTTGACGAGCTCCAATGACCGATCGCCGATCTCCCGGACGATGGAAAGGGACCGCTGGAAGGCCCGCCGGCTTTCTTCCAGGCGCCCCAATTTTAGGCACCAGTTCCCGAGGGTGCAGGCTGCATAGGCATCTCCGGCGAGATCGCCGACCTCACGATAGATCACTCGTGCCTTCTCATAGAGATCGAGGGCTCGAGCATGCTCTCCTTCCTCGAAGAGCAAGGTCGCCAGATTCCCCAGAGTGATCCCCTCGTGGAAGCGGTTTCCGACTTCCCGATGGATCTCCACGGCCCGCTGGAAGAGTTCGAGGGCGCGATGGTTTTCACCTCTGTCGTAATGGAAACTGGCAAGGTTAGCCAATGCAGCGCCCTCATAACGCAAGTCCCCAAGCTCGCGGAAGATTTCCAAGGACCTGTGGTGATTCGCCAGCGCCTCGGACAGCCGGGCCTGAATGCCATAGACGTTGGCGAGCTTGCCCAGGGCGATGGCCTCGCCTCGCCGATCGCCGATCTCGCGGTAGATGGCAAGAGAGGCCTCATAGGTTTCAAGAGCCTGCTCCAGCCGTGCCACTGCTTGCTGGACGATGCCGAGCTCAACGAGAACTCGCGCCTCGCCGGCCCGAAAGCCAAGTTCTCTGGCCTCAGCCAGGCAAAGCTCAAGTTCCGGTAGCGCCTCGGACACCCTTCCTTGAATCCTGAGGACCTCACTGCAAAGCTCGAGGCGAGCCTCGACGCTGTCTTTGGAGCGGCCATTGCCGAGTCTCAAGAAGGCTCGATAGAGTTCTTCGGCAAGGCCATGAGCGTAGCGTTTCCTAGCCCATCGGGCGCCAGAAAGATAGGAGTTCTTCGCCCGCACCATGTCACCAGCGCACTCCCAGTGGTAGCCAAGCCTTACTGCCAAGTTCCCAGAAGCATCCTGCTGTTCCCCGGACCCATGGCCTTCGATAGCCTCGGCGGCTTTTCGATGGAGTTCTCGCCGCCGTTGGCTCTGGAGCCCCTCCAAGACGACTTGACGCAATCGCTCGTGGACGAACCGGAGCTCCAGGTCGTCCACGACCTCCATGATCTCGGCACGCTGGAGCTCGACCACGGCCTCCAGGGCCTCCTCTTCGGTGCCAACGACTCCGGTCAAGATGTCGAGACTCGTTTTGCCCCCCAATACGGCAGCAGCTTCGATGAAGCGGGTGGCCTGTGGCGACAGCTCTTGGAAACGCCGCAATGTGTAGTCGCGAAGCGAGCGCAAGAGCAAGAACTGGCGCTCATCGCCAGACACCCCCTCCGGGGCAACGGAAGGCGACCACTTCTTCCCGACGCTCCACCTGCCACTTCCGTCCCGAGTCAGGATTCCTTCCGCCACGGCCATTCGCAAGTATTCCGCCACAAAAGCCGGTTTTCCGCCCGCCTCGAAGGCCAGGGTACGAACGAATTCCAAGGGAGGCTTTTTCATGGCCAGCATGTCTCGAACAATAGCTCCGACCCCTTCGATTCCAAGCGGCTCGAGTCTTAGGAAGTCGATGCCTCGTGAGGCGAGCAAGCTCGCCAAGGCTCCGTCGCCTTCTTCGCTTCGAGCGGCTCCGACAATCAGGAGCGGCACGTCGCTCAGAAACTTTCCATTTGCCAAGAATTTCAGAAAACCAAGAGTCAGCTCGTCGGCCCAGTGGAGGTCGTCCAAGGCCAGCACCACAGGCTTCGACGCGGTGAGGGCGCCCAGAGTTTCGGCCAGGCAAGAATAGAGACGTACGAGGGCAGCCTCGGGCGGCAGCTCATCTGGTTCTTCGCTGTGAGCACCCAATCCGACAAAGGCCGGGAAGTAGCCAGCCAAGACGGCGCCTCGTCTCCCCAGGATGAGTTTCGTTTCTTCCTCTCCCCACTCCCGGCAGCGATCGGCGATGGACTGCATGGGCTGCTGGAGGGGGGCAAATGCCGCGGCGCTGCCCAGTTCCGGTCTGCTCTCTCCCATCAAGACACGGCACTTCCGGCGGCGTGCTAGACTCCCCACCTCTCCCAGAAAACGAGTTTTCCCCCCCCCATCCTCGGCCAGAAGCAAGGTGAGCCCGCCCCGGCCATGCTGAAGCGCCTTCCATCGGCTCTGGAAGAAGTCGAGTTCACGTTGCCTGCCACAGAAGCGCGGTCTGTAGAGATAGGGGCGTGCCTTGGGCAATGGTCCGTAGATGGTGCATCCTTGTCTCTCTTCCCCAAGAAGTCCCGCCAGCACGCGTTCAACCACGTCCGCATAACCTAAGCGAGCTCTGGGATTCTTTTCCAGAAGCCCAAGAATTAGTTTTTCCAATTCTGGAGGCAGCTCCTTCACATAGTGGGAAGGCGACCGAAGATGAGCGTGAAGATGTCCTTCCAAGATCCCCTCCGCGGTGGAAGCCTCGAACGGGCGCCGGCCGGTGACAAACTCGTACAAGATGCAGCCCATGGAATAGAGGTCCGACCGCGCATCGCACATCTCGCCCCGGATCTGCTCCGGAGACATGTAGTGAACCGTCCCGACCCGGTGCCCGCCCGCCTCCAGGACATCTCGGCCCTGGTGGCCAGAAAAGCGGGACATCAACCCAAAATCGAGCAGTACTGGCCTTCCGCCAGAAAGAACCAGAATGTTCTCCGGTTTTAGATCGCGATGCACCAGGCCGGCGCCATGTAGGTAGGCAAGGGGGTGGCACAGATTCTGGATGAGCTCCAGAGCCATGCGCCGAATCCTCGGATCCAGTACAGCCTTCGCGAGCTTTTTCCCCTTAGCGCCGGGAAACTGTGGAAGGGTGAGATCCTCCCCGGTAACCTTGCTCCGCGCCTTCAGTTCCTGGGTGCTGGAAGTATCGACTGTTTCGTCGAACTGCTGGGGATCGTTCCAGTCGGCAGTCTGATCCTTCCCGGGCAACTTTCTTGGGGATCCTGAATTTTTCGGATCCAGGCTCTCAACGCTGGCCGAAGTCAGAACCGCGGCATCCTGGGGACCAGTGCCTTCGGCAGCCTCCGCCGCACACAGATCCTCCCAAGCACGGACGACATAACTGTCCAGAGTCAATCCCTCCAACATCGGCATGGAGTACCACGGCAAGCCTTCATGCACTCCGTGCTCCAAGATGGGAACGATTCCCGGATGGCGCATACCAGCCAACGACAGGATTTCCTGTCTCAAGCTCCGAAGCCTTCTGGCATGATGGCGGCGAACGGTTTTGACCGCAACGGCGTTTCCCGTCCGAAGGTCCAGGCCGCGATAGACCACGCTCATGCCGCCCTCAGCCAACGCTTCGACAATCCTATAATGCCCTATCCGCGATGGTGGCGCTCTCACCTGGCACCTCCCTGCCTCGGCCCCTCGATCCTGCTTCTCCCCAGCCAACCCTATTTGGGCGAATATAGCGCTCTTCCCGCGAATCGTCATTCGCTCCCTCCGTGGATCAACCTCTTGCTTTCCGCTCTTCCTCCTTGCCGGTAAAGCGAGGGGCAGCTAATGTCACCGAGATTCGTCGTGAACGAACCAGGTGAAAGATTTTTGAGGTCTGAAAGACCAGTGGATTGCATTTCCATGTCAAGATTCGTAAGGTGGAGGTGCATTGAAGAACCGGACAAAAGCACCTGAATCTATCCATAGCCATTCGACAAACACCCAAAACGAAGAAGGGAGTAGCCGCATGAGGAAGTTCCTTCTTGGGCTGGTCTTTGCGGTCTTGCTTGCTGGATGTGGAAAACAAGTCGATCCGGTCCAGGAACAGATCAAGCTTCTTGAGGATCCCAACTCTCAAGTTCGCAAAGATGCCGCCTACAAGCTCGCTGAAATGGGAGACAAGGCCCGCGTGGCCGGGCCTGACTTGATCAAAGCGCTCAAGGACACGGACTGGCGCGTCCGAGATGGTGCCGCCTTTGCCCTCCGAGGCATTGCCCGCAAAACCCCTGGCAGCGTTCGAGCCATGTTGAAACTTCTCAAACCGGAGGAAGACTGGCGCGTGGCCCGTCAAGCTCTATTGCTTTTGGCCAAGGACGAGCCCCTTCCGAAATCGGCGGTTCCAGAGCTCTTGGAAGGCCTCGACAGCGGCGTACCGAGGATCCGTTCGGAAGCAGCCCATGCCCTGGGCAGAATGGGTTCCGACGCGATTGATGCCCTCGGTCGCCTCCGCGCATCTCTCAGCGACCAAGATCCGACCGTCCAAAGCACCGTCAAGGAGGCGATACGTCGTATCGAAGCCGGCGAAAGGGACACACCGGAACAGGAAGAAGATCCCAATGCCTCCGAGTAATTCCCGGCGGCCCGGCAGCCGGCAGCTTGTGCGTTAGACTGCCTCACCATGGTCCGCACTGGCAGATCCTGGCAAAGCCGAGCCGTTCTTCTTGCTCCCTTGGTAAAGCTCGTATTCCAGAAGGCGACAATCCAACCCGCCATGGGAGAACAGCAATTTCCGCCGAGCCCGCAGCCCAACGCAGCTAGCCAGCTCTCGATTCGCGGTGAAAACATAGCCCCTATAGCCGATGCAGCGTTTTTTGAAGAAGGCCCCAATCCTTCGGTAAAGCTCTTGGAGTTCCTCAGGTTGGCCAATCCTTCGGCCATATCCAGGGTTAAGCATGACAACGCCTCCTCCCGGTGGGACCGGCGAATCCGCGAAATCACACATCTCCAACGCCACAAGATCGCTGACCCCGGCCCGCTCCGCGTTTGCCAGAGTCGCCTTCAAGGCATTCCCATTCAGATCAGTCGCAACGATTCTTCCTTTCTTCCAGGCTCGGCGGCTATGACGGGCCTCCTTCTGAAGTGACCGCCAGATCCCTTGGTCGAATCCCTTCAGGTGGGTAAAACCGAAATTTTCCCTGAAGATTCCGGGAGCTGCGTTGGTCGCCACAAGGGCCGCCTCGATGGCGAGACTCCCACTACCGCACATCGGGTTAAGAAAGCTACCAGATCCTTTCCACCCAGCGGAAATCACCAGGGCGGCAGCCAGTGTCTCTCGGAGCGGAGCTCGGTGAGACGCCTTCCGATACCCACGCCGGTCAAGGCCCTCGCCGGAAGTGTCAATGTAAAGCTCGCAGCGATTCCGCACCCAAGAGACATAGATGACGACGCCAGTCCGATGGGGCCCCGAATCGGGCCGCCGCCCACACCACCAGCGCATCCGGTCAACGATGGCATCTTTTACCCTCATTGCGACATAACGCGCATTGTTCTGGCCATCTTGATCGATGTACGCGCTGACCGTCAGATAGCCATCTTCATGGAGCAACTTCTCCCAGGCCCCACGGCGGACCTGGCGACAGAGCTCATCAAGGCTCGGCGCGCGGAAGGAATCAAGGAAAAAGAGTACTCGATGCGCCGTCCGAAGATAGAGGTTCAGACGCATCGCATCAGCAATGTCCCCGTCGATGCCCAATCCCAAAGGGCTCTCTCGGATCCGAAGATGCCCCAGAGCCTCGAGCTCCTTCCTTAGACAACTCCGGAATCGCAAGGGTGCCACCAATTGCAGGCGACTGCGTCCAGACAAGATCGACACCCTTACCACCTCACGGGACTATCCCGTAACACACTGTTTTCAAAAGGACAGGTCGAACACGAGGTCTTCTGGTTCCAAACCTTCGTCATTCGTAAGGTTCCGGGAAACCGAGTAGAGAACCTGCCGCTTCCGCGAGTAATAGAACGGCTGCCCCGAATAGGCATCGACGGGCAGTGATTCAATAAACTCCGGCGCCAATGCCGACAGGCTCTCCGGTAGCTCTCCGTACCGGTGCTTGTAGCCCAAGACCGCCATCCTCAACCGAATCCCGTCCAGCCGGGTGTTGTAAGCGCACTTGCCTTGTAGAACCCGATCCAGAGTCGAACGGCTGATGGAATGAACAAGACGCCCGACGGAATTTCGGCTGAACAACATCCGCAAAAGCTCCAATGTCGAACTCCCATTGATCGTATCGTACCGCGGAAGGTCTCCCATTTCAGCGCAGGCCCGCACAATGTTCTCTCGGAAAACCGCCAACGTGTCATGGTACAAACGCAGCGTTCGGTTCTTCAAGAAGACGTGTCCGAAAATCGTCAGGGGCGCCACTTCACCCAATCCAATGTCATGCCAGCGCTTTTTCCCCGACTCGAGTTTACCCAGCATCTTACCAAGAAGCCAATACTCCCTCCGCGCCGCGGCATCCAGGCCTGCCCCACTGTCGTGTTGGTTTCCCAAACGACCTACCAATTGGATCACGGAATTGGCACGGAGCTTCGTCTGACCCACCATCCTTTGGAGCTGCTCAAGGCCGCGCTGCATCAGCGAACGGCCAACCAAATGATGCAACAACGTTCCATCCGCCTCTTGGACCCGGTGGCCAAACTCCATCAGCCGGCTAATTTCCGCAAAGGCCTCCTTGTCAAGGCCACTACGAAAAAGAAACCGGGCGCGAAGCACCAAGAGCCGCCCAATGTCTTGCCACACCGCCACATAGGACACATCATCATCGAGATCCATTACTACTGGAACCTGGAGTCTCTCGTAGGCCAAGGCCGCTCCCAGTTGAGCAAAAACCTCTTCGTTGAGAGTTAATAACCTCTCAGCAAGATCGTCATCCCAACCATTGTCCCCCAGGTTGTCGTATCGAATCCTTGCACGGTCCGGCCAAGCAATGGAATCCGATGCCTTGGCGAGCAACATCCAACCATTGCGTGCCTTGGGGAGTTCCGTCCGGGCGACAGCAAAATCCCCATCGCTGGGAAGACTGTCATCCCTTGCCATCAAGGAAGCTAGAATTGCAAACCCTGCCAGGACCCCAACTAGCAGGCCAAGCACCATGAAAGTTTGGGAACGCTTCATCTTTTTTAGTTCCGGGAGAGGCTCTTTAGGTCAACAACTCGAATGTGCAACAACCTGATCATAGCTCAACAATCAACAACCCACAAGGCAGATGAATGCTAGCCACGGGGAAAGGAGACCGGGAAAAAAGCAACTGGCTCCCTTTAATCCCCTTTTTATCGGGACGGCCACCCAAGGTAGGCATCTTTGGCAAACGATGCGGAGAGTCATGGACCAAGAGCATCGGCTCAAGCAAGACCAACGATGTGTAACTCCCAATGGGGAGGCCATCAGATCTCCATTTTACCCACTGAAACGACCTCCACCTGCCCCGTCTCCATGAGCCCCAGGGCAACCCTGTAGACCCGCTCATGGCTGTAAGGCGCGCAGCGAAGCAATGTATCCACCGACTCCGGTCTTCGGCAAACCGCCGCCCAAAAGGGCGCGGCGAATGGCCGCGTGGAATAGTCGGTCCACTGGAGCTCCCGCCCTACGGGCCGAAGGATGATCGAGGTGTCTGGCAACCGCTTTTTGAGCTCTTTCAGCTCGTCCTGAAGCCGCGCGGCCTCCAAGAGCACCGACATGGGTGCCTCGGAGATATTCGCATCAGGAACCACATCTTGGGGTTCGCCAACGAACTGAAACGATCCGTCCAACCGAATTTGGAAAAGTTGGTAGACAGCCTCCGCCCCCATAATGCGCCCGGCTTTCCCCCAAACAATGTTGCCATTGTCAAAAAAAACCTCGGCTTGGAGGCCTTCGCCATCCGCCTCCGCATCTACAACGAGCCGGCCCGTTTTTCTGGAGTCGATGAGGGTTTGGATGACGATGGATAGGTCGAAGACCCTCAAGCTCCCCCCCAAACCCGAATCTCTGGACGCTTCCACTGGTCGCGATTTCAGGTCGGTGGTGCGGCGAAGTCTTTGTGCCAGGATTGAGCACATCTGCCGGAGAAAAACCGGGAAGCGCATGAACAGATCCTCGAAGACCTCCCTGGAAATGTGGATCACTTCCGCCTGTTCGGGCACTTGCGCTGTAGCCGTCCGGCTGTCTCCTATGAGCAGCGCCAACTCGCCCACGCACTCTGTGGGCCCTAAATAGGCGATGACACTCCCTCCGGTGGCTGTTTCATTGTAGATCTCCACGACACCGGAGTGGACAATGCAAAAAGATTCGGCCGGCCCGCCCTGACGGTAAATCACATCGCCCGGACCATAAGAGGAAAAAACACTCTTGTTCAAGATTTCTTCGAGCACGGTGTCATTCGCCGCCCGGCAAAGCTCTGAGAGCCGAAGCGTGTTCAGCTTGTCCATGTATTGGAGGTCGCGACTCATACCCGCATGATGAACCATCTCCATTAGAAACTCCAGCGCTCTCTCAAGAAAAAGGCGCGATTCCAGGTTGCGTCGAACAACCGCCCACCGATGTTGTCTTTGTGGGCAACTGACAACTGGAATGGGCAGGGCCCCCCAAACAAACTGCCTACACGCGTGGGCACACAAAAGCGATGAATCTATCAAATAGCATTTACTTATCAGCACGTTGCGTATTTTCGTCAGGGTTTGGCACGGAACGCGCTCTTTCCTTTGGCAAGTCTGGAGAGACCCCAGTAATCATTCGCTGCCAATTTTCCCGGCGCTTCTCGCCAAGCAGAGGATCCATCATGAGAAAACTGATCACGACCATCGCCATTGCCGCTTCCCTGATCTTTGCCTCCTCGAGTTCCGCCGGAGAACGGCAAGGACCACCTCCCGGCAGAGAAACCCTTCAGTTCAGGGCTGCTGTCTCTTTCGAGGGAGGCGCCCTCACGGACACCTTCCCGACCACCATTGAGGGAGAGCACGTCCGATACGCCCTGGTCGTCAAGAATGGCTGCCAACCCGACGAAGCTTCTGGCGGAATGGAGCCGAATCAGCCGCCATGCCCCCACCCGGCGAACGAGATCACCATCACCCTCAACGGCCAGGTGTTCAAGTTTCAGCGCGAGTTCCGCCGCGAAGGCGTCCCTGTTGCCCTCAACCCTGTGGGCGGAGATGCCAATACCATCGAAGCACTGGTCAGTGATGGACAGGTGGGGGACGGATTCCGCTTCGCCATCGTCGCCGTCGAGCCATCTGAAACCGCCGTTGGCGGAGTCGATGTCCTTGGATACGCATTCGCTGGTGAACAAAACGACAACTTCTTGACCATGCACAACCCCGGAAATAGCCCCATCTTCTATCGGGTGGCCTACTTCCATGGCAACGGCGAACTGGCCGGGCTCACCACCGTCCTTCGCATCCCACCCAAGGCAACTGATATTCAAGAAGTGGGACGGTTGGCCATGATGAACAACATCCCATGGACGCGTGGCGCCATCCACATCCGCTGGGCTTCCCCGCGCTGGAACAGCTTGGTCACAAAGATGATTGAAGTCAACCGAATCTTCATCAATGGCGAGCGGGTCGTTCGGAACGGCCGAGAACTCGAACTCGAGAGCTTCGGACCACGGCCCCTCAACCCAGTCGAATACGACGATCTGTCGGGCGGACAGACCAAATAAGTCTGCTCTCCTCCTGAGAGCGTCAGCGCGGATTTGCACGCGGGCATTCAACCCGCGGAGAACCCGCGCTTTCGCTCGTGGATGTTTGACTTCTTCCATGCTAGGTCGTAACAACCGAGTTTTACCCACTCGCTAACGGAGGTTTGCCATGAGTCAATCCATGGGGTTCGAAGTTCAATTGAAATCGTCACCCGCGGAAGCCGTCGAACGGGTCACCGAAGCCCTCAAAAAAGAAGGGTTCGGAATTTTGACCCGAATCGATGTCCACAAAGCTCTGAAAGAGAAGATCGGAGTCGATTTCCGGTACTACGCAATTCTTGGAGCCTGCAACCCGACTCTTGCGCACCGGGCCCTTTCAGCCAACGCTGAAATGGGGCTCCTTCTCCCCTGCAACGTCACGGTTGAAGCCACCGAGGAAGGGAGTCTGATCCGGATCATCGATCCCGATAAGATGATGCTCGTGGCCGAACTGGGCAACAACAAAGAAATTATCGCAGTCGCCACGGAAGCCACGACCCGGTTGAAACGAGTGGCGGAAGCACTAGCGGGCTGAAGGGCAAGCCCCTCCGCACACAAAAAAGGGCGGCCCTCCACCCAGGGTTGCCCTTTTTGCCTTTCGAGAAAATCCCACTTCCTTACGCTGCCCGCTCTACAAAACCGCGAGGGCGGCTTCGTAATCCGGCTCTTGGGTGATCTCTGGAACCTGCTCCGTGTACAGGACTTTTCCTTCTGCGTCCACAACGATTACGACCCGAGAACAAAGCCCTGCCAACGGCCCGTCAACAATCGTTAACCCGTAGTCGTCGGAAAAAGACGAGCGAAACGTCGAAAGCGCATGTACCCCCTCCAAGCCTTCCGCCCCGCAAAATCGGCCGAACGCGAACGGAAGATCAGCGGAAATGTTGAGGACAGTCACACCATCCATGGACCCGGCTTTGCCGTTGAAGGTCCGCAAGGAGGTCGCGCAAACCGGCGTATCGATACTGGGAAAAACGTTTAATACACGCTTTCCAGGGAAATCCTCCAAACCAACCTCAGACAGATCTTTGCCCACAAGCCTGAACTGGGGTGCAACACTTCCAATTGCCGGCAGATCGCCACGGGTCTCGCACTTGTTACCTTTGAGTGTAATCGTCGCCATTACAACCTTCCTTCAAATAGAACATTGGGATTCAAGCCAAGGTGACTCGGTCGCGGAATCCTCAGGATAAACAAACACACTTGATTCTAAAATTGATCCCCAGTTTTACCCCCTTTCGCATATTTCGACAAGTGTAACTCCAAGCCCAAGACGAAGAGCTTAGAAAAACCCGGGAAACGGGTCGTGGACAGCTCGAATGAGATAGCTATCCCCAAGCTCGGAGAACCACTTGTCCCCGACTTTCATTTGGACGAGAACCCCTGATTCGGGAAAGGACGCGGCATCCGTCCATTGTGGGGGCTGGGCAAAAGTGAGAGCGACGGACTCTCCGAATGCCACATCGTGAGGGAGTTCGGCGAGGGTTCCCTCCGCTAGGAGTGTGGAGTCGGACCGGCGAATCTGGTAGCCAAGGCGAACAACGGATGGGCTCCAAGTCACGTCCCCGTCGTTCCGGATGGTTAAAGTCCAGCTCCCCTCGCCGTTGGAACGCGTGGAAACAATCGTGTGATCATAGTCGCGATATCCCGGAATCGTCCGTTTGAGTTCCCGCAAAGTCTGGATGTAGGTCTCGGGCGCGAGAGTCTCGGAGCGATTGACGAGGTCGGGCCAGTCGAGCATTTTCTCTATGGCTGTCCCTTCGAAGAGCTCGTTCCAGGTTTCGATGAGAACTAGATTTGAATCGGGCCGAACTCCATGATGAGGCCATTGGGGAATCGGCACATTCATGAGGTATTCGTTCCGAAAGAAGGCGGTAGAATTCCCGGAGCTCTCCACTCCTTTTTCGTCATGCACCAAGTTCCTAGGCCGCCTACGCGGTGTCGCCGCACGCACAAGGTGATCGTCGTAGCCGGGACCTACGGAACTGACGACATAGCCATTTCGGTCGTACCAGATCGAATGAAACGCCGCGGCTCCCCAGGCATACTGGGCGTCGCCAACAGGCCCCAAATCACCGGCTCTTTCGTACCAGGTCGTTTCGAGGATAAGAAAGGGTTCGACCCCGAAATCTTCGACAAAACGCTTTTTTATATGGTCCCAAAGGGATGCGGCCGCCCCGTGGTAGGAGAAGAAAGAGGGCCCATCCGGATTCAGGTCATTGGATTCGGCAATCCAGGTGATGACGATGGGGCGGCCGCCCTTTTCCACGGGCTCGCCGTTATGCGTTGCCCAAAGGCGACGGGGAATGGTCTGGAAGTAAGGCTGAACCTTGTCTTCGTAAAAGTAGGTCCACAAGGTCGTGTCGGCAATATTCATGGCCGGATAGGGGGCATAATCTCGGCCATTGTCGTAGTTCCATTGAGACACCTGGGAGGTCGTGTCATCGAAGAGCCCGATCTTGAGATCCGATCCAATCCAGTCGATGGCCGCCACGAGTTCCTTCAAGTTTTCCGTGTTGAAAAAAGAGAAGATCGGGTGATCGCCCCAGTAAACAGGGAAAATGTAATCCACACCAGCAAGCTTCATCTGCTGGATTTCGTCGATGTACCAGAGCCGATTTCTGGCGCTGTACTGGGGGCGGCCGCGATTCATCCCCTGGGGGTGGTAAATGAACTGCTTCTGAGAACAGCCTTCTTTCGGACCATAGGTGAAGGGATAGTCTAGTGTTGGACTCTCGTTCCTCTGGCAATCATGCCAGAAGAAAAAGAAGGTCCCCACTTTGCCTTCATAGACGGCTGGCGTGGCCTTCCCACAACCATTTGCCGTCAACAAAACGGAAACGATAAAGCCGCCCAGAGCCAGCAGTCCGCCAATAAGCCTCATCATCCACCCACTCGTCCCAAGTCCTGGTCGCCTTTGGTTCGTAGCCACCCTGTAGTGCCGCCAATTCGTTTCATGGAATTAGCCATACTTTCCCAAGTTTCGCAATTTCACTGGTGGACTCTCAGACCTGACTGTCCGTTTCAATGGTGATCTTGGGATGGAAGTTCCACCGGATCAATCCCCAGATCCACAGATTCTCCCGACAAATGAATTGTGATTCAGTCGGCACGAACGTGAAAACCGAGTCACGAATCCAAGGTCACAGCTCGCCAACAAACAGGGACCGACCGACCCTGAGAAGCTGGGTTCAGCGCCCTTTCAGCCAAGAGTTCATGGACCTTCCCACGAAAGATGCCTGCCTATTGCCACGATTATGGCTCAACGGAATAATTCTTGCAAGGATTCGAGGACAGATGGGTTTTGCCTCTGGATCATGCAGGAAATCGAACCCTCGTGGTTCTGGAGGCACGGGGTTGGGTCGTCAGACCAGCCGACTCCCAGGAGTTTTGATAGAGGAGTGAGATCATGAAACGCTGGTTGGGGATTGCAGTGGTCCTCCTTGGGGTTTCCCCCATTGCCAACGCCTACACGGAAGTTCGGGAAGAGGCGATCTTCACCGAAGACGGGATTCGCCTCAGTGCGAAGCACTATGTTCTAGACGGCGCTCAGCCCGTCGTCATGTTCCACGGAATCATGGCGAACATCTTCTCCATCGATTTACAGATGCCTGGCCTCTCCCTGGCAGAACATATCGCGAACGCTGGATATGATGTCTGGGTGGTCAACCTCCGCGGTCATGGCAAAGAAGGCTACATGAGCGGCGACGGCGGAACCTGGGTGCGGACGGTGGACCAATTCGCTCTTCTGGACGTGGAAGCCGCCATCCTGCACGTTCTCGACACTACGGGGCAAAGGCCACTGATCGGCGCTCACAGCATGGGCGGCATGGCTCTTTACATGTGGCTCCAGGGAACCAGTTTCGTGCAGGATTCCCAAGGCCGCGCCAGAGTTTACGCGAGCACGGAACTCGCTCGGGTGAGAAACGAAGAGATCATCCGGGGCCTCTTTACGGTGGCTTCTCCGGCGCGGGTGCGCTGGAAGCACATGGTGAGTCCCCTCAACGCCCTCTTCTACGATTACTACGATTACAACCTGCTGCTGACGTCACTGGGTAATAATTCAGTTCTCGAAGAAATGCTCCGCAACATCGAGTATTTGCCTCAAGGTTCTATCGTCGATTGGCTCACGGACGACCTTCGCAACACTCCCTACCTGGGTGATGGGCTGGCAGATTTTTTGATGTGGATCGTGTCAAACATCTCGGACAGTTTTTTGGTCTCCCAGATTTTTAACCCCGCTCACATGACGCCAGAAATCATCGCCATGGCGCTGGATACGGCCATTGATGACACAAGCTCCACAATTCTCTTGCAGTTTATTGACTGGATGCGTACGAACAGTGTGCGGGAGTACATCACCGACGATCCGGCATGGCCCTCCTATGTTTACTCCGACCACTACGACCAGATCACAGCCCCGATGCTCGTCATCGCTGGGGACAAAGACAAGTTAGCCAACGATGACGTCATCTACGAAGAGGGGTTCAAGAAGTTCGGCAGCTCGGACAAGAGCTACTTCTTAGCCGAAAACTACGGCCACGGAGATATCATTCTAGGAGAGGGTGCCGCCGAGGAAGTTTGGCCCGTCGTCGTCGATTTCCTTGATCTCCATAGTGGAGCCTCCAATACTGCCCGAATCTCCAACTGAATAGCGTTAGACAAGTGGCTCGGCGACCCTTGGAGGGCGCCGAGCCATTTTTCTTTCCAGGCGCCTGGTTGAAGACCTTGTCACGGGTGACCGCCGAGGAGGTTCTTCACGAAATCAGCTAGATCGGAGAAATCTGGTACACTGGGATCGGGCTTTGCTCTCTTTCCTTGAACACCGGAACGAACGAGAATTGGGCGACACCCTGCGGCAACCGCGGCCTCGACATCCGTCCAATTGTCTCCCACGAACCAGCAATCCGACAACGAAAAAAACCATTCTCTCGACGCCCGATGCAGGAGCCCGGGCCGTGGTTTTCTACAAGAACACTGGGCCTCTGCTCGATGAGGACAGACATAGATCTGGTGGATGCCTCCCCCCTCCTCCCCGAGAGATGCTTGGAGCCGATGGTGAATTCGTTCAAGCTCTTGAAATGACAGGAGCCCTTTGCCCAGACAAGATTGGTTGGTGACAACGAGAATCGTGTAGCCAGCCCGTACAAGGCACCCCACGGCGGCGGCGGCGCCCTCGATGAGGACGAGTTGCTCCGGCCGAAGGACATATTCGTTGCTACCCCGGTTCAGGACTCCGTCTCGGTCGAGGAGAATCACCTGCCTTCCCATGTTCTCTTCTCCCGACTTCATCAACCGGATCCGCCACGGCAAGCCAAAACAAAAAACTAGCGGCGGTAAGTTTCCTTACCGCCGCTAGTTCTTAGAAACCTCTACAGTTCTTTGAATTCATTGATCATCCCCTGGAGAACCTTCTTGGCGTCCCCAAAAACCATCATGGCGTTATCGTATTCAAAGAGCTCGTTTTTGATTCCCGCATAACCAGGACTCAAACTGCGTTTGATGATGAAGACGCTCCGACTGTGGTGGACGTTCAAGATCGGCATCCCATATATGGGGCTGGCGGGATCTTTGTGAGCGACGGGATTGACGACGTCATTGGCACCCACGACGATGGAGACATCCGTATTCTTGAACTCCGGATTGATGACATCCATCTCCACGAGCTGCTCGTAAGGAACGTCAGCCTCGGCCAACAAGACGTTCATGTGCCCCGGCATCCGACCGGCCACGGGGTGAATCGCGTAGGTCACCTTTGCTCCATTCGCCTCGAGCAAGCTCGCCAACTCACGAACGGTATGCTGCGCCTGAGCTACGGCCAGGCCGTAACCGGGAACGAAGATCACCGACTGAGCCGACTCCAAGAGCATGGCCGCTTCCTCGGGCCCGCACGAGGTGACGCCGGAGTATTCGCTACTCCCCTGGGGACCACTTTCCTGAACACCGAAACCACCCACCAAGACGTTAGCCAGCGAGCGATTCATCGCCACGCACATGATCTGGGTCAAGATCAGACCGGCAGCTCCGACCAGCGCTCCGGCGATGATCAACAAGGGGTCGTTGATGACAAAACCCGCCATGGAGGCGGCGATACCAGAATAGGAGTTGAGAAGTGAAACCACCACCGGCATGTCCGCTCCGCCGATGGGAATCACAAGAAGCACACCCAAAACAAGCGAAATCGCCGTCAACCCGATGATCGACGTGATGGAGACACTCAGCTCGGTAGCGCCGAAGCCAAACCAGCCTCCGACGCCAATGGCACTGATGCCCAGCAAGATGTTGAGCAGATGCCGCCCGGGAAGCAGGATGGGAGCGCCCTTTTTCAAAGTGCCTTGGAGCTTGAGGAGGGCAACGATGCTACCGGTGAAGGTGATACCGCCCACAAGTATTGACAATCCCAACGTCACTGCCGGAGGGGTGCCCAAAACCGCGGCCACAGTCCCTGCTGTTTCCGGTTCAACGACCCTTTTCCAAAAGATGGACAGCGCCACGATCGCCGAGGCCAGACCGCCAAATCCGTTGAAGAGCGCCACCATCTCCGGCATCGAAGTCATGGCAACACGGATGGCGAAAACCGCTCCAATTACAGCCCCGATCACCAAGCCTCCAACAATCCAGGTATAGTTCATCCCGGGAATCTTGAGCTGCAGTTCCAGAAGCGTGCCAACCATGGCCAACAACATGGCCACTGCTGCAATTGTGTTTCCCCGGCGGGCTGTTTTGACCTTGGAAAGTTGCTTGAGCCCGAAAATAAAGAGCACCGCCGAGAGGAGCAGGACGATATTGACAATGGTATTCATGAAGCCTTCCTCTTTTTCCCGAACATGCGGAGCATGCGGTCTGTGACGAGGAATCCGCCAACGACGTTGATCGTCGCAAAGCCGACGGCGAGGCCACCCAGCACGCTGGCCATCGAAGCGTCTCCCGAGGTTGCTGCCGTAAAGGCACCGATCACGGTAATCCCGCTAATCGCATTGGCGCCGCTCATCAGCGGCGTATGCAATGTCGGAGGAACCTTTGTGATCACCTCGAATCCGACGAAGATCGCCAAAACGAATACGTACAATCCCACCAGAAACGGGCCCATCATCTGCCCTTCCATGATTCTATCTCCTACGGTGTATGGAGGGTCGAAGACCCGTCAAGATTTGACTTCCTCAGGGGAGGAATCCAAGAAGGCGGCCACGCGCTCGTTTCTTACCTGCCCCTGGTGGATGAGTAACGCACCAGAGACAATGTCGTCCTCGAGGTCCAACGACAGTGCTTCAGGCGAAACGAACTGCTTCATAAAGTTGTAAAGGTTCCGAGAATAAACCAGGCTGGCGTCTCTGGGCATCGTCGCTGGTATATTTGGATTCCCCACGATGGTGACACCGTGGGCAACAATATCCTTCCCTTCCCGGCTCAGTTCACAGTTGCCACCCTGGGCAACTGCCATGTCAAGAATCACCGCGCCTGGCCTCATGGCCTGGACCATTTCCGCGGTGACCAAACGTGGGGCCCGTTTTCCTGGCACGAGGGCAGTGGTGATGACCGCATCGGCATGAATGACGTGTTCCCGGACGATAGCCTGTTGTTTGCGAAGGAACTCGGGGGTCACCTGCCTGGCGTACCCCCCCTCGCCTTCGCCGCTCTCAAGCTCCGGGAGATCGATGAATCGGCCTCCCAGAGACTCGACCTCTTCCTTGACGGCAGGCCGGATGTCCGAAACCTCCACGATAGCCCCCAGGCGGCGAGCGGTTGCAACGGCCTGCAATCCGGCAACGCCTGCTCCCATGATCACCAGCTTCGTGGCTTGGATCGTTCCGGCAGCGGTCATCAGCATGGGGAAGTATTTGTCAAGCCTTTCGGCCACAATCAAGACCGATTTGTAACCCGCAATCGATGCTTGGGACGAAAGCGCATCCATATTCTGCGCTCTGGTGATCCTGGGAATCAGCTCCATTGAGACGGTACTGATCTTGCGGTCTCGAAGCCTCTTGAGGCTCTCGGGGGATTGGAATGGAGCCACGAAGCCAATAAAAAGGGAGCCCGCCTTCAAGGCATCCGCCTCATGCCCTCCAAGCAGATCGTTCTCGATGGGTGGATTGACCTTCAAGACGACGTCTGCCTGGTTCCAGGCCTCGGAGTCGCCCTTGACGATCATCGCACCGACCTCGGCAAAGGCCTCGTCGGAAAAATGCGCTCGAACTCCGGCGCCCTCTTCCAGCGTCACCGCAAAACCATCCTTGACCATCTTTTTGACGGTCTCTGGCGTCGCGGCCACGCGAGTCTCGTCTTCGCGCCGTTCCTTGGGAATGAATACCTTCAACATGGTTCAACGACTTCTTTCGACTGAGCTTGAGGATGCAGCCGCAAGACTCCGCGGGGCTCGATTTTCGATACCACCACAAAGCCACGACCGGGTAGACGACTCTATGCCCTTGCTGGGGAGGATTTCCACCGGACGAAACAGCCAGCTTGTTTCTCGCGGAACCTGCCCCGCCTGGAAAGATCAACAAAAAAAGACCAGCTTCCCCGAAATTCGGAACTCTTTCTATACATACGCCGTGACGCACCCGAAAAAAAATCCCATCGCCCGAAGGGGAATCCATCGACAGCGGAGAATCCACGGACTGACCCAGATCGAGGCTAGAACATGGGCTTCGGCAAACCCCTTTCGCGAAGATCCCCCTAAGAAACCCGCACACAGCCCCACGACCGGGAATTCTATCGCTGATGGGGACAAACCAATCCAAAAAAACCTCGCGGGCGGCAATCAACCTGACGGGTGTTTCCGCCAGATGGGAAATCCGAAACCGTATATAAAGGGTCACCCATGCAGTGTCAAGGTCACGCCTCCGCACAAAGGTCAGCCAACTCATTTTCTACGTGCTTTCTCCCCGTAGGAATCGGTCTTTCAATCCCAGCCTCTTTTTGCTTAGAATCCAGTTCCTGCAGCAGGAACCCGTGGTGATCCGGGCCAAGGGCAGTGGATGGAGAGGGGCAATCATGGCGATCAGCGGGCGTCGGACGGCGCCCGATGGGAGCGGAACGCAACACAAAGAGAACAAAGGGTTGACCGAAAACCATGCCCAGAAGAAGAGGCTCCTGGAGCCCGGCCCCTGGCAGGCAATCGGAGCCTCCAGGAGAATGTCTTCAAGCCCGAAACTGGCCAGTTTCCGCAAGCCAACGCCGAAAGCCCGGGGGAAATCGGGCGGGCCGCTCTCCTCGAAACAGTTTCCCCTTGCCGCCATCAACCAAGACCGCCTGGGCCATCTCGAGATTTTGGAAGCTCAGCGACAAGAAACTGCCCGGAGAAGTCCTAAAACCCATGAGGAGCTCCCGAGCCTCCTCGATCCAAAGCGATGCCGACTCAGAGCGCGCAAGGGACTGGTAACCAGCCTCCAGGAGAGCCTCGAAAAGCAAGATCGCATCGGCTTGGCACCGAGCAAGATCCAGGGCGATCTCCACAAGCTGGCAAGAGATATCAGGCGGGCGATCCAACCAGCGATCCAGTCGCGCGAGCTCCCGGCAAACAACCGACTCCGTCTTCCGGTCCCCCATTTCCATTGCCGAATTGAAACCACTGGAAAGAAAAACCCGTGCCCTATCCACCGAGCCCTTTTCCAGCTCCAAAGAACCCCAACCTACAAGGCTCACCGCTTCCCCCAAGCGATCCCCGATATCCTTGGCAATGGCAACGGCTGCACGGTAAAGCTCCTCGGAGCGTTGAAGTCTTGTGGGCGTACGCCAGAACCCCGCAAGATTCCCCAACAAGAGCCCCTCGTTTCGGCGGTCACCGACCTCCTTCGCCAATTCCAATGCCCGCTCACAAAGATCGGCGGCGAGCTCGACATTCCCTAAGTAAAACTGAGCCCTGGCAAGGCTCCCTAGCTGAATGGCTTCGCTCCTGCGATCCCCCAAGTCCCTGGCTAGCTGGAGTGTTTGTTCGAAGAGTCGTACGGCCTCAGGGAGCCGGCCATGCTGGTGCTCCAGGATTCCCAAAAGCGAAAGAGCCCTGGTTTCGATCTCTTTCTTCCCTGACCGCCGTGCGAGATCGAGGCCCTTTCGGGCGCGCTCCGCCGCCTCTATCGGCCTGCCCTGATGGAGATCAAGATAGGCTAGATCGCCCGTGATCAGTGTCTGCAGATCGAGATCCCCGAGTTTCTTGGAGCCCACAAGAGCTTCATCATAGAGTGAACGCGCTTTTCGGTACCGACCTGCGTCATGATGGATCGATGCAAGCAATCTCAAGGCGATGAGCTCAAAGGCCTCGGCTCCAATGGCGCGAGCTTCCCGAAGAAGCTTCCCGGCCTGCTCCATGGCCGCTTCTTCCCGGCCCTGGACCTGATAGACGCCCTCCGCAAGGAGCTTCCTCACCAGGCAGCCTTGGACAGTGGGTTCGTCGGCCAGGCGAAGATAGGCAACGGCTGTCCGCTCACACTCTTCGAGATCGTGGATCTCCTTGGCCTGGTGGGCGGCCTGAAAGTAGGTGTTTCGCGCACGTTCTCTTTCCCCAGCCTCCTCCCAATGCCTGCCCCGGCCAACAAGAAAAGCGGCGACGGTAGGTTCCGCATTCTCCAGCCTCCTGGCCACGGCTCGGTGGAGATCCTTCCGAAGCTCAGAGGAAAGTCCGTCGTAAACGGCGTGGCGAAACTGGGGATGGACGAAGCCAAACCGATGTCCATCTTGAACAAGGACGTGTTTTCTCCTCAACTCGGCGAGGGCATCAAAAAAAGATGCCTCACCGAGATCCGCGATTTCGGTCACGAGATCGATTGCCGCTATGTCACCGGCAACAGAGGCAACATTCGCCACAGCGGCAGCCCCCGGCGAAAGAGTCCCGAGACGATACCGCACAAGGGCACCCACTGAGCGGGGAAGCGGGAGCTTTTCGTAGCCCAAGGAGTCCAGCTCCCCTGAACAAAGGGGCTCCGCCACCTGCCATCCGTGCCGTGGATCACGCCACAAAAGCCCTTCATCCACCGCGCCTTGGAGATACTCGCGAACGAAGAAGGGGTTCCCTCCGGAATGTTGGGCCAGGTGGCGACTCAGGGCGCGAGGCGGAGGCGATAAGGCAAGCATGTTTCCCACCATCTCGGCGACGGCATCTTCATCGAGCGGCCCCAAGTTGACACGCGCCACCTCACGCTGGTGAGTCAGGGAGAGGAGAAGCCTACCGCCGGCGCGGTCATTCCCCGCCTCCTCTCCGCGGTAGGTTCCAAGAACCAGCATCGGCATATGCCCGATCCGCCCGTGCTCCACCAGAAAGCGAAGCCACTCCAAAGTAAGCTCATCGGCCCAGTGGAGATCCTCGAGAACCAAAAGAAGTGGCCTGTGGATCACCAATGCCTCGAAGGTTCGCCCCAAGCGACGGAAAAGACGGGTTCTTGCCGCCACGAGGGGGAGATCGGGTGGCTCCGTGGAGTCCTTCAAGAAGGGCAGGGCCTGAAGAGCCGGTTCGTATCTGGCCAACAGCCTCCCCTCATGGCCAAACAGCCGCTGGGACTCGGCATCACCCAGTTCCCGGCAACGGTCGGCAAGGTAGCGGAATACGGGCCGCAACGGCTGGAGTGGCTTCCAAGAGGCCGCCGAGTCACGGCTAGAAGTGCAACAGCCCACAAGGACCCGGAACCGTTTCCGTCGCGCCAGGTGTATGGTCTCCACGGCGAGGCGAGTCTTCCCGCAGCCGGCCTCCCCCTCTACGAACGCCACGGATCCTTGGTTTTCCGCCAACTGATCCAGGCGCTTCGAAAAGAATGCCAACTCCGGGACACGGGAAAGGAATCCGGGACCATAGAGGTAAGATCGAGGAGGAGTTTCAGCCTCCCGAAGCCCAGCGTGACGAACAGGGGGCAACCTGGCGCCATCTGACTTCAAGGCGGAGCCCTCATCGCCTATCTGCCGCGCTGTCTGAATCCTCGTCTCCAGGGGCGGCCTCGTCCACGGGCCATCCTGGACCGTTTGCAGAACCACGCCCCCGGTGTTCGCCTTTCCTCCTCCTTGGTGAAAACGGGGCTCAGACTGCCCTGCTACGACCTGTGATGAGAGTTCGGGATTCAACGAACCCTCGATCTTCAGGAGCTCCACCGCCAAATCGGTGGCGTAGCCGAGGCGGCGGTGGGGAGATTTTTCCAAGAGCCGCAAAACCAAGGAATCCAGCTCCTCTGGAACCTCTTTCACCAGCGAGCTTGGGCATGGAGGCGGCATCTCGAGATGTTGGAGCAAAAGTTGCTTCGAATCGGTGCTCACGAAGGGGCACCGGCCCGTGACAAGTTGGAAGAGCATGCAGCCCAGGGAATAGAGATCGCTCCTGGCATCCACGAATTCGCCCCGGATCTGCTCGGGAGACATGTATTCCCGGGTCCCCACCATCCGCCCGTGGTGAGCCAAGAGATCCCGGCCCAAGCGTCCCGTGAAGGGAACGCTGAGCCCAAAATCCAGAAGCACTGGCTGACCACTAGGCCGGACCAACACGTTCTCCGGCTTGAGATCCCTGTGAACAAGACCCTCGCCATGGAGATAAGAAAGGGGCTCGCAGATGGCCCTGATCAAGCGAAGTGCTAACGGAAGCTCGCCTCCAGCGGCCTCCGGCAAAGGCAGCGGCCCTTCGTCCAGAGCCCGCGATAATTTCCTGAATTCCCCCTTGGAAACCGCCTCCTCCAAACAGTGCTCCAAAGGTCCGCCTTCCGTACTTGGAAGCGCGAGAGCGACCGGGGCTGGTCCGCTCCCCGGGAGAGAGGACTCCCGAGGTAATGGACGTAGCTGTGGAGAGCGGGCAGTTTCGCTTCCCGGGAGAGAGGACTCCCCGAAAGCCGACGTGCTGCTCACAGGTGTTTTTGAGTGCCCAATGGGGCCGTTGGCGGAAACTCTCCCGCTGGCCGCCACCGAAGGTTCTTCCGCGGATTTCGAGGCCGGGAGGTCTGGAAGAGAATCACCGGAAGAAGCCGTCCTCGCCGAGCTCTGAGTCCCGCCACTTCCTTCCCGTTGGCCAGCAAGAGCGCCTTCCGGCGAACCTGGGCCGGAAACAGAGATCGAAGACTCTCCCTCCTGCCTCCGGCAATGCCAGTAGGTAAGAAGATCCATCCCCTCCACAAGCTCCATGGCATACCACGGAAGCCCATCCTCAAGACCTTCCCCAAGAATGCGGACAATGCCCGGATGCCGAACGCGGGAGAGGGCGCGGATCTCAGCTCGCAAGAGTTGCAGCTCGATCCTGCGCTGGAGGCGCACGGTCTTAACGGCGACCTCAACACCTGTTTCGGCGTGGATCGCCCGGTAGACCACGGCCATCCCGCCAAAGCCCAACTTGTCGATGATGCGGTAGGGACCGATCAATTTTGGGTAATTTTCCATTGCGACAGATTCTAGTGCCTTCCCCGATTGCTGCAACAGCAACTGGGAAAACCCAGGTGAATCGAGCTGCCGCCCATACCCGTCAGCCCCTGGTAGCCGGTCGGAACAGGCTGTTGACGAACTCTACGAGAAGTCGTTCCCTAAGCTTGGGCGGAATGGCGTCCAACATTCCGTTGACATCAGCCATCCGTCCCGGAAGCGAAACTCCATCCATTCCAGCCATTCCCAACATCTGCTCGAACGCCTCGGGAGTGAGCTCGACCGGGTCCATTTCGGCAAACGCCTGAGCAGCCATGGCGCCCAAGGAGGAAGGCGGGACCGTACGCGCCTTCACCACCGAATCGCGAAGGTCGGACAAGAAAGGCTCCACCCACTGGACATTAGACGGGTTGATGGAAAGGTGAATGCTCTTGGGAATCGTCTCAATGGAGAGTTGGGGCTGGATGTACCAACCTCGCTCTTTCATCTCGTCCATGACCTCGAACACATCGAGCTCATCGGCCGCAAAAGCCAACAGGCTCATGGGCGGATCCCCCAAGACGCGAAGCCCGTCAATCCCCTGGATGCCGCTTTTCAACGCCTGAGCAGCCTGCCGCAGGCGCCGTGCTATCTCGAGATAACCATCTTCACCGATGAACCGGAGGACTGCCCAAGCCGCCGCAAGAGGCCCACCCGACTTCGTGGACTGAATCGTGGAATTCACCATCGTGTAACCCGTCCAGCTCGCGCAACCGAAAAACTGATGGCGACGAAGCCCCGGCTCGCGATAGAGCACCACTGAAGCCCCCTTGGGGGCATAGGCGTATTTGTGAAGGTCCATGGAAATAGACGTTACACCGGGAACCGAAAAGTCAAAGGCCGGAATCTCGGAGCCAAGCTGGCGGAAATAAGGCAAGAGGAAACCGCCGATACAGCCATCCACGTGGAACAGAAGGTCGTGCTCCGCCGCAAGCTGCCCGATCTCCGAAATCGGGTCGAGAACCCCATGAGCGTAGGAGGTGGCCGAGCCAACAAGCAGAATCGTGTCAGGCCCAATGGCCCGACGCATGGCATCGACATCCGCCCGGAAGGTCTGGGAATCCACAGGCGTGACGATGGTCTTGATGTCAAAGTAATGGGCCGCTTTGTGGAAGGCGGCGTGGGCCGTAATGGGAAGGATCATCTCCGGCTGACCGGCCCCAGGCCGTTTCTCCCGGTAAAAGTCCCGGGCGGCCTTCACGGCTAAAAGAATGCTCTCGGTGCCTCCACTGGTGAAGCTGCCCACGACATTCTCATCGCCCGAAAGGTGTGCCGACGCCATGGCGATGACTTCGTTCTCGAACTGAAGCAGACTTGGATAGACCGTGAAATCAAGGGCATTGAGCGACATGAAGCGAGTGAACGCCTCTTTGGCAACTTCCTCGGTCTCCAGTCCGGCATCGAAAACGTAACCGAACAGACGTCCCGAACGCCAAGGGAGATCATTCTTCGCAACCTCGTCGAGCCGGCCAAGGACCTCGTCTCGACTGCAACCCTTCGGGGGAATCCTCACGTTTCAACTCCTTTTCTTCGGCCTTGGCTTCCACTGGCGGGAAAGCCGCACAACAACTGAAAAAACCAGAAAAATCAGTATCGCCCCAGACTGGGCACCAAGCAAGAGCAGGCCGCCAACGACACCGTCAACAACCCGTGCCATGGGAATCCCCACTGTGGGGTCTAAATCGAGCAAAACGCTTTTTTTTCTTTGGGTTGAGTCCGCTCGCGGCGACGGCAGTCCGTCCGCCGCCACTCGCCTTTTCATAACCCGGGCGACCCAGATCCTCCGGGACGCACAAAGCTCGCCTCCTCCGTCCAGCAGAGTGCTACTTGATCTCCGCACTGGACAGAAAGCCAGGTTTCGGGTTGGATAAGTTGTTCAAGCCGGGACAAAATCCCGGTGACTTGAGATCACGGGTCCTGGCATTTTCCCGGCCCTACTCCATATCGTGACCGGGACGAACGGCCCTTCCAAGGAAACTCTCCATGTCCCTCCAAGTCGAATCCTCTACTCCATCGGGCGGAGCTTTACCGCCCGCGCCTGACTCCCCGGCTGACAAACTCCACGAGATCGCCGACAAGTTTTTCGAAAAGACGCTCGAGCTCAACCCGATCTTCGCGACCCAGGTGGGCGATCACCGCTATAACCATCGCTTTCCGCTCCAGATCTCCGAAGAGCATCGAGAGCGTGGAAAAGCGCTCTCTGAAGAAACCCTGGCAGCCCTCCGAAAGGTTGAGGTCCCAAAGCTCGAAGGCCAAGACCGGCTGACTTTCGAGCTCTTCGAAAGCGATCTCCGACGGGATCTCGAAGGTTACGGATTCCCATCTCACCTCCTTCCCCTCAACCAGCTCTTTAGCGAGCCCGTCTTCTTTGCCCAACTTGGCTCGGGAAACTTGATCCATCCATTCCAAACGGTCAAAGACTACGATGACTGGCTGGGAAGGATCGCCGATTTTGCGGACTGGATGGAGATCGCCATGGAGAACCTCCGCCGGGGAGCCGACATGGGGATCGTCCAACCCCGGCAGATCATCGAAAAGACAATTCCTCTTCTGGAAACCCATCTGATCGACGACGTGGAGAAGAGTGTTTTCTGGCTCCCGATCCAACAGTTTCCCTCGGATTTTTCCCAGGCCGAAAAAAACCGGCTTAGGGCCCGTTACCGGACCGCCATCACCCAGCAAATCATCCCTTCCTACGGGAAACTCGCTCAGTTCCTCCGGGAGGAACACCTGCCGAAAACAAGGGAGAGCGCGGGCCTCTGCGCGATCCCCCATGGCGAGGCCTGGTATGCCTACCTGGTGTCCGCGTTCACCACCACCGGAATGTCTCCACAAGAAATCCACGGGATCGGCCTCGAAGAAGTGGACCGCATCCTAGGGGAAATGGAAGAAGTCAAGGCAAAAACCAACTTCGAGGGTGACCTGGCGGCCTTTTTCGTCTATCTGAGGCAAGACCCACGCTTCTACTACGAGACCGCTGAAGAACTCTTGGATGACTATCGTCAGCTCAAGGAGAAGATCGACGGACTTCTTCCCACGCTCTTCGATCTAGCCCCGAAAAGCGACTTCGAGATTCGCCCCATCGAGTCGTTCCGGGCAAAGTCGGCGCCTGGCGGAGCCTATGTCCCGGGGGCACCAGACGGCTCCAGCCGAGGCATCTTCTACCTCAACACCCACAACCTCAAGTCCTGTCCAAAATACGACACGACTTCACTCCTTCTCCACGAAGGCTCCCCGGGCCACCATTTCCAGATTTCCATCCAACAGGAGCTGGAGGGACTGCCAAGAATCCGCCGCTTTGGCCGCTACACCGCCTATATGGAAGGCTGGGCTCTCTACTCGGAAAGCCTCGGAACCGAGCTTGGGCTCTACGAAGATCCTATCACTTACTACGGTATGCTCTCCGCGGAGTTGTGGCGATCGCTGCGCCTCGTCCTGGACACGGGCATCCACGCCATGGGTTGGACCCGCGAGCAGGCCATAGAGTTTGCACTAAAAAAACCATTCTCTCCCGATGTGGTGGCGCAGGAGATTGATCGCTTCATGGCCATGCCCGGTCAGGCCCTTGCCTACAAGGTCGGCCAAATGCGTATCCTCATGCTCCGCCGCCGAGCGGAAGCCAAACTTGGGAACCGCTTCAACCTCAAGGCCTTCCACCGTTGCGTCTTGGAAAACGGCGCACTGCCCCTCGATCTTCTC
>JAJRTK010000323.1 GCA_024278345.1 bacterium | reverse complement strand
CCAACCCTGAAAGCAAAACCGCCACGGCCAAATCCTCTTTCAGGGAACCCCAACCACAAAGCTCCACTCACCAAGCCCCACACTTCCTTCTACCGCGGGATCAAAAAACACCGCCACAAGGCGACCGCCACAAGGCGATCCGTTTTTTCCGGCGGTGAAGCAGGGGACGGGGGATGGAATCCCCGGACCACCTACGGGTAACGCGCGGCGTGACCCGCCGAGCGATAGCGAGGCGTTGCCCGGACGCTTGCGATTCCACGGTCCTGGGAATGTCCCGCCTTGCGTGGATACCCCGGTCGCACCAAAAAACGCGCTTCCCCCGTAGGGAAAGCGCGTTGATAGCACCCGAGCCTCGCGGGGCTCGCATGTCAGGCTAGCTGCTTGAGTAGATTCTCCATGCGCTGGGAGAGCGCCGGATCTCCCGCGATCAAGTCACTGATGGCGGCTTGAACATTCGCGTAACCAGGGGCTTGAGTGAGCTTAGAACCGTACTGCCGCTGAAGCATTGTTCCCACCATCTTCTGGATCGCTTCATGGCGGCTTGGTATTTTGCCGCTCCGAAAGCCAGAGGCAATTGCCTTCATTTCGGCAGATGCAATGGTTTGTGTCTTGCCCGTGGCCGCTTGTGCTTGCGGGCGCACCACCGCCTGCTGATTTGTCCGAAGGGAAAACACTTTCCCCTTGGAACCAGAAGCAGGAACCCGGATGGGCATGGACAAGGAGCGGGTTTTTTTCGATGAGATCTTCATGACGGCACGCCCTGCTTACGGCAAGAGGCTCCGGATGAATCCCCGGAACCTCCATTCGAGGAGCTTGGAGATTGGCAAAAGTCTATTTCAGGTTCCGGATAGAGTTTGACGCTGCCTGATGGCTTGCCGTCAACGCGTTGGAAATCGTCTGGTACTGCCTGGACTGCTGCTGAATGTTGTTCTGGAGTGCCAGGAAGGCCATGTTCTGGCTCGCCATTTGGCTCATCATGTCTCCCCCGAGTCCCGAAGCCGCGCTACCCCCTGTTCCGCCCATCGCCGAGGAAATGGCGCTGCTGATGATATTTCCGCCAGGAATAGCGCTACCAGCTACGCTCAGTCCAACTTGGGCAATGCCCTTGGCGAAACCGCCGAGCTTTTGAGCAAAAGATTTCTTCTTGGTTCGCTGGGTGCTGAGGGCCTGCTGCGAGCCCCGAGAGGCACCAGCGAGCTGGGAATTGTACTGCATCTTACCGCGCAGCGCGTTGTCGATGTTCATGGGAACCTCCTGAGAAAGAGATGAAATTCAAAAAAACTTGAGTTCAACTTTTTGCGGAGCCCCTAGCATCGGAATCAGCCGATGATGCCAGGGTTGTTGTCGTTTAGCTTTCAATCGTATTATCGACAGAACTTGGGAATTGTTGCGTGTGAGCCCCGAAAAAAGATGGGGGCAACAGGAATTTCCCGAACCTGGCTCCGCGCAGGAAAAGGCGCAAGGACCCACCGAAAGCGACCCGTAAATCGTGGATGCCTAGTTCCGCACAGGAAAAGAGGCGAGGACCGACCTTGCGCCAAGAGGTGAGAGCCTGTAAAAAGCATGAACTCCTGCCCTGGATGTCGTTGCTTCCGGTGATCAGGGCATCAGGAGGATCCAAAACGTGAGGTAAAACTGTCGGAGGATCTAGTTGCCAACAACCCCACGACTCGACAGACTCTTCCGCCAAGGAGAAGGAAACGGCAGAATGTCGTTTCCAAGACAGTCGAGGATGTTGGCCTGCCAAGGAGAGCATCGATGTAAGTCGCGCAGCGGCCACGTGTCGATCCGTGGTGATGCGCCTTGGGTCAAAGAGCTTCGAAGACTTTGGTGTCGATGGCGTCGATCAGAGTCCTGGCATAGTGAGCGACATCACCGTCAGGATCGTATTCGATGGCTTTGTTGAGGGCTTCAAGAGCTTGTTCGGTCTTCTTCTGGAAGATCAGGCACTCCGCGAGACCGGCGTAAGCCCGAGCACTCTGTGGCATTAGCTTCAAGGTTTCCCGATGGATTCTTGCCGAATCCTGGAACCGTCCTTGCGAGTGAAAGACGTTCCCGAGGGCGACCCTGGGGACATCACTGTCAGGGCGCATTTCCACGACCCCTTCGAAGACCTCCTTGGCTTCTCTGAAGCGGCCCATATTGAGGTAGATGTAACCAGCCTCCATTAAGAAAATGACGTTTTCGGTCGATACGTTGACGATCGGTTCAGCGACCTTGCTCATCTTCCACCCTCATCAATGCTGGCCATCATCCCAATCACAAACACCAAAACCCAGAAAGGCATCTGGCCTTTCTGGGTCTTGAGCTCACCGGTTGTGGGCTGGATGGCTCAATTACTTCATATTCCTCACGGCGGACATTGCCGAGTCATGCCGCACCTTAAGAGCGTTGGAGACGGCCTGGAATTGGCGTGACTCCATCTGCATGGAATTTTGCAGGCTGATAAACTGCATGTTCATTTTCATGTTCATCTGGACGAGGTCGGCACCCATCAGGGCTCCGCCAGCCTGGCCAGTCGCCGTGCTCCCCACCTTGCCTGGCTTGCTTTGTCCCAGGACACTGTTAAGAACGGTACTCCCGGGTACTCCGCTAGCACCGCCAACCGCAGCCTTGCGGGTTGTTGCCCCTAGCGCGGCCCCAAATTTGCCGCCTCGGCTTGTCTTGGCGGTGGAACCGCCCATGACAGTGTTATAGTTAAATGGCTTCGGACCTTTCGACGAAATTCTCTGGGGCATCTCGATGACCTCCTGGGAAAGCCTTCTTGCAAAAACAAAACTCGGATTGCCAAAATTCGATCGGACCTTCGCGGCAGACTGAAGAGCCTGTCCGCTCGTTCCATCCAATCTCCATTATCGGGCGAACTCCGAAATAGTTGCGCCGGATCACCCGAGAAAGGTCAATCGAGTTTCACCCCCTCCTTATCTGCTCCTTGATCTCAAGAAGCTCTTTAATGAGATCGAGGGCTGTTTCAAAAGCCCCGAGCGCTAGCTTGGCTCGACGTTTAGTTCGCGCCGAAGCTGTCTTTTCTGAAATGATCCCCGCAACTTGGGATTGGATATCTTCGAACCCTTCCTCAAGTTTCGAAAAGTCCTCCGTTTCAAGAAGCCCTTCGATGGTCGGATACCCCAAAGAGGTCGAGGAGCTTGTTTGTCGAGCCATGGGCCGTCGCGGCCCTCTTGGTCCCTGCGCCATGCTCCCCGCACTGAACGTGCCTTTGTTTCCCATCATCATACGTTGCTTCCTCCTGAACTCAGGCTGGGATTTTTTTTGGTCGTCGGCGGGCAGGCTTGGCCCAACAGGCTACTCCCGCCATTCTTAGCAAGAGCGTCGCATTGGTGTCAAGGAGGGAAAGACCGGGGTTTGGTGGGATTCCTTACCCTCCGTCATTCCCGCGAAATCGGGCAGCGAGTTGCCAGGCGATGAGACGACCGTGAAGAAATCCTTCGGTTGCAGTGTAGTCGGGATTCTCTTAGCTAGCCCACAATACGGGAACTCTCGCCATGGATTGAAGCGAGGCAGCCGGGCCTGTTCTCACCAATGGCGGGGAGAGGACACCTCCAGGAGCAGCCGTGCGACCCGTCGAGGCTGGCCGTACATGAGGACGCCGGCGGAGACGGAGGATCAGGCCATGCGGCAGGTCCGTAATGAGATTTCCGGCGCAAACAGTCGGGACCTTTAAAGCCCGCATGGACGCCCAGTTCTTGGGTATGCAGGGTGACGAATGTCCACGGGATCCTGCTGATGTGGGTGGAAGACGACCTTGACGAGCGACAGCCATTTTGGACCGGTTTTGTCAATAAACGGCGGAAGATTTCCAAGTTGAGCGTCAGCCTGCCCTAGTGTATTCTTTTTTTTTCGGATATTCTACCTTGCGACCTTGATCGGATGGGGGAGTGGAGAGGGAATGGGTGGAAATGAAGTCGAAAATGGCCAATGGTGGGTTGTTTTGCCGAAGCCGGAGAAATGGCGTCAGGCATTTAGAAGGGTGGAAAGATATCGCCCGTCGGTTTTGTGCCATGGCGATCTAAGGGCCGTGCCGTGTTACATTTGGAGGCGCTAATTCCTTAGAGGCTGGACAGGCTGGGGGCGCTCTTGATGGGACCAGGTGCTCGGGGGGGATTGGCGGGAAACCCTTATTGGTTGGGCCGAAGGGAGAAACGATGCGGATGGCGAGTCGTGCGCCAGATCTGAAGGCAAGGAACCAACTCGTTGAGCAATACCGGCCCTACGTACGTTCCATCGCATCGAAAATCAGAAAAACGGTAGCCTCTCACATCGACTACGAAGATCTTGTTTTGCATGGGGAAATTGGCCTGATAGAAGCGGCAGACCGATTCGATCCCAAGGTGGGGGCGAACTTCAAGACTTTTGCTTATTACCGGATTCGAGGGGCGATTTACGATGGTCTGCGGGAGATGGGTTGGCTTTCTCGCTCTCAGTATGCACGCCAGAAGTTTCAGGAGGCGGCCAATCACTATCTGTCGACTCTCTCAGGAAGCAGCCCTCCTCTTGGTGGAAGTTCCATTGACGCCGAGGTTGTGGCGTTGACGCAAACCGTGGCGGGATTGGTTCCTATCTTCATCACGTCTATTGAGACGGCCGAGGCCTTGCAGATTGAAGACGAACGGGAGCCGAGTCCCGCAGCCGCGTGCGAGATGGGGGAGAGCCGTGCCGCCGTGCTCGAGGCAATAGAGGAGCTACCCCAACAGGAAAAAACCGTCATCAAGATGTACTATTTCAAAGATTTAACTCTCCAGGAGGTCAGCGACAAAATGGGGTTGTCCAAGTCTTGGGCGTCTCGCCTCCATTCTCGCGCAGTCCGAGAACTTCAACGTCTGGTAGCCAAGAAACTGGGGACCGAGGTGCCAGAGCAGATTCATCGACGAAACAAAAAGAGCCAAAGAGCCGATAAGTAGATCAGCCAGTCCGCTAAACGAGTTTTTTACGTCGTCACGAGTTCACCGGTTCGAATGACAGGAGGTAACTATTATGGCATTGCCGATTTCCGGAGTTGGAGCAGCCGCCAGCCAAGCGGTTAAGCACCAAGCAAATCAACAGGTTGTCCAGCGTCAGATCCAAAAGCCCGTCACTAAGCAAGCCAATCGGATTTCCGAATTTCAGAAAGTCATGCAAACGCGGCAGCAGCCGCCCCAGGCAGCTACACAAGTGCAGGCCCGCCAGAAGTTTCAAGCGGCCCAGGAGCGCGTCCAGGCTCGTACCCGCATCAAAGAGACTCAGAAGAGTTCGATGCAAAAGCTGATCACCAACGTGGTGAAGGGTCAGAGCAAGATGGATAAAATCATGCAAATGGCCACCAGTGGAAAAAAGTTCAGTCCCCAGGAGCTCATGGCAATGCAGACGGGAATGTATCGGTACACCCATGAGCTGGAGATGGTGACGAAGATTGTCGAAAAGACGACAGATGGCGTCAAGAAGACGATGTCGACGCAGGTATAATCAACATCGACATGGGACTCCAGATCGACAAGACTCCTTACCGAGTGTGGGGGGTCTTGCTGTCGTTCTGGCTGGTTCGATATAGCTGTTTCCCGGATGGAACCCGTAGGTTTGATTTTACGGGACCTATCAAATCGTCGTGTTTCTGCTTTACAATTCTTCCCGCCAAAACCGTGCGCACAGGCATCTTGCCTGTGCGCCGTACGGGCTTCACGGACAAGAGAGGAGCCTCCCCACAACGCTGAAGTTGTAAACCGGGTTTGATAGGTCCCGATTTTACGAGAACGTGCATAGCTCTGTAGTCAATGGTATCTTGGGTTTGCGGAGTGCTAATTCGGAACAACCAAACGAACTGGGAGCGAGGTGAGTAGTGCTAGCGGTGATGGCGCGAGAACTGAATGGTAATGGTGGAGTGAAGAGGCAGGTCTTTGGTGGCGGGCCTCGTTTGCTCTGTCTGGGGCTTCTTTTCGCGGTCATCGGGTGTAGTAAGGGGGGGCTGTACCACAAGCTGTCGGAGAAAGAGGCCAACGAGTTCATCGTCCGTTTGAATGCGGCGGGCATCTCGGCGGAAAAAGAGCTAGAGCCATCGGATCGGAATCCCACCTGGAAGGTGCTTGTGGAGAAAGAGCGCCTTGGCGCCGCATTTCAGGTCCTCGACTTGTACGGGCTGCCAAGGAAGCCAGGGCATGGTATCGAGGCTGTCTACCCGCCTGGCGGGCTCATCCCCGGGCAGTATGAAGAAAAGGCAAAGTTTCTTCACGCGATGACCGGTGAGTTAGAGATGACGTTGGAGGCTATCGACGGTGTGGTCGATGCGCATGTTCACGTCGTCTTGCCCGAGGAAGATGTCCTTCGGGATGATTCCAAGGACGGTACCAACAGAGCACCTCGGCCGACGGCATCCATCCTGTTAAAGTACATCCCCGATGCCAAGGACAAGAAACCCTACAGCGATCTCGAGATCAAACAATTGGTTTGGCGTGCCGTTGAAGGGCTTCAGGGGATGGACGACATCACTGTCGTTTCCAAGCCCATTTCTCCGTTCGTGGTGGAAGCCGCCGCCGGTGATGGTTCCGTCGGAGCAACCGGGATGAGTTTTGAGCAGTGTAAGGAAACCTACAAAGAAAAATTGGCCGACAATACGGAGTTGGTTTCCCTTGGCACCTTCAAGATTGCTCGTGACTCCTACCGGGGAGTCGTGATTGGTGGTGCTGTTTTGGGAGTGGTCGTTTTAATACTCCTTGTGTTGTGGTTTGTCGCGTTCTTCCAGGCGGCGACGCTCAAAAGAAAACTCGCCGCCCTCCAGAAGCGGCGAAAAAGTTAGTGTGGCAGGGAAGCTCGCCTCGTCGTTTGGGTGATCATGAAGCCTAGCCGGTTCGGTGACCGAGTTTGATGCGAGAAGTCCGGTTACCCACTGTTCCAGCTTTTCCTTCAGGGGGTCTCCTTGCAGAATTTATCGCCAAGGTTAGGGGACAAGGATGCTACGCTCATGGCGTTGGCTCTCCTTGTCTCCCCGGAGCAGGCGACAGCTCTTTACCAGTATTTGCCTGAGCCCGATGCCGTTCTGTTGGCAGAGGAGACAGAGCGCTTCGCTTCGCTGCCCGACGACAGATTAGCAACGGTCGTCACCAGCGAGCTCGAGTCGCTCATTTCCAGTGAATCGTCCGAAGATCTTCTATCGACGATTCACACCGAGTGGCTTGCGGAGCTTCTTCAGCGCGAACCTCCTCACATCATCGCGAGGATTCTTGATGCCCTTCCCGACCTTATCAAGGTTGGGCTGACGGCCTACCTTCCCAAAGGGCTACTGCTTCGTCTGCCAAAGCTCGAACCTTTGGTTCCTCGGATGGCCAGACTTTTGCTCCGCATTTTTTTGAGGCAGTTTGAGGCCGTTGGCGGGGGGGATGAGTCGAGAAACTTCATGTTTCGCAGCATTTCAAACCTCGACGGGCAGGATCTCCAGACTCTTGTGCGGGAGGTCGGGTTAAGACTTTTTGCCGTGGCATTTCAGGGGGTTGATCCCCGTGCTTTGCAAAAGCTCTGTAAGCGGATGCCGGCGCGAGACGAGCGATTGCTTTTAGAGGCCGTCCGGGGCCTTGATGAGATGAGTCCGGAGGACGTAAAACGGGCGCAAAAGAGCATTCTTACGTTGGAGATTGCCAGTACAAGGGAAGGTTGGCTTTTCAAGGAAGCCGGTTTGATGAAGCTGTCAGAATGTTTGGCGCCAGAGCACCCCAAAATGGGGGCTCACATCTGCTACAAGCTGGATAGAGAGCTTGGAAAGATGCTTTTTGCTTATTTGAGGGAGTTCGAGAACCAGCCGCCTCTCGATAGGAAACAGAGGTTGAAGCTACAAGATTTCATCGTAGCTTGCGTGTACAAGCTCGCTGCCTCGGGCAGGATCGATCCGAAATGGAAAGAATGTAATTTTTTGCTTCGCTTCCATGGTGAAGCATAGAGTGGTGGCGCCGGCGCCTTGACGGTGCCGGACAAGTCATCAGCGGGAGAAGCTGCATGGCCAAGATATTGAAAGGGAACATCCCGAGTTCTTCGGGGGGGCCGCCTCGGGTTCCAAGGGGTTCTCGTGGACGACCGGAGCGCATCATCGACAGTGAAGTCTATGACGCTCGAGGTCGTGCTAGCCAGATCATTGCGGAGGCCGAGCGTGACGCCAATGCCATTCGAGCTCGGGCGAAACAGGAGTATCATGCGGCAATGGAGGAAGCTCGGAGGAGAGGATACGAGGAGGGAGCCGAGCAGGCGACTCGGCTTTTGGTAGAGGCTAGAGAGTTACGGGACAAGCTGGTTCGAGAGACCGAGCCTCAGCTCATCAAGCTCGCCCTTCGCGTTGCGGAAAAAATTGTCGGGCACGAGTTGGACCACAACCAAGACGAGATCGCCCACATTGTGGGAAGTGCCTTGGAGACGGTTCGCCAGCAGCGGGACATCAACGTTCGGGTTCATCCCACCGACCTCAAGAATCTCGAGATTGCAAAGCCGCAGCTCATCGCACGGCTTGGCAGGGCGAAAGACATTGATCTTCGGGGTGACCCGTCGATCAAGCGAGGGGGCTGCGTGATCGAAACTGAGATTGGGACCATCGATGCCCAACTCGAGACTCAGTTGGAGCAGATCACTCAGATTCTTCTTGGAAGGGACGTCGGATAAGACGAAATGGGACATGCGAACTCGATTAACATTCTGAAGTATCTCGACAACCTCGAGGCGCTCTCCCCAGTGAAGGTGAAGGGGCGGGTGACGGAGATTGTTGGGCTGATCATCAAGGCGGCAGTTCCCGGTGTGCGAATGGGGGAAGTCGTCGAGATCTGGAGTCATCACCGGACACGGCCGCTGGTTGCGGAAGTGGTAGGATTCAAGGACGATCAAGCTTTGCTCATGCCTTTTGGGCCTCCGGAGGGGTTGGGCCTTGATTCGGAAGTTCGGCCTACGGGCAAGCCGTTTTCGATTCGGGTTGGCGAAGCTCTTCGGGGTTGGGTTTTGAATGGCTTGGGTGAACCGATGCTTCCTGCCGAAGGCTACACCATGGAGGATTGGGACCAGCTCGATTTGATGGAGTGGCCCGTAGACCGTTTTCCGCCAGATCCCACTACCCGCAAGCCGATTGCGGAGCCGATGCCCATAGGGATTCGGGCGATCGATGGGTTGCTTACCGTGGGAGAGGGGCAGCGGGTAGGGTTGTTTGCAGGGAGTGGTGTGGGCAAGTCTACCCTCATGGGGCAGATCACTCGTAATTGCGGAGCCGAAATGTGTGTGGTCTGTTTGGTGGGCGAGCGGGGCCGCGAGGTGATGGATTTCGTACACGAGTCTCTGGGAGCTGAAGGGATGGCTCGATCCGTGGTGGTTTGTGCCACGTCGGATCGCCCTTCTTTGGAGCGCCTCAAAGCCTGCTTTGTTGCGACGGCTATCGCGGAGTGGTTTCGTGACCAGGGAGTCAAGGTCCTTTTCTTGATGGACTCCACTACGCGCCTTGCCCGTGCCCAGCGGGAGATCGGCCTTGCTACGGGCGAGCCCCCAGCCCGCCAAGGCTACCCGCCGTCTGTTTTTGCGATGCTTCCCTCGGTACTCGAAAGGACTGGCAATAACCATATCAGCTCCATCACAGCCCTTTATACCGTTCTTGTTGCTGGAGGGGATATGGACGAGCCCATTGCCGATGAGGTTCGAGGGATCCTTGATGGCCATATCATCCTCGACCGTGCGCTCGGGGCCAGAAACCACTGGCCGGCCATCGATGTGCCCCCCAGCTTGTCTCGGGTGATGAACTCTATTGCCACTTCCGAGCACAAGAAGGCTGCTGGCAACCTTCGGGAGGTTCTATCGACGTATGAGAAGAACCGGGATCTCATCATGCTTGGTGCATACGAGTATGGTAATGATCCGAAGGTCGATCACGCCATCGACAAGATCGAGGAGGTGGAAACCTACCTCAAACAGGGTCTTCACGAGAAGCCGATCTTCGAGGAATCGGTCCAGCGTCTCATCGACATGTTTGAGGAATGAGGCGGTAGTGCTCCGCCTTCGGGGTTTTCTGGCTTCTTTGGCGGAGGGAAGGCCGATTCGTCGTTTCTTGGTTCGACGCCATGTAGGGGCGGTCTTGAGAGATTTGGGCTCTGGCATGTTTTTTCGGCTCAAAGCCTGTATCCAGGGCGATGAGAGGCGGACGGCGGCGGACGGACTGCCGCCGACGGGAGCGGACCGCAACCATAAGAAGAGCAGGAGATTCTTGGGATTTATGCCCTGAAGGCGTTCCGCAACTGAGATTCCAAGGGAGACCGGGCGGGGATTAAAGCTTCGATGTAGGGTGGGGTGGCGTGAATGCGCACTCTTTTCCGAAAGATGCCGATAATGTGGAATGATGGGGTTGGGATGTCGGTCAGGTTTGCACAGGCAGTGTACTTGTGCTGCCGCTTCGGTGATGGTGGAGCAGACAATAGAATCGCCGGAATCTGACGGGTTCCCCGGGTAGCGTGAGATTGAGCCTGCAAGTTAGGAGACTGCAAGATGCGACTCCCCAAGTATCGACTCCAGACGCTTTTGGATATGCGCGAGAGAGCGGAAAGAGAAGCGCAAGACCAAATGGTCTTGGAGCAGAAGAAGCTTTCGAGGGAAGAGAAGAAACTTGAGGAGCTCAAAGAGGAGAAGCGGCAGAAGATCCAAGCTCGTTTAGCGAGGCGGGATGAGCTCACTCAGGAGATGCGCCAGGGTAAGATGACCGTTCAGACCATCCAAGAAGAGTACCGTTTTCTTGATCGGATGGCGGAAGAAATCCGGGCGATGGATGATCTCATTGTAGCCCAAAAGCAGGCGGTGGTGCGGCAGCAACTGGAAGTCGATGCGGCACGGGAAGTGCTCTTGGAGAAGTCTAAGGAGCTCAAGGCGTTGGAGAAGCACCGGGAGAAGTGGGAGATCCAGGCGAAGAAAGAGATCCAGCGCAAGCAAGAACTGACAGCGGAAGACGTCGCCCAAACGATCTTCATGTTTAACAAAAATCGTTAGAACGCTTTGGGGGCGATTTCAGATGACGAAAGTATCAGCTTCACAGTCACCATCGGTCACGACTCAACGGTCGTACTCGGCGCAGCAGACTCGCGATCCGGAATCGGCAAGTAAGTTCAGGGATTCGCTGGGGAGGACAGGTTCGGAGCAGTCCGCAGCGGGGGCGGAGTCCGGTTCCTCGGCATTTGAGAGCGTGCAGCTTCAACAATCGGCCCGCAGCCAGGTTCAGGACCGCGGTTCCAGGGAGGGTGCAGGGAATCGCGATGGCCGTGGCGATGATGATAAGCCAGAGAAAAAGAGTTCGGAAGGTGGCAAGAGGCGCCTTCGAGCCGGCCGTCGCGGTCGTCTTGTGGGGCGGAAGGGGATTGGTGTCAAGGGTTGGGGAGCAAAGGGGCCTGGTGGCCGGAGCAAGCACCCGGTGCTGCGGGGTCCCATGTCCGGGGGGCGAGGAATTCGTGGAGGCGGTCACCGTCTGCCGCGATCTTCTCGGCCCACCGTTCGGGGCGACACGCCGTTCAAGAGGCCGGGAGTCCTCCATCAGGGGCTTGCTGGAAAGGGTCCCAAGAAGCCTCTGCTTGGCATGGCGCGGACTGTGGGAAGTCGAGGTCTTTTGCCCAAGCAACTCTTGGCGCAGGCAGGTGGCCGGCGAGCAGCGTTGCGCACCGCGATGTCGGCCCAACGTGCCAGCAAGAGATCTTTGTTTGCCCGGCCTCTCCGGACTTCGCCCCCATCGCCTGGAGCACCGTTGCCCGCGGGTTTCCGGCGGGGTGCCAAAAAGAACATGCCTCAGCTTCGTATGCAGGCTCACAGTAAGCCTTTGTTGGGGCCTAGGAAGATCGATTTGGAGGCCCAGCCAAGAGTGGGGGATGTTGTTTCAGATGCAGCTTTGACAGCGGACAAGCTTGAAGATTCGGGCCAGGGTGTTGGGGAGAACAAGGAGGCTTCTCCGGTTGTCGAGCCGAACATTGTGCCCCCTTCTCAGGTAGAGTTCCAGAGTCGGGTTGAGCGTGCGGAGAGTGTGCAACAGACCCAGCGCATGAGTCAGGCGGAAATCAAGGAAATCGTCCGTAAGGTCGAGAATATGGTGAGCAATGTCCGATTGCGGACAACGGTGAAGGGTGGCGCGGAGATGAGCTTGACCATGTCAAGCGGTCGCCTTGAGGGGATTGAGCTTTCCATCAAGGTTGGCAAGGATGGCAAGCTGGATGTGTCGTTCACAGCCGATGCTGCAGATGCCAGAAACCTGCTGACAGAGAACGTCAAGGAGCTGGAAAAGGCGCTACAGGCCAAGGGGCTGGAGGTGAATCGCCTGGACGTTGGATCGGATGTCGTAGGCCGCCAGAATTTTTCCGATTCGGAGCAGGGGCAGAATGCTGAGACTTCCCGGGAGTTGTTGGAGCAGGTGGCGGATCAGGAGGCGGAACAGGCTGCGATTCGCGATCCGAGGTTTGGGCCTCCAGGTCGTCCAGGAGCCAGGCGTGGTCCGGTGGGGCCAGCGGGAGCCATTCCCGGCTCGGTACGGGGGCTAAAGGGGGGCGAGAAGGATTCCGCTACCTACGTGGCTTGAGGGGTAAGATTCGGGACGTGCTCTTCTTTTAGGGCGGGGTTGTCGGCAAACCCTTTGTTTTCTACGTGTTGCGTTCCGCTCACATCGGCGGCAGTCCGTCCGCCGCTGTTCGCCATCACCGCCGCTCTCACTCTCCACTGCCCTAAGGCCGAAGCACCACCAAGATTTGTGCTCCTCTTGAGCCATTTGTCATGGTTTATCCCTTGGTGGAGGTGCGCTGACAATCTTGATCTGGCCCCT
>JAJRTK010000322.1 GCA_024278345.1 bacterium | reverse complement strand
CCTCCCGCAGCTCCTGCTGCAGACGACGGAGCTTGTTTTCCTCATCTCCCGTGAACATCTCCACTGTTTGCCTGTCCACTCCGGCACCGCCTCGGTTCCGGCTGACCTTCGAAAAGCTCGCTCGGAGGTTCACTATCGAGTAGACGGGACCTATCAAATTGTTGTGTTTTTGCTTTACAATTTTCTTCGCCGAAACGGTGGCACCGGCATCTTGCCGGTGTAGCGCCCTCTGGGCTGCACGGAGCCGGGAAGGAGCCCCGCCCCAGCGGTGAAGTTGTCAACCGGATCTGATAGGTTCCGTCTATTCGATCTGGAAGTTTGACTCAACTCCCCCGCTGCCAGGGGAGGTATGGAAGTTTATGGATAGAGCTCCCCGGCAAGGAGTGGAGGCAGGTCCGAAGTCAATTTCGTCTGAGGCGACCCGGGGGCCAGAGGCGGCCTGCGCTTTTTCTGGGAAGAGAGCTTTTCGGCGGTGGAGAGCCGGTCCAGTGCCGAAAGGGGCCTTGTTCATCGTTTGATCCATCCATCTGTATGGAAAGGGTGCGCCAGGCCCCATTTTGCCGCAATCAGACAAGTGATATACACGTCGTCTCTATGGCGCGGTGGATCGTACGATGAACAATGCCTTCAAGGTAGAGCTCGGGGGCCTCAATGTCCAGGGTATCCACGCAAAGCGGGACAAGCAAGGAAACAGGGTATCCACCTAAGCCGGGACACGCAACAAAACCAAGAAAAGACGCGGAGCGTACAAAAACGTGGGTCCAGGGAGGTAACTCCCTGGTGGGTGCATGGCGAAGCCCTGCCAGGGGATGGGGGATGGAATCCCCGGACGACCGCCGGGTAACGCGCAGCGTGACCCTTCGAGTCACGCAAACGTGACCCTTCGAGTCACGCAAACGTGACCCTTCGAGTCACGCAAACGTGACCCTTCGAGTCACGCAAACGTGACCCGCCGAGCGGAGTGAGGCGCCCCCTGCCGCTCGCGATTCCCAATTCCCGGAGTGTCCCGCTTTGCGTGGATACTCTCCAGATGACGTTCACGCTCTTTAGAGTGCCAAGAAATTTGTGCGGCGGCGGCCTTGATGGTGGCGCCGCCAGAATTTCCAGGATCGATCTTTAAATTCCATCCGCTGTTCCGGCATACCCCCATCGCCTTCCGGGAGGATAGAAGACTTGGAAAACGAGCGCATTCACGGGATCCGGGAATCCCTGGGCGTCCGTATTCGCTGGTGCGGGCCGCTGGAGATCTTGGCAGGGGCGACCCACGCCGTGGTGAACTCCCGGAAGGCCCGGCGCGTTGGCCCTTCTAGCCGCTGGCTCCGCTCGACTCTGGCGGCGCTTGACTGCGAGGAGTTCTCTTCTGGCGTCTTGGTCTCCAGCCTGGGATCCCTGATCTACGAGCTTCCCGCCTGGGTGGCGATCCGGGAAGGCCGGCCCCTGATCCTGGTTATGGAACGGCTGCCCGAGGATTTTTCAGAGGCGAAACGGGCCGCTTGGCATCGGGATTATGGGGCATTCTTGGACTTCGGGAAGACCCTTCTCATTGCTCCGGAAGCGCGGGGAGAAGGGGATGGACGGGTTTCCACCACGAAAAGGGCATCCCGCGCCGCCCGGATGCGGGAACGGGACCGGGTGGTGGACGGTCTGGCGGATCTCGTGTGTGGCGTTGAGATCCGGGCCGGCGGCGTCTGGTTCGGACTCCTGGAAAGAAGGCTCCGGGAGGGCCGGCGCGTGGTCTGCTGTCCGGATCGCGGCGGCGCCGCCACGGCGGGAAACCGGGCACTTCTCCGCCAGGGCCCGGTGGAGCTAGGTATCCATTTCAAGCGGGACAGTATAGAAAGAAAAGAACAGGCGCGAAGCGCCCAACCACGTGGGTGGGGAACTCGTTGCCTTCCAATTGCAACGGGTCCGCAGCGAGCTCCCTGGTGGGTGCAGGGCAAAGCCCTGTCAGGGGACCGGGGACAGAGTCCCCGGCCGACCGCCCGGCGAGCAGGAGCGAGCCGGAGTGAAGCGGAGAACATGGCCGAAGGCCAGCACCGCAGTCAGAGTCCCCGGACGACCGCAAAGCTGTCCCCCCTTGAATGGACACCCGTGGAACTCGATCTGGCCGTCGAAATCCGGGGCGCGGAGGAGCTTGCTCCCCGTGGGGCGCTCCCGGTTGCCCCCGCGCGCTTGGAGCCTTCTTCCGGTGGAGGTCCGAAGGCGGAGCCTTCGCCGGGTTCCAGGGCCGGAGGCCCCGGGGCGGCGCCTGAGATTCTGCAGGGTGGCCGGGTCCGAGCGACAGCGAGAGCTGCCGAAGGCACCAACGATGACCAAGGCCATGCTGCCGGTCCCGCCGCGCTTCCCGGCCCGCGTCCCGCGGATTACATCTACCACTACACCAGGGAGCATTTTGGCCCCTGGCCCGGAGAATCCGTCGGCGAATACCTGGAAGCCCTGGTGACCGGCGATCCTTCCTCGGCCCACACGGCGTTGGACACCCTTTTGCGCATCCTGGGCGAGGAGCGGATCCGGGCCAGCTCCAAGATGATTCGGGGGAAGCACCGCGTCTGTTGTTTTTCTGATCGGCCTCCATGGGAGATCCGGGGCATTGCCGCCTGGGATCGGAGTCTTTGCCGCCGGAACTTTCTGCCTTATGCCGTGGGGTTTCGGAAGGATTATGCCCGAAGGAAGGGGTTTTTGCCGGTTCTCCACCTGCCCCGATCCGCCTACGGGGAGCTTTCCTTGGAGCAGCGGTTTCGTTTCCAGCGGTACGAGCCGCCCCGGTGCGACCGGATCCGGGAAGGCGAATGGCGTTGTCACGGTGACCTTGATTTTTCCGACGCCAGACCGGAAGATCTCCTGGCTATTGTTCCTTCCAGGGCGGCGGCTGCCCGGGTTCATCTGCTTGGAAAAGGTCTTCCGGTGCTTCTGGAGAGCGGTTGGAAGAACTCGGCGGAACGTCTGCCGTAACCAGCGGTGAACCTGGCGGACAGCGGCGGACGGACTGCCGCCGATGGGAGCGGAATGCAACCCGAAAGATGAGAATTGTCCAACCTGGTAAGAACGAGGGAGCGATGGAGAAGCAAGTGGGGCGAGTCGAAGCGATTTGGATCAAGCGGGAGCACCGGGAACCCATGGAGGCGCGGGATTCGGTCATTTTCGTGGAGGGTGGCGGTATCGCCGGCAATGTGGAGCAAGGGGGGAAGCGGCAGGTGACGCTCCTGGAGGCTGAGCTTTGGCGGGATGCGTGCCAGCGCCTTGACGTGGAGCTCGATCCCGTGAAACGCCGGGCCAATTTGCTGATTCGCGGATTCTCTTTGGCCGGGAGCCGCGGTTGCGTCCTGAAGATCGGCTCTTGTCAGCTCCGGGTTCTTGGGGAATCAACGCCTTGCTACGTGATGGATGCCGTTTTTCCCGGCTTGCGGAAGGCCTTGTCCGGGGATTGGGCAGGTGGCGTTTATGGCGAGGTGGCGCGGGGTGGTGAGATTCGCGTGGGCGATCCCATTTGCCGGGCGGACTGAGAGATTATTGGAAGAAGTGGTGGCAGATCGTGAACGTGCCCTTGGAGCCGCGTACCGAAAAAAGTCAATTTACCTTCCCCGACCTCTTGACCCTCACGTTACGTCAGGGATTATGGATCCCATTGGGGCCGGGAAAGTCTTGGCCAGAGTCGATGGAGAGTGTCAGATGGTTCTGAAGATTGGCGAGCTGGCCAGGCGCGTGGGCGTCACGGTTCGGACGTTGCGCTACTACGACGAGATCGGGCTGCTTTGCCCGCGTGCGCGGACGGAGTGCGGGTATCGGCTGTATGGGCGGGAGGAGATTGTCCGATTGCAGCAGATCCTCTCTTTTCGGGCGTTGGGGTTTGGGGTTCCCTGAGAGATGGGGGAGAGGTGAGCACGGAGGATTTCCTCCGGTTGATGCAGGAGACGCGAAACATGGAAAAGTACTACACACAAGAGCAGTTGGAGGCTTTGGCGAAGCGAGGTGAGCTTCTTGGTCAGGAGAAGATCGAACAGGCTCAACGGGTGTGGCCGAAGCTCATCGCGGAGGTCAGGGCGGAGATGGAGAAGGGTTCGGATCCGGCCAGTGAGAAGGTGTGGGCGTTGGCTTTGCGTTGGAAGGGGCTCGTGGAGGAGTTTACCGGCGGTGACCCAGGGATCACGGCATCCCTTCGGCGCATGTACCGGGAAGAACCTGAGTTTGTCGCTCACCGTGGCTATAGCTTTGATCCGAAGCTGACCGAGTATGTGGGTCAAGCCCTTGCCAAGCGGGAGCCGTAGGTTCAAGGTCGGGCATTGGGTTGTGTTCCGCTCCCGGCGGCGGCAGTCCGTCCGCCGCCACTCGCCCGTGATCGCCCCGGGCCCCTCCCCGTGCCCACCCGATCCGCCACAGGCGGAGACTGCCGGCGAAGGCCCTGGTGGCTCCCAACTCCGCCAGTCATTTTCCCGTTGCCGGGCCAAGGAATTCTAGAATTGCCCTGGTGAGGACCGGTCCTTGATCCGTCTTGAAGATGTGTTGGGCGTGGGCCGATCCTGGAAGTATCAGGCTTTGCTTGGGTTCCGGGATGGCCTTGAAGATTCTTGAGAGCGGGTCGGATAGGCGTTCGCCCTGACTCCAGACGATGAGTTTTGCCATGGGAAGCTCTTGCAGTGCGTCGATGGGGGGAGGAGAGAGCAAGATCATGCTGTCGATGGCCTTCGGTTTCCGCGATGCGGCGTTGGCGGCTGCGCCGGCACCCATGCTCCCGCCAAGGACGCGGACGGACTTGGCTCCGGCCTTCCTGAGAGTCAGGACCGCTCCAAGGATATCTTCGCAAAGTGCCCTTGGATCCCCGTTGGTGGCGGACTGGCCATAAGCCCGGAAGTCGATGGCCAGGACCAGGAAACCCGCGTCGGCAAGTTGGATAGCCAGGGGGCGCCAGCTCGTCCGGTTGAAGACCGCGCCGTGGGCAAGAAGGACACCTCGCGTGCCGCTTCCCCAGAGATCGCCGTAGATCGTGACGCCATCGGTGGTCTGGAAGTGGATGGTCCTGGTCTTGTCGTCGCTTTTGGCCGTGGCCGGGGTCAAGATTGGCAGCGCGGAAGCTGCCAAAAGAAGCAATACCGTTCGGTTCACCGCGATTCCCCTTATAATGGAAGATGGGATGGTTCGATTTACACGATTTCGGGAGATTGGCCATGCGTGCATTGTATGACTTGACTCTGGAGCTTTCGGAAGAGACCGCTGTCTATCCCGGCGATCCGAAGCCGGAAATTCGGCGCATCCAAGAGATTGAAAAAGGAGATGCCCTGACCGTTTCCCATCTTTCTCTTCATTGCCACGTGGGAACTCATGTTGATGCTCCGGCCCATTTTATCGGGTCGGGAGAAACTCTTGACCAACTACCCCTGGAGTCCTTTTTCGGCACGGCGGTGGTCTTCGATCTCACAGGCCTGAGGGAAATCCATTCCTCTGATATCTCTGAGCTCATCCAGTCAGTTCCTTCAAGATTCCACCTGCTGTTGAAGACGGACAACTCTCTTTTTTGGGAGCGGAAGGGTTCCGTTTTTCCGTCCGTGAGTCTTCTTCCCTCGGCCACGAGGGCAATAGTGGAAAGAGCGCCCCGATCGGTGGGGTTTGACAGCTATAGCCTGGATCCGGTGGGCGGCTCTTCCTATCCTTCCCATTCGATCTTGGCGCGGGCTGGCTTGCCGGTTTTCGTTGCGCTGAATCTCCATGGAGTTCCCGCCGGACAGTACGAGTTCATGGCACTTCCTCTTCGGTTGTCCGGTGTCGAAGCCTCCCCGGTTCGCGCTCTTCTCCTGGAACCGATTCCTGATCCCGCGAAGAGCTGACCTTTTGCCACACAGTGTCCCTTGACGGGTTGGCCCCGGTGTTTTTGAGGCGGATCGTGGCGAAGCAGTGGGTCGCGGGAGCTGGCTGTCAGCAGTTGCTTTGGGGCGTGGCAGTGTCCTGCCAGGGTGCATGAGGGCGTCGAGAGAGGGGTCTGTTCATCAGCGGTGACCGGTCTTCTGCGCCGACGGAGGGCAGTTTTACCGGGAGAAGGGTCTGGCGAGGAAACCGGTCAACGCTCGGGTTATTGTCGCGTCTATTGAACTCTTTCGAGGGGCAACCCGTGCGTTGGCCGGAACCTCACCAGGCTTGCGACAAGACGATGCTTGCCGTTCCCGGTGTCGTCAGGAGGTCGGTGCCCGCTTGGCTTTGGCTCCAAAGCAGTCCTGGTCCGGTGCCGAGCCAGGACTGGCCAGCCGGGCTGAGTAGCCAGTCCATTCCCTGGTCTGCCGCAAGCCAGGCTTCCCCGGCAAGGGGCAGCAACCAGTCCTCAACCAGAGGGGATACAGACCACCCCTGTCCCGCGGGAGACAGGAGCCAGTCCTGTCCCGCGGGAGAGAGGAGCCAGTCTTGGCCGCTAGGGGAGAGCAGCCAATCCTGGCGAACTGGATCCAACGCCCACAATTGCCCGCCGGGCGTGAGGAGCCAGTCTTGACCCGCGGGAGACAGCAACCAATCCTGTCCGGCAGGGGTAAGCAGCCAGTCCTGACCCGCAGGGGTAAGCAGCCAGTCCTGACTTAGAGGGGACAGGAGCCAATCTTGGCCAGCAGGGGATAGCAGCCAATCTTGACCGGTTGTGGTGACTGTCCAGAATTGTCCCGCGGGGGAGAGAAGCCAGTCCTGGCCCGAAGGGGAGAGGAGCCAGTCCTGGCTGGAGGGAGAGAGGAGCCAGTCCTGACCGGCAGGGGTAAGCAGCCAGTCCTGGCCCGAGGGGGAGAGGAGCCAATCCTGACCCGAAGGGGAGAGGAGCCAATCCTGGCTGGAGGGAGAGAGGAGCCAGTCCTGGCCTGCTGGCGTGAAAAGCCAGTCCTGGCCCGAGGGGGAGAGAAGCCAATCTTGTCCCGCCGGCGTGAAGAGCCAGTCTTGGCCAGACGGGGTCAATAGCCAGTCGTGAGCCGTGGGCCGAGACGTGAGATACTGGCCGGCCGGCGTGAAGAGCCAGTCTTGGCTGGAGGGGGAGAGAAGCCAGTCCTGACCCGCTGGCGTGAAAAGCCAATCCTGGCCAGCTGGTGTGAAGAGCCAGTCCTGGCCAGCTGGTGTGAAGAGCCAGTCCTGGCTGGACGGAGAAATAAGCCAGTCTTGGCCCGCCGGCGTGAAGAGCCAGTCTTGGCCCGCCGGCAAAAAGATCCAGACTTGGCCCGCCGGAGTGAAAAGCCAGTCCTGGCTGGACGGCGAAAGCAGCCAATCTTGGCCCGCTGGCGTGAAGAGCCAGTCCTGACCATTGCTTCTGGTGAGCCAGAGCTGCCCCGGAGCAGTGGAAAGCCAATCCGTGGACAGGGGGTCCGCCAGATCGTCTAGATACTGAAGCTCTTCGGGAAGCGGGGCCTGGAACTCTTCCTGCCAAGCGAGCAACTGCTGGAGTTGTTCTTCCCTGGCTGCCAGGGCGTCCTCGATAAGCTGGAGGAAATCCTCCCGGTAATGCAGGCGCCATCGCTCATAAGCTTGCTCAATCCACCGCCGTAGATCATTGGCGTGATCGATTGGGTTTCCATGGCAATCGGCGAGTACCCGATCCACCACGAAAAGAAGGTCATTCTCCGCTCGCAATGACGCAGGATAGGGGAGGGATTTCACCGTCGCATGGCCATCATCGCCGGTCTTGGCGGCATGGCTGCTCATGGCGGCTCCGGCAAAATGGCCGTAGATCAAGGCTCCTTTTACCGGGTGTCCGTCGCCATTGGTGACGGTGAGGCTGGCTTTGGCACGGAGCCAGGTGCCATCGCCCAAGGTTTCTTCCAAAAGCTCTACCGAACTCGTTGGGCGCTCTCCTGCTTGACTCTTTCCTTTTTCAAACTTTTTCAGGGCTTTGTCGATCCGAAGATGGCCGGTGCCCGTTTCTACGTCGAACCCTTCGGGTCCAGCATCCTTGGCCGAGGATTCCAGTAGCCAGCGGACGTCATTTGGGTTGGCTCCCGCCCCGAGGAGCACCGCGCAAGCCGCTGTGACATGTACCGTGGCGCCGGAAGTCCCGGCGACGACCCAAACACTGTAATCTTGAGGAGACTGAGAATTGAAGGTCTCGCCCAGGATGCCGTCCACGTGTCCGTCGCCATCCACGTCTTCCGTGGCGCCTCCAGGAGCTACGATGTCCAGCGCCGTCCCGAAGCTCGAGTAGCTGGCGACCTCGATACTCCCGCCAATTCCATCTTCACCATGATCTTCGCAATGTTCGCCGTCGTCCCCGTCATCGTCGTCCCCGTCATCGTCGTCCCCGTCATCATCACGACACTCTTCGCCATCCGAATCTTCGCTGCCTCGGGGAGCACTGGCTGCCACCGCGATCACCGCCGGATAGGCCGCGGGATAGGAAACCACTCCAGAGCCCCAATTTCCCGTCGCGGCCACCAGCAAGATGCCCAGGCCGCTAAGTTCCTCCAAAGCCTCGTCCAGAACGATTCCGGGATAGAAGCCCGGCGGGTAAGCCAGCGACATGTTGACCACCTGGGCTCCTTGCTCCGCCGCGAAATAGAGGCCCTCAACCAGTGCGGAAGTTCGCCCGTTCGCCTCCGAATCCAAGACCTTCACCGGCAGGACCGTGACCCCTGACGCGAGACCGGCGACGGCAACGCCATTGTCCACCGCTGACGCGAGGATCGACGCCATCAACGTGCCATGCTGATGATCATCTGATGCGTCATCGTCGCCGTTCAGCGCGTCGTAACCCGGTAACACCGACAGATCCAGCAGATCGGGGCCTGGGGTTAGCCCCGTGTCGAGCAGCGCCACAACCGTCCCAGATCCAACTGCCTGCTTCTTCAAAAGCTTCTTGAATCCCACTGCCTCAAGGTTCCACTGTCGATTGGCGAACGGATCGCTCAAGTCGATCTCGCCACTCGCTTCCAACTCCGCATCCACCACCACGTTCCGCACTCTCGGATCCCGCTTCAGCTCTAGCATCACCAGCTCGGCAGCTCGACTCTCCACTTTGCGAATTCGGATCCACCCGCGTTTCCGAAGCCTGGGAGTTCCCGGCACTTCCTCAAAATCGTGATCCGCCAAGAACTGCTCGACTTCCTGCGCGGCCCCCCTGTTCAAACGAACCAGGAACTCTAATTTTTTTCCCTCTTGGGATGAGACCTGTTCCCCTCTGAAACTCGTGGTTTCTCCGTTGGCCGGAACCAACGCCAGCGCAAAAGCGCCCAGAACCATGCTCACCGCCAGACCCAACCGCTTGAGAGGCAAACCGGACTCTACCCGCGCCCGCCGCCCACTCCTGGTCCACCATGGCATATTCATGGGTTTCTCCAATAAACATCAGGTTGAATCAGATTTGCATAAATAGTGCTAGCAAGATCCAGACCACTTTTTGGGAATGGTGGCGGCGTGGCCCATGATCCACATAACTCACGGAGAATCGAAGATTATCTCGACGCCACTCATCTCTGTGAATTTAGAAAGAAATTCCTTGGCTGGGGCAAAAATGCCCTACGCTCACCGGCGAATCTGCCAATAATTGCAGAAAAACGACGAAACCGCGTGGGGCTTTTATGCCGCAATCGTGGGGCGTGTGTGCCCCGTCGCGCGACGGGCACTCCACGATTGCCGCAGGCGCACAACTAGCGACGGAGAATCCCCGAGTTGACCAAGGTCTGGTAAAGAGTCGGGGGCAGCTCTGAAACCGCTTCGCCCTGATGAAGCTTGCCGCCTGCCTCGAACTCTTCTACTGCCCGCTGAAGCCTCTGGATCGCCCGGCCTGCCATACTGTCGGGATGGATGTTCGATTTCCCGGCGAAGGACTGGGCCTCTTCCAGGCGCTTGCGGCCGCTGTGCCCCCGCGCGAGGACGACATGGCCTCGTTCACAAAGACAGAGCGCCAGCATGAAGGAGCTCGACCGGCGCAAGATCGCCTCCGCCTGCTCCACGAGCTGGAGTACCCGGTGGAGCGGGCCGCCGCTCCAACGTTCCAACACCGCCATGTTCCAAAAGGTAAAGGCGGTGTCCAACTGATCGGTGGCATTGCCGTGGAGCCTCAACGCTTCATTCAAAAGGTGCCTGGCGGAATCGAGCCGTCCCCGATCGCGCTCCAGGCTTCCAAGGTGGCTCAGGGCCGATGCTTCGTATCGTTGATCGCCGATTTCCCGATGGATGAGCAAAGATTGCTGGTACAGATTGAGAGCTGCGTCGAGCTTTCCGCGCTGGTGGTGGAAGCTCGCGAGGTTTCCCAAGGTCACGCCTTCGGCTCGACGGTTTCCCACTTCGCGGTGGATGGACAGGGCCTCTTCGTCGATTTTTCTCGCATCGTCCAAGTGGCCCCGACCTCGGAGGATCTCCGCAAGATTGGTCAGGGCCTCTCCTTCCCCGGTGCGGAAGCCGATCTTGCGCTGGATGGCCAGTGCCTCTTCCGAGATCTGTTGCGCCAGCTCAAGGCGTCCTTGGCTCCAGTGGATGGCTGCCAGATGACTGAGGGTCGCCCCTTCCAGGCGTCTGTCTTTCATCGTCCGATTGAGGTGAAGAGCTTCTTCGGCGACCCTGCGAGCGTCGTCGAGGTTGCCCCGCGTCCAGTGAACGATGGTCAGGTTGCTGAGACACATGCCCTCTCCCTGGCGGTCCCCTGCCTCTCGCAGGATCTCCAAGGCCCTCCGATAGAGCCGTCCCGCTTCCTCGTTCTCCCCCTGGAGCCATGCCAGAGTTCCCTGGTGGTGGATGCAGGCGCCTTCGAAGCGGCGGTCGGCGCGGAGGTGTGCCACCGAAAGTGCCCTGTTGATGAATCCCCTTGACTGTTCGTAGTCGCCGGTTGTCCGGTGGCAGAAGGCAAGATTTTGGAGTGTTTGTTTCAGCGCCTCGGAATCCCCAATCTCCTCGGCTTCCGCCAACGCTTTGGTCAGCTCTTCGATGGCTTCGGCGTTTCGGCCTTGGATTCCCAGGACGCTGTTGGCCAGCTCGTTTCTAGCCAGGACGCTTTCGGTTGTGGGCTCTCGTGTGATGCTCAGATAGGCACGGTAAAGGCCCTCGGCCGCCTTGTGAGCGTAGTGAGCCACGGTAATCTTCGCGGCTTTCAAGTAGCAACGCCGGGCCTTGGCTTCTTCTCCAGCCCTTTGCCAGTGGAGCCCGATCTTCGCCAACCGCTCATCTTCACTCGCGGGACCCCGATGTTCCAATGCTACCGCCGTCCGGCGGTGGAGTTCCCGTCGGCGCCTGGTTCCCACCCTGTCATAGGCGGCTTCTCGGAGCCTGTTGTGGACGAAGCTAAGGGAGCCCATCCGCTGCTCCTCAAAGACCGCCCGCGTTCGCAGATCTTCGATCAAACCCAGTACAACCTCTTCATCCAGCCCCGAAACCTCCATCAGCAGATCCTGGGGAAACTCGCGGCCCAGGATCGAAGCGCATTCAAGAAGAGTCCGCGCGGCGGGATATACGATGTCCAGGCGCCTTTCCACAAGCTTGCGCAATGATCTTGGAAGTGGAAGCGCCTCGTAAATGGCCTCCAGGGTCTTGGGATCTTCCGTCTCTTCCTTCACCTGCCAATGGCCAAGTTCGTCTCTGTAAAGCAAGCCAGTGGACACCGCTGTCTGAAGATATTCGGCGATGAAGAATGGATTTCCCTCTGATTGACGGGAAAGAAATCGGACGAACTGCTTGGGAGGTGGTGACATGGCGAGCATGTCTCCCACCATGGCGCCCACTCCGATTTCGTCCAGACGGCCCAATTCCAGAACCTTGACTGTGCGCTGCCCGCGGAGGAGCTCAATGGCGGGAGTTCTTTCTTCAGAACGGTAGCTTGCCACGATAAGAAGCGGAACTTTCGAGAGCCGTCCGCTCTTCACCAAAAACTCCAGAAAACCACTGGTGAGCTCGTCGGCCCAGTGAAGGTCGTCGATGGCCAGAACCACGGGCCTTTCCGCCGCAAGGGCTCCCAAGAGATCAATCAAATAACCGAACAGGCGGAGCCGTGCCGCGCCGGGAGGTAGTGACGCCGGCTCGGGGCGGGGATCTAAATACGAAAGGCCAGTCAATGCCGGCTCGTAGTGGGCAAGCAGAGGCCCGCGATCTCCCAAAAGCCGCTCCGTCTCCTCAACTCCGTGCTCGCGGCAGCGGTCGGCGACGGCTTGGAGCAACTGGCGGAGTGGGTAAAGGGGAGTGCCCCCGATTTTTTCCTCCGACGCACGGGCCTCTGGAGGCGCGCACTCGCCGACGAAAGTCGGCAGCCCATCCGTGGAGGTTTTCCGGGCAAACTCCTGAACCAAACGGGTCTTACCGATTCCCGTTTCTCCGCTGACGAGCAAAAACTGCCCCCCCCACGTATGGATCTTGGTCAAAAGTCCGTTGAGCACTGCGAGAGCTTGCCGCCGTCCAACGATCTCCGGCCGGTAAAGGTAGGCTCGAGGTGGCCGTATCGCCTCTGGAGATGGAGGATCCGCCCCCATCCGGGCAAGGACCGAATCGATCCGTCCGGCATGGCCCAGGCGATCCCTGGGCCGCTTCGCAAGCAAGGAAAGCAAGAGATCGTCAAGCTCCGAAGGGAGCGGCTTCACGATCTGAGATGGCGCAAGGGGCTCGATGTACAGATGCCCCAGCACAATATCCTTGGGGGTTTTGCCGACGAACGGCGGCCGGCCCGTGATCAACTCGTAAAGAATGCAGCCCAGGGCATAGAGATCGATCCGAGCGTCGAAAGAGCGGTTCAAAATCGCTTCCGGAGCCATGTAAATGACTGTCCCCGCGGGTCCTCGCCCAAGGTCCAGCTCTTCGCGGTTCTGCTTCCCCCGAAAATGCGACATGAGCCCAAAATCCACAAGAACAGGCGTCCCGTAGCTTCGCACCAGGATATTACTGGGCTTGATATCCCGGTGGACGATCCCTTCTCCATGGAGGTAGGCCAAGGTCGCGCACAGCCTCCGAATGACCGTCAGGATCGCCCGCGCCGCCTCGGGGTTGCCGAGCAGGAGGCTCGGTTGTGGCTCCTGACGCGCCTCTTGCCTCTTCGCCTCAATCTTCGAGGCCCCCGTGTCCACCGGCCCGGACCTGTCCAGTTTCAAGGGTTCAGAAGAGGTGTAGAGGCTCGTCAGCTCGCTGCTATCGCTCTTTTCAGACGCCGCGGAACCAGATGCCTCATCTTCTTCAAAACCGTCTTCATGGACCGGCAGATCGCTCCACGTCTCGTCCAGCCGGATCGACTGGGTCTTCTGGCGAGTCGAAGAACTCGACTCCATCGCGGTGGCCTTCCCCAGAGGCTGCCCCACCAACCGGGCGTAGTACCTCTTGAGATCGATCCCCTCCACCAGCTCCATGGCATACCAGGGCGCACCTTCGTGGACACCTTCCTCCAAAATGCGAACGATGCCCGGGTGCGAGACCCGTGCCAGTGCGTGGATTTCCCGGCGAAGGCCCTGTAACATCGTCTCGTGCAAAACGCGAACCGTCTTGAGCGCCACGACCTTGCCGGTCTCCCGATGCTCCCCGCGATAGACCACGCCCATGCCTCCCCGGCCCAAAAGGCCGGAAAGACGATAAGGCCCGATCTGTAGCGATTGGAACATGGCTTCCTCGGGTTTTCCCTGCGCTGCTGTTTGGCGGAACGAGGCCGGTGGAGGTGTCGGATCAAAGCTGGCTTCGATACTGCCCCGCGTTGAGGCCATACTGCTTGAGCTTCCGCCACAGGCTCTTGCGATCAATCTCCGCAGCCTGGGCTGCCCTGCTCACGTTGCCGCCACACCGCGTCAGCAAGTTCCGCAGGTACTCTCGATCAAAACCTTCAAGAACCCTCCGCTTTTGCTCCCGGTACGGCAGGCTTCCCACCGGTTCCCGCGGCTCCGTCAGCCCAGTGATGGACTGGAGTGCCGCCGGGTCGATCCAACGATCATTCCGCATCACCAACAGCCGCTTGATGCTGTTTTCCAGTTCCCGCACATTGCCCACCCAATCGAGCCTCATCAGAGCTTCCACCGCTTCGGGTGTGAACCCCTCGGGCTGCACGTCAAGCCTCGCCTTGAACTTGTGCGTAAAGTGGTTCACCAATAACGGGATGTCGTCCCGCCGTTCCCGTAGCGGCGGCACCTGGATCGGCACCACGTTGATCCGGTAGTAGAGATCCTCCCGGAAACGACCGTTTCGAACCTCCTCCGCCAGATCCCGATTCGTCGCCGAGATCACCCGAACATTGGCGTGAATCGTCGAAGTCCCACCCAACCGAGTGAACTCGTGGGACTGGAGCACCCGCAAAAGTTGCACCTGGACGCCGTGGGAAACCTCCCCAATCTCGTCCAGGAAAACCGTCCCCCCATCCGCCACCTCAAAAAGGCCTTTCTTCTGCGCCTGAGCCCCCGTAAAAGCTCCCGCCTCGTGACCAAAGAGCTCATCCCGAAGCAACTCTTCGCTCAGCGCACCACAGTTCACCACCACGAACCGCTTCTCTCGCCGAGGACTCTGATCGTGGATCTCTCTCGCCACCAACTCCTTGCCCGTTCCACTTTCACCATAAATCACTACCGCTACGTCATTTCGGGCAACCATGGAGATCTGCTCCAATACCGCCAGAAGAGACTTGCTTTGCCCGATGAGCCTCTTGGGCCGCTCCTCGGACTCCTGCATCTTCGCCCGGAGCTCTTCCACCTCCTGCTCCAAACGCCGATGCCGAAGCACATTCTCCGTCCGAACGAGCAACTCTTCCAGCCGGAACGGCTTCACCAAGTAATCGATGGCACCCTTCTTGAGAGCCTCCACAACCGTGGGCACCGACTGATGCGCCGACAGCATCACAACAGCCATCCCCGGCCACTGCCGACGCGCCCTCTCCAGAAGCTCGATCCCACTCATCCCCGGCATCGACACGTCCGCAAGCATCATCTCGAAAACATGTTCCCCCAGCTTCTCCAGAGCTTCCTCCCCCGATGCCGCAACTTCACTCGTCAGACCACGAGTCGCCAAAGCCGACGAAATCGAACTCAACACCTGCCGATCGTCGTCCACCAAGAGCACATTGATTGGAAATCGGTGCGCCATGACCCCTCTCTGCCCGCCTCATCACCAGATCCCTTCCCGGAAACCGGATCTCAGCCAACCGTCATCGTCTCTCCCCAAGACCAAGATTTTCTACCAGAAAAACCCCGCAAATGCACGCAAGCGATCAGAAAAGAACAGATTCTAGCCCGTCGATCCCCGCAATGAAGAACCTTTTTCGGGTTGCATTCCGCTCCCGTCCCTCGCAGCCGCTGCGGGCCACTCGCAAATCAAACCCCAATCCCCCGCCAAAACCCGAGCAAGGGGCCGAATGGCCGGGCCCAAGCGACAGACACCGAAGGCACAACCCATGACCGAAGCCGAAAGATCCTCCGCCCGCCAGGTAGCGGCTAGATCGCCAGAATCCCCGGCAACAACAGGTCCACCGCTGCCTCCGCCAGGTCGTCTGACTCCTGGAGACTTTTCCTGGCCTCCGGCAGCGGTCGTCGGCTTGCCCGGGCCAGCGCCTCGCGGAGCTCCTCTTCCCAATTCTCCGAAAGGGACCGCATGCTCAGAAGGCGCACCAGCATCGAGGTAGCAATTGGCGCCAGCGGCGAGATGGGCAATTCCATCTCCAGCCCCGGATGGTTCGCCCTGGAAAGCTGGCGAACAACATCCATGAGCCGTCCCAAGCTCAGGGACTTCTCCCCGGCGGGAGCCCCCAAAAGCCGGGCGATCTTCTCAATTCCCGCCGCGATGGCGGATGCCTGAAGCCTTACGGGATCCGCCTCCGCCCGGATCGAGGAAGCTGGACCACAGGGCGTTTCAGGGTGAGTCTTCGAAAAGGAGTCCGGGTGAAGCCAGTCCGAAGCATCCCCAAACTGCGACAGGGGATCGCCCCCTTCGATCTTCCGCCCCGCAAGAGCCAGGCAGGCTACGGCCACCCGCAGCTCGTCGGGATCTTGAAGCACAAGCAAATAATTGGTCAGAAGCTCGATCCGACCCTGGCTACTGGGGCTGATGTCCAGCTCCTGGATCAACGTCGCAAGTCGAAGCATACCATAACCTCGATAATCAGCGTCCCCGAATCATCGGGGAGAGCGCTGTACGATTCGGGGGGGCAAGCGACTATCCCAACCTTTCGGGGGCGCCAAAAAGCAATACCGAACTTACCAGATCCAAAAGACAATTGCCCATGGAGTGCAACAGTAAACAAACAAAAGAAAATTCCTGCCAATTGAGCGAGCCGCGAACCGGTTCTTGACACCTAAACAAAAAATGGATTACCCTCCAAACCGTTAATCGAAAGTGATCCCCTGTAGCTCAGTCGGTAGAGCGAGTGGCTGTTAACCACTGGGTCGGCGGTTCAAGTCCGTCCGGGGGAGTTTTGCTTTGGAAAGCCGGTGGCCGCAAGATCGCCGGCTTTCGGCATGTAGGGCGGCTGTGGCACGGGACCGGTCATCGGTTTGGCCACCCTCCGAAAAGCCGCAGGGCGCAAAAACGGTGAGAGATGAAGAGAAGAGGGAAGCACAGACACGCACGGTCAAACCGGACCGTCAGCGTCCATACGTTTCGCCATGACCCGCTCCATCCAAAAGTGGCTGCCGCCGTGGACAAGCTACTGGCGCACGGCAAGGTAGTGGCTCCCATCGACGTCCTGGTCGCCATGGGAATGCTCGATTCGTCGCGGGTCGAGGACTGGCGCCGGGGACGAGTGCCTTACTTGGAGGCCGTCATCGATTGCAACCTCACTCGCTTGTCCAGGCTCCTGCGGATCCTCCGGTTTCACGCCCATGACCTCAAGCTCGTACCCTCCGTCACGGCATACGCGCGCTGGGGCAAGGGGCCGAAGCAGCGACTCCGATTCACCAAGACCGGCGATCCCAAGGTCGAGGAGGCCTACGCCCGGCACTTCGTGTGGCCGGGCAAGAGCCCGTTCCATCCGCCTTCGTCGAAGAAGGAACCCGCCCATGGCGATGATGCCGAGCGCGAAAAGCGTCGCCGCGATGGCATGGACGGTTCCCCGCCTTCCGACCGCTGGCCGCTTCAAGGGCCTGCCTCACTCTCAGCCCCCGGGTATCCACGTAAGGCGGGACACTGAAGAAACGTAAGAAAAAGGCGCGCAGCGCACAAAATGTGGGTCCAGGGAGCAAGCTCCCTGGTGGGTGCAGGGCGAAGCCTTGCCAGGGGACCGGGGACGGCGTCCCCGGACGACCGCCGAGCAACGCGAGGCGCCGGCAGAACGTAAAAGAGTATCGAATT
>JAJRTK010000321.1 GCA_024278345.1 bacterium | reverse complement strand
CCCTCAAGAAACTCGGAGAAGGCGCGGCCACCAAGTTCATCGTTCCCTTTGAAATCACCAACATCATGAAGGGGATCTCAAACTCCGTCACCGCCATTCAGAACGTCCCCGACAGAAAACCCGAAGAAGCCGTGCTCTTGGAAGCGTGCCTCCGCGAGGATGACAGCATCTTGGGACCCTTACCCGATTCCCGGTCCATCCAGGAACAGCTCCAGGCGATCCAACAGTCGATAGAAGAAAGCGAGAAAGCCGCAACCTTGGCCGTCGCCGACCAGCCACTGGCCATCCGGCCTTCACCTCCCGATGGGAGCTCCTGAGTTTCCCCTACGCTTGGGTTCACTCCACCGAGTGTGGGCTTCCTCGTTCCGCGCGAACCAGCCCCAAAGGAGCTGCCGGTACGTCCGCTCGGGGATCCCGCGCTCCTTATAAAATTGCCCGAGCTCACGGTTCAGACGGCCCAGCTTGTAGAAGGGGACCCGGGGAAAGTAGTGGTGCTCCAAATGGTAGTTTGACCAGCAGAAGATCCAGTCCCAGAACCAAGAAGGCTTCATTCGGGTCGACCAGCGGGCCGGATCGCCCGGGTCGATGTCGTAGTGTTGCCCCAGGCGGTTGAGGGCGAAGGCCATGGGAAAGACCACCAGATAGGGCAATAGATGGGCCATGAGGGCCAGGCGAGGCCCGGCAATCCACCAGAGGAAGGCGAAAAGGAGCAGATGCCCGCCGATGACCATCGTCCGCTCCCGGCGAATTCGTGCCCGGAGGTCCTCGGGATACGTCAAGACCTCTTGCCGTGCGGCTCGAAAGTAGATGGGGATCAACAAGAAGGTCCAATAGGCCGCCTTGAGCCAACGGGAGTTCTTTTTGGGACTCAGATGGTGGCGCTTGGGGTCCGCTTCGGGATCTCCCAGCTCGTCGTGGTGATCCAGGTGCCAGCGGGTGAACTGGGAGGCCGACATTCCGCTGGGGAAGGCGTAGATGTGGCCCAGGATCCGATTGAGCCGGGGATTCCTCTTCGAAAAGACTGCTTCGTGGACCACTTCGTGGAGAAGGATGGTGAAATCGAAGAAAACGAAGCCCAGGACGAACATGGCCATGGTTGCGGGGAGCCAGCCTTGGGTCTGGGCGATGACCGTGACCGCGAGCCCCGCAAGAAGCAGCAGGCGCCCAAGGACCAGGAAGTGGCGCCAGGTGGAGAGAACGTGGAGGTCCCGGAGAGTACTGGTGGGAATCGCTCTCTTGAGGTCGCCCTTGAGGGCTTTGGCATGGCGCGGATAATGGTGTCTGGCCGAAGCGGGTTTCGTCGATGGCATGGGCGGTCGTTTCCAGAAAAAGCTGAAGTGAACAACTGTGGGAACGATTTATTATACGCCAATATTGCTTTATCTCCAACCTCCGGGAAAGCCTGCCCAAAAGCTCTCATGACGGAGCCTGGCAGAGGCGTCCGCTCGCGGCGGCAGTCCGTCCGCCGCCACGCGCAAATCATCGCCCCGGGTTAGGGCAAATGCCCTGAAAGCCTCTTACGACCCAAGAAAAGAGGGCCGAGCTGCCGCCCGGCCCTCAACTTGCTCAAATGCCGAGATTCACTAGAACTTCAGCATCGTTTGGAGGTAGGCAAAGGTTGCGGCCGGAGAATCTCCGTCTCCCGTGTCATCGACGTAGGCCCCGGGAAAGAAAGCGGCGACGCCGCCTTGCACGGCAAAGCCCTTGCCGGCCTTCCAGTTGAAGACGAAGTCGATTTCATCGCCCAGATTACTGGACACGTCCTCGGTGGTTCCAGCGCGAACTACCTGGCCCGCGGCGTTGATCCAGGCTCCCGTTGTTTCCGCCAGGGAAAAGCGGTGCCAATCAAGGGTCAGCCTGAGCGTCTTGGAGGGATGCACCCGGAACGACGCTCGGATGTCCATCATGTTGCTCCAGCCCATGAGGTCGGCATAGCCGTAGTGCATGTGATTGGTTGGTGCGATGGTCTGGAACTGCTCGGTCTTCTCCGCATCGGCGTCGTCGCCGGTGGCATAGTCGAATTCCACACCGATACGAGGTTTCCAACCGCCGTCGGAGAGCCTGTATCCAGCGAGCACGGCGAATGCGTAAGCATTGAGCTTCCGGTCGAAGAGGTCACCGGTCTGGTAGGCGAATTCGCCCTTATAATCCAGCCGGCTGCCCTTTTTGCTGGCCACGCGCAGGCCCAGAGTGGCGAAGCCGTTCTCTGGCCCGTCGCCGTCCACCGTTGCCAGCTTGTAGTCCTTGTAGTAGATGGCGTAAGCCTCAAGAGTCATGGGAAGATTCTTCGCTCCGGCATAGACTCCGAAAAGCTCCTTGTCATCCGTGCTGAACTTGTCGTCCCGGATCCTGGAATAAAACCCGTCGAAGAAATAGCCATCGGGCGCGTAGGAAATGCGGGCTCCATCGTAGGTTCGCCCTTGATCCACCCACTCGAGGCTACCGATGATCCGGTGGTCTCCGTACGCCATGACGTAGCGGCCGATCTCCAGCTTCATATCCTGCTTCTTGATGACGATGGTGGCCCGCTTGATATCCATGCCTTCGGTATCATTCGCCGTTTTCCCCTCTTCACCGAACCGCCGAACATCCTGAAGCTCGAAAACCGCCGCAAAGCCCTCCGATACCTCGACATCTACCCGGAGCCGGGAGCGCATGTGGAGAAAATCGTAACTCTCGTCGCCCAGGGGGTTGGCCGGAGAATAGATTGCGTCGAAGAGCTCTTCCCTGACCCTGAGCTGTCCCGACAACTTGAGCGTCAAGGCGCCGGGAACGATCACTTGCGGCGGTGCGGATTCGGTCTCATCAGAATACCCGGATTCATCGGCTAAGGCCGAACGGCCACCGCTCAGGGCAAGTGCCCCCGCCAAGAACATCCATAACCAACGCTTCATTTCTTACCTCCTTCTTTTTCGTAGCGCTTTTTGTAAAACTCGCGAATCTCCTGCTTCGTCTTCTCGTCCATGCCCTGGGTCCACTTGTGCTGCGGCATGTTCAGGACCTTCTTGATGACTTTGTTGACCTTCCGGTTGCCGTGGGCCATCTCCTTGGCTTCCGGAATGAGCTCCATGTAGAATCGTTCAGCGATCTCATAGAACCCGTGCCACTGGGTGTAATCCGGTGCCATCATCGAGGCACCCATCCGGGCTCGGCGCCCTTCGTGGTGCCAAAGGTAGAAAAAGGTCCATTCGATTTTCTCGTCAAATGGCGTTGCGGTTCGGAGCCCCGCGTCCAACAGAGCTTTCATGATCTCCGTGGCCGGCTTGCCGAACTTATCATTGTAGAGATTGACCACCGCGTCATACTGTTCGTAATGCCCGTCAATCCATTCATTGGAATGGCAGGCTCGGCATACGTTCTTCATGCTTTGCCGCTTTTGCTCCCAGTTCTCCATCTTCTTGGACACCTTCGGTCGAAGAGTCCAGGAAATCCTTTTGCCGGGATCGTGGGTTGCCGGTTGGTCGGATGTGGCGCTCATGTGGCACGTGGCACATGTTGGAGCGGCCGTGTACGTTTGCCCAACGATCCACGGTTTCGCGTCCATGTGCATCTTTCCCTGGGCATCGGCGGCCCTGAAGGCGATTCCGTGCTTGCTCTCTTCGTAGATCTCCTTCTGCGGGTGGTCGGGGCCCAAGTGGCATTTTCCACAGTTTTCCGGTCGCCGGGCCATCTCGATGGAAAAGCGGTGCCTGGAGTGGCAGGCCGAACAGGTGCCGACGCTGCCGTCGGGATTGATCCGGCCAATGCCGGAGTTCGGCCAGGTGGTCTTGTCCAGAACGGGCCGGCCTAGCTTGTCTTTGACGACGTTGCCCTTGTCGTCCGACTTAAACGCGATCTTCGAGCCATGACACTGCCAACAGCCCGCGTGCGCCGCCGGCGCACCTTCGACAATCTCTCCCAGAACGTTGTCGAGCGATCCAAGTATATTCCCCGCACTTGCGTGATGGCTTCCCTGGAACTCTTCGGCGATTTCATCGTGGCACTTCGCGCAGTCCTTGGGCGTCACCAAAGACGAGATCAGTTGCCCCTCGTGGGTCCATCCATCGATCTCCCCCTCTTCCGCCTCGTGGCATTCCAAGCACCCGACCTCATTGGCTGCATGAACGCTACTCTTCCACTGGGCAGCCAACCCGGGACTCTTGACCTTGTGGCAGTCGTAGCATTGCTCGCTCTGAGCCGCGGCGATGCTTGCCCCCACGAAAAAGACGCTCAGCGCCCCCATAAACCAGATTCTTGTCCTCTTACTCATCTAGCCTTTCTCCTTCATTGGTCTGGATCGTTCCCCGATGAGGGTTTCCTCTGATGGAGCCCTCCGGGCTCGCACTTCCCCTCATCCAAAAGGGTCCTAAAGCTCGCGACCCCTCTGTTTTCCCTCAAAGTCCCAATGCGCAAAAAAGTAGCAAGAAACAAGCCATTGTAGGAAAAGGAGACCTGTTTTTCTTGTTTTAGCTTCCACGCCTCCACTCTTCCCGCCGATCCTGCCGCAATTCGACATTGTTCACCATAGGATCCACCGGACCGCGGGGACGACGTATATATCACTTGCTGGTTGCGGCAAACTGGGGCCTGGCACAGTTCCCATATAGAGGGATAGAGCAAACGATGAACAAGGTGGGGGACCTATCAGATCCGGTTGACAACATCACCGCTGGGGCAGGCCTCCTTCCCGGCTCCGTGCAGCCCGGAGGGGGCTACACCGGCAAGATGCCGGTGCCACCGTTTCGGCGAAGAAAATTGTAAAGCAAAAACACGACAATTTGATAGGTCCCCAAGGTGGTAATTCGTTGGTCTTCGATCCAATCATGACAAATTGTCATTTTTTCTGACTGCATGACAGATGGCCGGGATCAACGGCTTCCGCTCAAACGGCGACACCGGGAAGCCGAACCACGAAGGTGCAGCCCCCTCCCAGTGGGCTCGTGCAGCTCAGGCTTCCGCCATGTTCGTGGATGATTTGCTGGCTCAGTGCCAGACCGAGTCCTGTTCCCGAGGTTTTCGTCGTGAAAAAAGGCTCAAAAATCTTCGGCAAAACCTCGGGAGCAATTCCTTTGCCCGTGTCTTGCACCCTGATCTCCACATCCTTTCCATCCCGTCGGACCTCCAGGATCAACTGTCCGCCTTCCGGCATCGCTTCCATGGCGTTGCGCGATAGATTGAGAAGGACCTGCCGGAGCTTGTGCCCATCGCCTTGCACGGGCGGCACCGTTGCCGAAAAGCGCGTTTCGATTCCAATCCGTCGCCGCTCCGCTTCTTCACAGATGAAGGAGATGAGCTCCTGGACAAGTTGCTCTAGTTCCAGGGTCTCAAAGGAAAAATTAGGCAGGCGGGCGAACTGAAGGACTTCGTCGGTGAACTGGGTCAGGACTTCCACTTCAGCCTGGATTGCCGACAGAAGCGTGTGGGCTTCCGCAAGGTTGCCGCCCTCCACCAATTCATCCCCCAGAAGCTCGAGGTTGAGCCTAATTGAGGAAAGCGGATTGCGCACTTCATGGGCAACGTGGGCAGACATTGTCCCAATGGCCGACAGCTTTTCGGAAAGGAGCAAATCTTTTTGAAGGCGCTTTTTTTCCGTGATGTCCCGGGCGATGGAGGAACAGCCCAAGAATTGGCCCTTTTCGTCCCGAATGGCCGAACAAGTGAGATCGATGACGATTCGCCGGCCATTTCGCGTCACGCGCTCCGTCTCGTAGTGCCAAAGGTAATCGCTTTGCCGGATCGCCTGACCAATAAGGCCAAGCTCGTCTCGTTCCAGGAGGTCTTGGGGCACGAACATTTCAAAGCTCTTGCCCAGGACTTCGTGGGCCTTGCAGCCGTATATGAGCTCGGCACCGCGGTTCCAAGTCAAGATTTTATGCTGCTCGTCCACGGCGAGGATGGCGTCGGCGGAGCTTTCCAGGAGACTCTCAAGCAAACGCTGGCTCATGGAAAGCCGTTCACTAAGGCCCACCACCGTTGACTCGAGTTCCTTGTTTTTCCAGAAAACCCCACAGAGCGCCGAAATGGGAAGGTTCGGTTTCACTTCTTCGGTTCGGTTTCTCCAGAAGGGCGGGTGCTGGTGTTTTTGGAGGTAGCCCTGGAGCTCGGCAAGGTCTTTCCAACTCCCAATGACATAATGGCAATCATCTGCTCCGGCCACTCGGCAGGCCAGCTCCTTGCAAAGGAGAGTTTGCCGAGGATCAAACTTTTCTTCCGCCAGCTCCGCAAAGACCGCCTCAATGAGCCCGGCAAAAGCCTCACAAGCTTGGGGAGGCCAGGGCTTTTTCTCGCCTCGGGCCGGAGCTTTCAAGACCCGAATCTCTACAAATGGCTGGTCCAGATCCAGGCAAACGATCTTGAAATCCCCAAGTTCCCTCCGGCAGTAGACTTGAAAAAACAACTCGATCCCGGAGATTCCCCGCTCCAATTTTCCCAGGCTCAAAAGTTCTTGCACGAAGATCTTTCCAAGCTGCCGGCCGACTTCTCGCATGACGCATCGGCCGCAGGCGCCGGTATGATCTGCCAGAGCCATACAGAGCCCCCGAAACAGCGGTCCAAACTCTAGCACCTTCTCCGCACCAGCCATTTACAATCCTCCGGTTCATTTCCTTCGCCGTGGCGCGAAACTTGCTGCGCCCTTGCAGTATGAGGTTTTCCAGGAAACTCTGGTGCGAGGATCACTTGCATGGATCGCCAAAAACATATTCTTGTGGTCGATGATGACGACTCGCTCCGGAAAGCACTCCGAAAAATTCTGGAGAAAGCCGGTTACCACGTCACTCTGGCCCGCGACGGTGACGAGGCTCTCCATCAGTTCCGGAAAGTGGACTTCGATCTTGTTCTGACGGATTACAGGATGCCTGGCAAGAATGGCTTCCGCCTCGCCGAGGAAATCTCCCGCGCCGAACCCCGGCACCCCCCGCCAGCGGTCATCATGATGACCGCTTATGGCGACATGGGAACCTATCTGGACGCCATGAAGCTGGGATTCCAAGAATATATCCAAAAGCCCATCAGTCGCTCCAAGCTCCTCACCATCCTCGAAGGCGTTCTTTACGGACACCCCAGACATCCATCCTGATGCAAATTATTCTTTGGGTTGGGACCTATCAAATCCCCGCGTTTTTGCTTTACACTCCCCGGCGCTGCCCTGGTGGCACCGGCATCTTGCCGGTGGCGGGCTGGACGGGATTCACGGAATTGAACGGTAGGTTCCTTTCGTGCGTGGACTTGTCAACCGGATCTGATAGGTCCCTTTGGGTTGTACTCCGCTCCCATCGGGCGCCGTCCGGCACCCGCGGCTCGCCCTTTTTCCCCCATGACCGACGCTTCTCCCCGGACCCGATTTTCACCCAAGGCCGGGAGCCCGATCCTTGTTGAGGCCGTCGCCCCCTTCGATCTTGCCCGCGGACTCTTGTTGCCGGGCCAGTTGCCGGTAAATCGTTCGGCTCGAGATCCCCAGCATCGCAGCCGCAGCCTCCTTGTCCCCGTCGGTGTAGCGCAAGGTTTCCTCCAAAAGCGTTTGCTCCACCTCCTGGAGAGGCGTGCCGATCCGGAAACAGATCCGGTCGCCATCTTCCACGGTGTGGTGAGGATGAGTCTGGAGCTTTGGCGGCAGGTCCTCCGGCAGCACGAATCGGCCGCGGGCCAATACGACCGCCCGCTCGATGGCATTTTCCAGCTCCCGGACATTTCCCGGCCAGGAATAGCCCATCAACCAGTCCAGGGCGGCCCGGGAAAACTCGAGATCCTCCTTGCTGTTCCGCTGGGAATAGAGGCGGAAAAAATGTTCCGCCAAAATGGGGATGTCCTCTTCTCTTTCCCGGAGTGGCGCGATATTGAGGGTGATGACGTTCAAGCGATAGAAGAGGTCTTCCCGGAACCTTCCCTTGCTCACTTCCTTGGCCAGGTCCCGGTTTGTCGCGGAGATGATGCGGACATCGACCTTCATCGTCGTGGTACCGCCCACCCGCTCGAATTCGCCTTCCTGGAGGACGCGGAGAAGCTTGACCTGCATGGAGAGAGGCAGGTCGCCGATCTCGTCCAGAAGCAGTGTCCCGCCGTCCGCCAGCTTGAACCTTCCCTCCTTCTTGACCAGGGCTCCGGTAAACGCGCCCTTTTCGTGACCGAAGAGCTCGGCCTCCAGAAGGCTTTCAGGTAGGGCTGCGCAAGCGACCTTGATGAACGGCTTGTTTCGGCGGGGTGAAAGATCGTGCAGGTCGTGAGCCACCAGCTCTTTCCCAGTCCCCGATTCGCCCTGGATGAGGACCGTCGCTCTGGATGGAGCCACCTGGCCGATAAGATCCAAGAGTCTTTGCATTTTTCGGCTTCGCCCGACGAGCCGCCCGGGCTTTTCCAGCCGTTCCAGTTGCTGCCGCAGCCTTTCGTTCTCTGTCAAGAGACGCCGGGTCTCCAGCGCTTTCCGAACGACCTTGAACAATTCTGTTCGCTCTACGGGTTTCTTGAGGTAATCGGCTGCTCCATGGCGCATGGCCTCTACCGCCGTCTCCACCGTGGCAAAAGCGGTCACGAGAATGACTTGGAGGGTCGGGCAAATCCGAAGCACCTGACGAGTCAGCTCCACTCCGTCCATCCCGGGCATTTTGAGATCGGTGAGCATCAGATCGACTTCTTGGCGTTCGAGAACGGCCAGGGCCGCCTTGCCGCTTTCCGCCTCGCTCAACCGGTATCCCTGCTTCCGGAGCGTCTTGCAAAGCGAGAGACGAACACTGGGACTGTCGTCAACCACCAGGATATGGAATTGCTCGGTCACTGGTCTCCTTCCGCTGAAAGGGCCTCGGTCATGGTACCGGCCACGGTGCAGATTTCAGACGCCGCCCCAGGGCTTCCAGCCCTGGAACCCGGCGGAGTCTCTGCCTCCGTACCTCCGCTGGGAGCGCCGCTCCCAGACCCACGCCAGGGAGCCAGCTCCCTGGACCCACATCTTTGTGCGCTGCGCGCTTTTTTCGGGTGGCCGGTACCATGACCGAGGCCGCTGAAAGGAAGATCCGGATCCGCCGGGAACAAGAAGGGGCGAGTAGCGGGTGCCGGACGGCGCCCGATGGGAGCGGAGTACAACCCATAAAAGACAACGGGCAACTCCCATTGGCACCCAAAGTATTTCGGCCCCTTGGATGGTGTGTTGATCGTTTTTCCATGGGATTGGGGCTCACGGAGTGTTAGTGGAGCAGTCCCGTGACAATTTGTCAATGGGTTATCGACGAATCGGCAATCGATTGCATAACCCACGGTTGTTTCCGGCGACTTTCGACGCTCCAGGCTTCCAATTTGCCGAAAACTCCCTGGAAAATGTTCCTTGGCATTGATCGTGCTAATCATTACCGGCGTTATCGATTTGATTTCCATTGACCACGACAGGTGTCCGATGAAGCGTCAGACCATTACCATTGACGGAAACGAAGCGGCTGCACGGGTGGCCCACAAGCTCAACGAAGTCATCTGCATCTACCCCATCACTCCATCGTCGCCCATGGGTGAGCTCTCCGACCAGTGGTCGGCCAACGGCCAGCCCAACTTGTGGGGGACGGTGCCCACGGTGGTGGAGATGCAGAGCGAAGGTGGCGCCGCTGGCGCCGTCCACGGATCTCTCCAGACGGGAGCTTTGACGACGACGTTCACGGCTTCTCAGGGACTGCTCTTGATGTTGCCGAATATGTACAAGATCGCTGGCGAGCTGACCGCCGCGGTCTTTCACGTGAGCGCCCGGTCCGTGGCCGCGCAGGCATTGTCGATTTTCGGAGACCATAGCGACGTGATGACGGTTCGTTCCACGGGCTGGGGGATGCTCTGCTCCTGCTCCATCCAGGAGGTGATGGATTTTGCTCTCATCGCGCAGATGGCGACGCTGGAGTCCCGGATTCCCTTCCTTCATTTTTTCGATGGTTTTCGGTCGTCTCACGAAGTCATGAAGATCGAAGAGCTTTCAGAGAGCGACTTGCGGGCCTTGATCGACGACCAGACGATCCATGCGCACCGCGGGCGGGCTCTCAGCCCGGACCATCCGTTCATTCGGGGAACCGCGCAAAACCCGGATGTCTTCTTCCAGGCTCGGGAGACGGTGAACCCCTACTACCTTGCCTGTCCGGGGATCGTGGAGAGCTGCATGAACCGTTTCGCGGAGCAGGTGGGACGCCAATACCGCCTCTTTGATTACGTGGGCGCGCCAGACGCGGAGCGGATCGTCCTGCTCATGGGCTCTGGTGCTGAGACCGCGGAAGAGGCCGTGGCCGCTTTGGCGGAACGGGGAGAGAAAGTTGGAGCCGTAAAGGTTCGCCTTTATCGGCCCTTCTCGGTAGAGCATCTCCTTCGGGCGTTGCCTTCCACGACGCGGGCCATCGCGGTGCTGGATCGGACGAAAGAGCCCGGGAGCGCTGGCGAGCCGCTGTACAAGGATGTTTTGACAGGCTTGGCCGAAGCCCATGCTCTGGGGAACGGCGCTTTTCCACTGGAACGCTTCCCTCGGGTCTTGGGCGGGCGTTATGGGCTTTCCTCCAAAGAGTTCACTCCCGCCATGGTGAAGGCTGTTTTGGGCGAGCTTGGCAAAGCCGCCCCAAAGAACCATTTCACCGTGGGCATCACGGATGATCTTTGCAATACGAGCCTTGAGATCGACGGTGATTTCTGTACAGAGAGCGACGATACGGTTCGCGCTGTCTTCTACGGTCTTGGTTCCGATGGCACGGTGAGCGCCAACAAGAACTCCATCAAGATCATTGGCGAAGGCACCGATTTTTTCGCCCAGGGCTACTTTGTTTACGATTCCAAGAAGGCCGGTTCCACGACGGTTTCCCACCTTCGTTTCGGCAAGAAGCCGATCCACTCTACTTATCTGATCCAGCGGGCGAACTTCGTTGCCTGCCACCAGTTCTCGTTCATCGAAAAGATGGACCTGCTCAAGCTTGCCGTTCCCGGCGCGACTTTCCTGCTGAATAGTCCCTACGGGCCGGCGGAAGTCTGGGACTACCTGCCGAGAGAGATCCAGCGGACGATCCTCGACAAACAGCTCAAGTTTTACGTGATTGACGCCTATGAGGTTGCCGCCGATACCGGGATGGGCAGGCGGATCAATACCATCATGCAGACGGCATTTTTCAAAATCAGCGGGATCCTTCCGCCGACCGAGGCGATCCAGGCGATCAAGGAAGCCATTGAGAAGAGTTACGGAAGCCGCGGCCGCGCCGTTGTGGAAAAGAACTTCAAGGCAGTGGATGCCGCGGCGTCGAGGCTTTTCCAGGTGGAGATCCCAGGAGAAGCGACCAGCAAGCTCCGCCGCAAGCCGGCTGTCTCCGCAAAGGCACCGGAATTCGTCAGGAATGTCACGGCGGTCATGCTCGCCGGAAGAGGCGACGAGCTTCCGGTGAGGGCACTTCCGGAGGATGGCACCTATCCGCTGGGAACAACGCGGTGGGAGAAGCGGAATATCGCTCTCGAGATTCCTGTCTGGGACGAAGAAATCTGCATCCAGTGTGGAAAGTGCGTCATGGTTTGTCCCCATGCCGTCATCCGAGCAAAGCTCGTGGAGCCGAAGGCACTACGGAATGCTCCTGACGGGTTTCTTCATGCCAAGGCCCGCTGGAAAGGTCTCGACAGCATGGAATACTGTCTGCAAGTCTCCCCGGAGGATTGTACCGGCTGTGTTCTTTGCGTCGAAGTTTGCCCTGTCAAGAATAAGCGAGAGACCAAGTTCAAAGCCATCAACATGAAGCCGTTGGAGCCCATCCGTTCCAATGAGAAGGAGAACTGGGAGTTTTTCCTCCAGTTGCCCGACATCGACAGAAAAAAGCTCCGTTCGGCTCAGGTCAAGGATTTGCAGCTTTTGGAGCCTCTCTTTGAGTTCTCTGGAGCCTGCGCCGGGTGTGGCGAGACTCCCTACGTCAAGCTTCTTAGCCAGCTCTTCGGCGACCGATCCGTCATCGCCAACGCCACGGGTTGTTCCTCCATCTATGGTGGCAACTTGCCCACGACCCCCTGGACGACGAACCGGGATGGCCGTGGCCCGGCCTGGTCGAATTCGCTTTTCGAGGATAATGCCGAGTTCGGCATGGGAATGCGGCTCACCCTGGACAAGCAGGGTGAGTACGCCCGGGAGCTGTTGGCGGAGCTTGCCGAAAACCTGGACCCGGAGCAGTGCCAGGCCATCCTGGAAGCCGATCAATCGACGGAAGAGGGGATTGAGCTCCAACGTGAAAGGGTCGCCAAGCTTCAGCCCATGCTCCAGGAGATCGAGTCGCCCCGCGCTCGGGATCTTTCGAGCTTAATAGGGGCGCTCGTGCGGAAGTCGGTATGGATTGTAGGAGGCGATGGCTGGGCCTATGACATCGGTTATGGCGGCCTCGATCACGTTTTGGCCTCAGGGCGGAACGTCAACGTCCTGGTTCTTGACACCGAAGTCTACTCCAACACCGGCGGCCAAATGTCCAAGGCGACTCCCAGAGCAGCAGTGGCCAAGTTTGCCGCTGGCGGCAAGCCCCTTGGCAAAAAGGACCTGGGCCTGCTAGCCATGACCTACGGAAACGTCTATGTTGCGCAGGTCGCCATGGGCAGCAGTGACAAGCAAACCGTCAAGGCTTTTCTGGAGGCGGAATCGTACGACGGGCCGTCCATCATCATCGCCTATTCCCACTGCATCGCTCATGGCTACGATATGCGCTTCGGCCTGAAACAGCAGGACGGGGCCGTTAAATCCGGCCACTGGCCTCTCTTCCGGTACGACCCCAGGCTGGCGGAGAAAGGGGTCAATCCCTTACAATTGGATTCGAAGAAGCCCAAGATCCGGTTCGAGGAATACGCCTACAACGAAACCCGCTACCGGATGCTGGCTCGAAGCAACCAGGAAGCTGCCCGCCGCTTGCTGGACCTTGCGCAAAACGATGCCACCAACCGTTGGGAGCGATACCAGCAACTGGCGGCTCTCAGTTGTCATCCAGCCCGGGAAGGAGGCAAGCTCAATGACTGATCTCTCCACGACATATCTGGGCCTCAAGCTCAAATCGCCCCTGGTCCTCTCTGCTTCGCCGCTCACCAGGAAGGACGAGAACTTCCGCCGTATCGAGGATGCCGGCGCTTCGGTCGTGGTCATGCATTCCCTGTTCGAGGAGCAGATCCGCCACGAGAGCCTTGCTTTTGACCAGTTCCTCCATACCACCAGCGAGCACTATTCGGAGGCCGTGAGCTATCTTCCGGAGCTCCAGGAGCATACCATCGGGCCGGAAGAGTACCTCAACGTCATCCGCAAGGCCAAGGAAGCCATCAACATACCGGTCATCGGAAGCCTCAACGGGGTGACTCCCGGCGGGTGGACCGACTATGCCCGAGAGATCGAGCAAGCGGGAGCCGATGCCCTGGAGCTGAACATCTACTCTATTCCCACCGAGTCGAGCGAAACCAGCGAGCAGGTGGAACAACGGCACCTGGAATTGGTCCAGGAAGTGAAACGGAACCTCACGATTCCGGTTTCGGTGAAGCTCAGCCCCTTCTTTACAAGCCTTCCCAACATGGCCAAGCGACTAGACAAGACCCATGTCGATGGGTTGGTGCTCTTCAACCGTTTTTACCAGCCGGCCATCGATCTGGAGACCCTGGCGGTTCTCCACGATTTGGATTTGAGTTCTCCGGCGGAGCTGCGGCTTCGGCTGCGCTGGATCGCCATTCTCTACGGGCACATTTGGTGCGACATGGCGGTCACTGGCGGCGTCCACAGTTATGGGGACGTCTTGAAGTCGATCATGGTGGGAGCCAAGGTTGCCATGATGACCTCGGCGATCCTACTCCACGGCCTGGCCCATTTTGGCCGGATCAAGAAGGACCTCGCGGACTGGCTGGATGAGCACGAATACGAATCCGTCGAGCAGATGCGCGGGAGCATGAGCCACAAGAGCGTTCCCAACCCATCGGTTTTCGAGCGGGGCAACTACATGAAGATCCTCCAAGACTACCAGGAGCAGGGATCGTAGATCCGTGGGATCGGGTGCAACGCCCTGGTCGTAGGGCGGGTTTCAAACCCGCCCTACGTTCAACGCCGAGCTGGACTCTTATGCTTCCTGAGGCTCTAGCACGTCGCGGAACCAAGAGAAGATGGCGACGGTGGAAGGGAAGCCGAGAACCCCGGAAGCGAGGGCGATGATCTGGTGGAATTCTTCTTCGGTGACTCCCATGGCTATGGATTTTCGCACTCCGGAATGTACTGCACCCTCCCGCATGGCGCCAATGGCGATTCCAAGCTTGATCAGTCTTGCCGTCTTCGCATCCAGAGGCCCTTCCGCAGCCTGCTCTCGCGTTAACTGCCAGGCTTCAGCAATCTTGGGGAATCGGGCGGTAAACTCTTTGTAGGTTTTCGGCGGTTCAGTCTGTTTCAGCATGATCGATCCAGTGGTTTTGTGCTACCGAGTGATTTTCTTCGCACTCCCCAGTACCCTTGTCGCGGCCACCGGCCCTCGCCGGCGGTTCCCATGCCACTCCGGGAGGCGGCGCGCCTTCAGGACGCCGACCGAAAACGGCCACCAGGATCTTCTCACGATTTGGTCTGTCCGGAAGCGGTCGAGGCGACAGCCAGGGCCCCGTTCCCCCCGGAGCCCGAACCAACGCCGGATGCTCCGTTGCCCCCTGCGGTTGCAGAGGGGTTCGCGGGGTAATTCCCACACTTTTCCATCACCTCGGCAATGATTTCCGGCACCTTGTCTACCGGTGGGCTCCGGTACAGCAAAGACTGCCCGACCTTGAAGGCCGACCGGAAAGCGGTTCGGCGCGTCACGTTCTTGACGCCTGCCCAGCGATAGCGCTTGGAAGAAAGAAACCTGCCTTCCTCCGGTAGCATCACTAGACTCACGTGGACGTTGGGAGCAATGCCGATGGGGAGCCCATGTTTCATGCAGGCTTCGTACAGGTGGCGGAAGACGGGGATCATCTCCTCGGTCTTCGGGGGCGGCTCATTTTCGAGGTCCGTCCCCAAAAGCGGCCGGAAAACACAAACGGTGGGAATGGATCCACGCTCGGTCAACCAGTCGATGGCCTTCATGGAACTCTCCGGCGACTCCAATCCCGCGATGATCTCACCGTTGGCCACATCAAAAACCCGTGCGCAGTACTCCGTTGCTTCCAGATACCTTTCCAACCCATAAGTGCGTGCCTTGCCCGGGCAAACCTCCTCGAAGCGTTCAGGGTCGAAGATCTCGAAGCAGAAGGAAACGCGGTTGACTCCCAGGCCCCGGAGCCAATCGTACCGTTTCAAGTCGGAATGGGGCGGAGTCTGAATCCCAATCAGAAGGCCTGTCGTTTCTTTCACGGCCCGGATATAGGGTTCAAGGATGTCGAGGTAGGTCTCTCCCTCATAATGGCCCGTGTTGAAATCTACATAGGTGATCCCCGATTCCTTGCGAGCCGCGAGGACCGTTTCCAGAACGTCTTGGACCGACTTATTCTCCGCGTCGTCTACACCGAGGTTCAAGCCCACCGAACAGAAACGGCAATTGACCTTCACCTCTTCCGTCCAAAATCCGCAAACCGTCGCTGGGTAGACACCCAGATAGGTCCCTTGGAGCGAGCCGATGCGCGTCATTTTCCGGCCGGAAGTGGTTTCTCTTTCATACCAGCTTGGCTGAGGCGACAGCTTGACCTCCGTCACCGCCTCGTCTCCGTGGTAGACAACGAAACCCCGCTTCTCGGAGTGGCGGAGGTTGTAGGGCGACTCGTTGGCGAACGGTTCCACCACGGGCACATTCGTCCAAAGGTTGTGAGGAAGAACCAGCTCAAGCCCACTTCCCAGGCCTGCCCGCGTCCGCATGATCTTCCGGCCACCCTTTTCCTCGTGGCAGGAGTCAGTCAAACGGATTCCCTTGCAATAGAGGTCGAGCTTCAGCAAGGCCGGATTCCGGCGTAGCTCTTCTAAGGTGATCGTCATCTTCGTCGCTCCTTCAAGCCGATCTTACTGAGCAGCCACAATCCAAAAAAACGCCCCTCCCACGAAACCAGGAGGGATCACCCTTCCCACTCAAGAGAGAATCCAGCGCGAGTTCCCCCCGCTCGCACCAGTCGCCTTTGGACGGGAGATTCGCTCATGGATTTTCTTCACTTTTGTAACAGTTTCCCCATTGGGTTTCCAATCCAACCACGAGCTGCCAAAAGAAAGCCGAGTCTTGAGCTCCTATGATTGTGAGGAGCTGGCGGGGAGCCAGAACCAAAAGGTCGCTCCTTCGTCCACGTTGTTCCACACTCCGATCCGGCCACCGTGCTGCTCGATGAGCTTCTTGGAGATAGCCAGGCCCAGCCTGGAGCTCTTTTCTCCCCCCGTGGGCTTCGCACTGAGCCGTTGGTATCTTTGGAAAACCTTCCCCATGTCCTCATCGGAGAGACCCGGCCCCGAATCGACCACCTCCAAGAGCACTCCCTCTCCCTCCGGGCGAAGGAAGATCTCGATGCCGGTTTCGGATTGGCTAAACTTGATGGCATTGTTCACCAGGTTGTAGAGGACCTGTCGAAGTCTGAATGGATCGCCGGCAACCCGCGGGACACTTCCCACGAGCTGGAGCTTGATTTCGATCTTCTTGTCCCTGGCGTAGGCCATGTTCGCATCGATGACGCGTCGGGCGATTTCGGGTAAATCGACATGCCCAAGCTCCAGCCGGAGCTCGCCATCTTCAAGGGCGCCAAAATCGAGGAAATCTTCGATGATCTCTTGCATGACCGCGACATTTTTCTCCAGCACCAGGATGAAGTGGTCCCGTGATTCCCGCCTCAGCCCGGGCATCTTCAGGGCACCTCCCACAAGGGCGAGGGCCGTCAGAGGATTTTTCAAGTCGTGGCTGGCGATCCGGAAGAATTCATCCTTGACCTCCGCAATCCTCTTCCGCTCGGCCTCGATCTTCCGCTTTTCCGTCGTCTCTTCCGCGACGATCACCAGGCCCATTGCCTGACCAGAGCGCTGCAAAACTGACATTTTCTGGAAAACGTAGAATTCTTCCCCATTTTTCTTGCGGCAGCGGGTCTCACCGAAAAAAAAGCCTTGCTCCAAAGCGATATCGAAGAGCTGGGCCCCCTCGGATGGATCGACGTACAGGTCCGCTGCTGGTTGCCCCAGGATTGCCCCCGCCGGATGGCCGAATGTCCTTTCCGCGGAGTCGTTGAAAAGAGTGATCCGCTGGTTCCCATCGACGACGAAGACGATGTCGCTGATGCTTTCCACTACATTTTGGGAGAAACGCTTCTCTTCTTCCAGGCGCTGGGAAAGGCGTGATATCGTCGTGTGAGCCTGTATCCTGGCTCTCAGGACAGGCAGATCGACGGGCTTGGTGACGAAATCATTGGCACCCAAGGCAAAGGCTCGGGCGATGGTCCGCCGAGCTTCTCCCGCCGTGATCATGATCACCGGCAGTTCCAGCAGTGTGCGCTCTTTTCGGATTCTTGCCAGAACCTCAAGACCCGACATCCCGCCCATCATCACGTCCAGAAGGACGAGAGAGATGGGTTTCTCCTTCAGGATCTCAAGTGCTTGGGGACCGTCGGCCGCCTCGATACAGCGGTGGCCTTCTAATTGCACCAGACTCCGAATGATAATTCTGCTGGGGGCCGAATCATCGACGATGAGAACCTCGGGCGAAGCTCCAGGGGAATGGGGATTCATCGTAATGCCTAGTATGTCGAAGCGCTTTGTTGGATGTTTTCAGGATTGGGCCGGAATTCAGATTTGTGAAGAGAGGATGCTGGAAACCATCAGCAGGATTTCCTTCCGCGTCTGAGAGGAGAGCGGCTTGCTGCCAATAAAACCCAGGATGAGGAATTCCGGCGGCTCCAAATCGAAGCAGAGCCCGGTGAGGATCCGCGGTCCGAAATGGACCAGGACGCATTCCGGGCGTCCCGGCGAAAGACCCATTTTCGAGATATGCTCCACGGCGATGAGCAACCGCGAGCCGATGTTCGTCACCTCGTCCGCCGTGTACTTGCCGCGGTGGGAGATGGTCAAGCCTTCGGGATTCATGGCGAAAGCGGCGTCGCTCCGCGATGCTTGCAGGAACCAGTCCAGCATTTCATCCCAGTATTTGGAACCAAAGCGTCCCTGAGTGGGAAGCCGCGGTTTTGCCGCGGGGATGGCGGAGGAGGCGGTGGGTTTGTGGGTGTCATAAGGAGTCGGTGCCGGCGATGGCGCCTTTTCTTCGAGTTTTGGCGTCCCGGCGGAGGAGGTGGCCGGAACAGGGGGGGCCGGGGTTTCGAAGGGCGTCAGCCCCGGAGCCGCCTGGCCATGGACGGCTTGAAACCTGCCGGAATCTGGAGGTTTGGTCCTGAAACGGACGGCAGGAAGAGGGGTTGGTGGCGAAGGCGCTGGAGCTGGTTGAGCCGAGACGGCTGATCGGGGTGACCTTGGTGGCTTGGCGGGCGTTGCAATCGGAGCCGCCATTGGCTCGGTCTCTCCCGGCGATGGCTCCGGGGCGCCCCCCGGCGAGATTTCCACTGGCTCCGGGGCCTTGGGAACTGTCTCTCTTGGGCGGCCGACTTCGAATCGACCGAAGGTCAGGTCGTGGAGTGAAAAGCGGAGGTAGGCCGGCTCTCTCACTGGCGCACGGTCCCTTTTGGGCAGTTCGTCGGCGGTCTCCTCCGGAACTGGTCCGGAGTTCTTCTGAAGACTGAAGCGAATATAGGAGGTAAGCGGTTCCACGGAAAGGTCCTCCATGACGGGAACAGGACAAAAGACCAGGTCAAATCAAGGTTCTTTCTGTCCTTGTCATCTCTTCTGAGGAATCGGATTCTTCCGCGTACTGGTGGATGAGGTTTTCCACCTCGATGGCCAGCATGTCGAAGCGGCGTGCCTCAGGATGAACGGTGGCTCCAAGGTAGCCCACGGGGATTCCCTTCTGGCAGGCCTCGTGAAAAACGCGGTTCCGGGGGATCACTGTTTGTAGTACGTTGGCGCCGCTGGACCAGAGTTGCATCAAGATGGACTGGGAAAGCTTGTCGGAATGCTCCACCATTGTCGCCAGGAAGCCCAGAAACCGAAGCCCGGGGTTTTCGCTCTTTTGGACATGCTCGATAATCCGTCGAATCTGAGGTGTCGAGCGTCCCGCCAGAACCTCTGCCTGTACGGGAACCAAAACGAATTCGGCGATCCTGAGGATCGCTCTCGTGATCATTCCCATGCCGCCGGGCGTGTCCAGGATGAGAAGGTCGAAGCCACCCTCCACTTTCTTCAGGGTGTCGCTCAAGAGATTGGTGGAATAGAGGGCCGTTTCGTATTCGCAGATATCCCGGGGATCGAGGCGTCCTCGGGCAAGGATACTCAAAAGGGGGAGCTTCGTCCGAACGATGGTTTTTTCCTTGGGCACGACGCCCATCATGAGGTCAGCGATTCCGGGCCACGCCGTGTCCTTCTGCCCCAAAGAAAGACCGATGGCGCCCTGTGGATCGAGGTCCACCAGAAGCGTGTTCACTCCGCGCTCCGCAAAGGCCAAGGCAAGGTTGAGACAGACGGTCGTCTTTCCCACACCACCCTTCTGGCTGGCAATCACGATTTGTTGGGCCATAGCTTTTCCTCCGATGCCAAAATCTATTTCCTGGGGAGCCTGAAATACTCTTCCATAATGTCGATCCCACATTCGAGCTCGGCACACCAGTCCACGAACTGATCGACCATGGCCTTGCCCCGGAAGAAAGCACCGTGTTGCGGGGCGATGATCTCGATGTCGAGCTGACGAACCATGTTTGCCCATGCCCTCATGGCGCGATTCGATACCATGTACCGCCGGTGAAATCCCGCCATGTACTTCAAATGCTCCTGGAAATCCGTGACCTCGATGTATTCCATTCCTAAGGAGGCACCGAGATCTCCCGCGTAAAGAATCTTCGACTCTGGGTCGTAGATCTGGAAGTTCCCAACGGAATGCAGGAAGTGGGCAGGCAGGATCATCAGTTGCAGTCCCCCGAGATCCAACAGCATTCCCTCGTCGGCAATCGGTTTGAGTCGATCCACCACCATCGAATCGACACCGAAGTGTGGGATGAACCTCATCCAGAGTGCCGAGGCGTAAGCGATGGCATCCGTTGTCATCAGCCAACCGTTTGCCGCGGCGACAATGTCGGGGTCCTGATGGGAGAAGAAGAGGTAACGTAAGTTCCCCTCGGTGCCCAAAAGAAGAGTGATCTCTGAGAGCGCCTGGTTGAAAACCTTGTGACCACCAGGGTCGAGGATGATGGCCTGATCGTTGTGGATGATGACGTGTTGGTTGGCCTGAACAGCTTGCCCTCTTCCAAAGTCCTCAAGGAGAAGATTGCGATGGGTTGGCGTTTCATAAAGAGTCGTCGGCATGGTGATGCTTCCCCACGGATGATGCGTGCTAGAGGATCCGCTCGATTTCCTTTGCGGCGCGGCTCATGTCAAGGAAGATCAACCCGAGCTTCGCCTGCTTGGTGGTGATGGCCAAGAGCATACTCCCCTTGCCCGATGTCAGCATCACGGCATAGCCGTCCGACCCCCGAATCAGCGTCTGCTCCAGCCCCCCCAGTGAGAGTTCTCTGGAAGCTCGGGTCCCGAGGCTGAGCAGGGTCGCGCTCATTCCCGCCACGCGCATCTCGTCAATATGCTGCGGCAGGGCACTCGCAATCATCAAACCGTCTTCCGATATGAGCGCACTCGCTCGAATGTCAGGGCTTTCGGTCTGCAAGGACCTCAAGATGCGGTTCAGATCATCGATCCTGGACATCGTCCTTCTCCTTAACACTGTGGGGTTCCGAACCTGCTTTTCGCGGGCTCCGAGAGCTCGTGATATGGTTCCATCGTGACCTATTTGGGAATCTCGTAGATTTGCTCCAAGACTTCAATTCCACACTGGAAGCCAGCACACCAATCCAAAAACCGGTCGATCATCACGCGGCCTCTGAAGAAGGCGCCGTGCTGTGGGGCGATAATCTCGAGATCCAACGGACGAACCATCCTGGCCCAAGCCCGTAAAGCGCGGCTGGAGGCCATGTAACGTCGATGGAACGACTCCATGTACGCGAGGTGGGCGTCGAAATCCTGGACCTCAGTGTAATCCATGCCGATGGAACTTCCAAGATCCCCGCTATAGAGGATCTTCGATACCGGATCATAGACTTGGAAGTTTCCCACGGAATGCAGAAAATGAGCTGGAAGCAGCATCAACTCGCTTCCACCAAGATCGAGGAACATCCCCTCGTCAGGAATCGGCAAAAGACGGTGCATAAACGCGTCGTCGAGACCGAAGTGGGGGATGAACCTTTGCCAGAGCTTCGACGCGTAGGCAATGGCATCCGTCGTGATGAGCCAGCGGTTCACCGCCGCGACGATATCGGGATCGGCGTGGGAAAAAAAGAGGTATTGGAGCCCCTGGCCTCCGGGCAACAAGCTGCTGAGCTCCGATAGAGCCTGGTTGAAAACCTTGTGCCCCCCTGGGTCGAGGAGGATGGCCTGGCCGTTGTGGATGATCAGATGTTGGTTCGCCTGGATCGCCTGGCCATGCCCAAAATCCTCAAGGAGGAGGTTGCGATGAGTAGGCGTTTCGAAAAGGATTGTCATCGTCATCGTGGTTTCCTGAAAAATGCGTGCTAGGACTTCGCGCGGCTTCCTTCCGCAAAGTCCGACGGCCCAGTCAGTCTTGCCAGGTGTGCAATTCGCGTTGAAAAAGGCTATCATCCTTTCCCGGCTGAGGACGGACAATGACAGAAAGACCCTTTTATCGCAAGTTGGACGGCAATTTACCTTGGGCGGAGCGCAGTCACCCAAAAGGGCGGCCAACCGTTTCTTCTCCCGTCAACGGTCCAATCACGCAGACTATTCCCATGAAACCTCCGACGTCACATCCCGCCGTACTTTCCATCGTAGGCCGCAAGGATTCCGGCAAGACCGCGCTCTTGGAACACCTTGTGCGCCACTTGACCCTCCGTGGTTGGCGCGTTGGCACTTTCAAGCACGATGCCCATGGTTTTCGCATGGATTACGAGGGCAAGGATACCGACCGGCATTTCCAGGCCGGCGCTAACCGCGTGCTCATCGCCTCTGATACGGAATTGGCTTTTCGGAGGCGGCTGACGGAACCTCTTCAGCGGGAGGCTCTTCTATCTCACTTCTTTCAGGGCCTGGACTTGGTCATTACCGAGGGTTATAAAACAGGTCCGTGGCCCAAGATCGAGGTGGTCCGGTCGAAGCGCAGCCCCGAGCCTCTCTGTCTCCATGATCCGACCCTCATCGCCCTCTTCACCGATCTGGAGCGGCCATTCCCCGTTCCGGTATTCGAGCTTGGAAAACCCGAAGCCTTGGCTGCGTGGGTAGAAGAGAGGTTCCCGCGGGGCAGTGCCGGCAAGTCAGAGCCGGCTGAAAACCGCGGCCACAACTCGATACCGGCCTTCCATTCCACCTCGTCGTCAACCCCTACACTCGGACCTCGACCATGAGCCAAAGTGATGCCCATTCCGTGAAACAGACACAAGATTGGACCAGTGCCCTGGTGCGGTGGGTCTCCGGACTGCTGTTCTTCGAAACCCTCACCGGCCTGGTGATCTATCTTGCTCCCTTCTCCGTCACGACGCAGGTTGCGGTCCTTTGTCACACCATCGTCGGGCTGCCTTTCATCATTCCGTCCCTCGTGTACATTTGGAAGCATTTCAGCGCCTATCGTGGACACCCGCTGACTCACTACAAGCTCACGGGATATGTGACGGCCTTGGCCTTTTTGTCACTGGTTGTCTCCGGCCTTGTGTTGAGCCTGCAGGCCGCGGCCAGCACGCGGATCTCCTGGGTGTGGCGAGACGTTCATATCGCCGGGACTTTCGTTCTTCTCGCTTTTGCCATGCCTCACTTGATCCTTCTCCTGTTCCGCGCCATGAGCGCGGGCATTGGCTGGGGCCGCGGCGAGCCCGTACGCCTCTACGTCCGGGGCTCACTTCTCGTGGCCGTTGCCTTTTCCGTGGCTTGGGGCGCCTGGAGTGCCGCCGGCACGAAGCCCATGGCGAAACGGGAGTTTCCCGCCGACTACAGCAAACCCTATGGCGATGATCGGCCCTTCGCTCCCAGCCTGGCCCGGACCGACACCAATGGCCCTTTGGCCCCGGAAAGCCTGGCTGGTTCCGCGGCCTGCGGCTCTTCGGGGTGTCACCAGGAGATCTACGAGGAGTGGCTTCCATCGGCTCACCGCTATGCGGCGATGGACCCGGTTTTTCAGGCGGTTCAGGCCACGATGGGAAAGCAGAACGGCCCCGAATCGACCCGTTACTGTGGTGGTTGCCACGATCCCATCTCCCTTTTTTCCGGGACGAAAAACATTTTTGTCGAGAACCTCACCGGCCTTTCCGGATTCCAGGAAGGTATTTCCTGCGCGGCCTGCCATTCTATCCGCGAGACCGACATCAAGGGTAACGCCGCTTACGTGATCACCGAGCCCCAGCGCTATCTTTACGAAAGCTCCGGCGGCAAACTTGGAAAGTTTGCCTCGGACTTTCTTATCCGCGCCTATCCCGATGAGCACAATGCCACCTACAGCCGCCGGATGTTCAAGACGCCGGAGTTTTGCGCCGCTTGCCACAAACAGTTCGTCGATCAAGAGGTCAACAACGTCGGCTGGGTCCAGCTCCAAAATCAGTACGATAATTGGCGCAAAAGCCGTTGGAACCATCCCGATGAGCCGGACAAGACCATCGAGTGCAGGGAATGCCACATGCCCCTCCGGGCTTCCACGGACCCAGGCGCCGGTGATCCCGTAGACAAAAATCGCGATCCCTACGATGGGAAACACCGGAGCCACGCTTTTCTGGGCGCCAATCAGTGGATTCCCAAGGCCCTCGACCTGCCGGGGGGAGAAGAGCATGTCAAGGAGACGGAGAAATGGCTTCGCGGCGAACTCCGGATTCCGGAAATTCAAGGCAAGTGGGTCGATGGCCCTGCCGTGCCCATCGAGCTTACCGCACCCAAGACAGCCAAGCCCGGAGAAAATGTGCCCCTCCGCGTCGTCATTACCTCCAACAAAGTTGGCCATGACTTCCCCACTGGCCCACTAGATCTCATCCAAGTTTGGGTCCAGCTCGAAGTTCGCGACGATTCTGGCCGCCTGGTTTACAGCACGGGCAAGCTCAACGAAAAGAATTTCGTTCCCGAGGGCAGCTTCATGTTCAAGGCGGAGCCGGTGGATCAATACGGGAACCTCATTGACAAGCACAACCTTTGGGACATGGTGGGGGTCCGTTTCCGCCGCGCCCTCTTCCCCGGCTTCGCCGACACCGTAGAGTTTGCTTTCGCCTGCCCGGGTGCTCTGGTGGAAGCGGGCAAAAAAACGGATGATGCGGCATCAGGGGATCGGGAGGAAAAATTCGAGTTTGCCGCGCCTGCTGACAAGAGCCGGACCCTCACCGTGTCAGCCAAGCTGATGTACCGCAAGCTCAACCAGTTCCTGGTGAACTTCACATTGGGCGAAGACCCGCCGAAGACGGCTCCCGTGACGGTCATTGCGGAAGCGACTGCCAAGATCGAGATTGAGGGAAGCTAGCTCCAAGGCGGATAGCGGCGGCCGGATGGACGCCGATGGGAGCGGAAAACAACCCAAGCGAGAGCTCTTCTTCATGGCAAAGAAAAGATGGACCCGTCGGACCCGGCGTCTGGCCACCGCTACAGGACTTGCTTCGGCTTTTGCGGCCGCTGCCCTGTTCCTGGCGATTGTTCAGCCGTGGAACTCGCCGGAAAAGGCCTATATTCCCGGCGAGAGGTCGGAGGGAATCACCAGTGAGCTGTCGCTCCGTCAACCAGCCGGTGCGCCGCCTTTGGCATGGACCGAAATCGGCCTTCAGAGTGGCATCGAGTTCCGCCATTTTCCCTTTCCTCGTTCGGTGCAGTTGCCGGAGGATATGGGTTCTGGAGTTGCTTGGGGCGACTATGACGGGGATGGCGATGATGACCTGGTTTTAGTGGCGATTTCTGGTCCCCTGGACCAACGGAAGAGATGGAGGGAGTCTTCGGTTTCCACGAAGCTTTACCGGAATGACGAAGGCCGTTTCATCGACGTGACCAAGGAGACTGGCGTTGGGTTTCGCGGGCTTGGAATGGCCGCGTCGTTCGCTGACTACGATGGCGACGGGGATCTCGATCTGCTGGTGACAGGCTACGATGCCGTTGCGCTCTACCGAAACGACGAAGGCCATTTTACCGAGTCGGCGAAAGAAGCAGGTCTTGACCAGAAGGGCTTTTTCAGCGGCGTGGCCTGGAGCGATTACGATTTGGATGGCGACCTCGATCTCTATCTTTGCCGCTACGTTCAATACGATTTCCGGGAGGAGGATCGCACCCGGCACACCAGCCAGTACAAGGCGGTGGTTCCCTTCACCTTGAATCCCTCTTCCTATCTGCCTGCGCCCAACGTGCTCTATCGGAACGAGGGTAATGGGCGGTTCACCGATGTGACCGCCGCTGCCGGCGTTGCCAATGAGGATGGCCGTAGCCTCCAGGCCGTTTGGAGTGATTTCAACGGTGACGGCTTGCCCGATCTTTACGTGGCCAATGATGTTTCTGACAACGCATTTTACCTCAACCAGGGGGAAGGGGTCTTTCTGGATACCAGCCACGAATCCTGGATCGCCGATTACCGTGGCGCCATGGGGATCGCCCTTGGCGATGTGGACAACGATGGGACCCAGGAAATCTTCGTGACCCACTGGATCGCCCAGGAAAACGCCCTTTACCGAAAGCTGAGGCCAAAAAAGCCAGCCGGACCGGAACTCGTTGAAACTCGTCTAGCTGCTCCTGGGGCGCCGCCTCGTTTTATCGATGAAGCTGATCGGCGGGGCCTGGGCCAGATCGCCCTCGATTTCATCGGCTGGGGCACGACCTTTCTGGATGCCGACCTCGACGGAAGGCTCGATCTTTTTGTCGCCACCGGCAGCACGTTTCAGGATGAGTCCGCGCCGCCGAAGCTCAAACCCATGCGGCAACTCTTTTTCTGGAATCGCCAGGGCGAGGAGTTTCACGAGACCGGCCGCGAAACCGGTGCCTTCTTCAGAAGCCCCAAGACGGCCCGGGGCCTGGCGGTATCTGACTTCGACACAGATGGCGATCCCGATGTGGCGCTCCTTCTCTACGGGGGTGGCGTTGCGCTTCTCCGGAACGACCAGAAGTTGGGGCATCATTGGCTGAAGCTCCGCCTTGCCCAGCCCACGGGTGGTAATCGGTATGCCATCGGAGCAAAGGTGAAGCTCGTAGCTGGGGAAAAGATCCAGGTGCGCTCGGTTCAGGCGGGCTCATCTTACCTCTCCCAGGACAGTATGGATCTGCTTTTTGGCCTCGGGGCCCAGGAAAAGATCGAGCGCCTGGAAGTGCTTTGGCCGGACGGCCAACGCGAGGTTTTCCCGGTTCCCGCCATCGATAGCAGGCTCGATCTCGTCCGCGGAGCAGGCTCCTTAGGTTCTCGCGCCCGAGTCTCGCGGAAAAGGGTTTCCCCGTAGAATCTTCTCCTTACAGGAAACCACCCTGTTTTAAACAGCGGCGGATGCCCTCCCGGAGCTCTACCGAGGGCTGGAATCCCGCCTTCAAGGCTTTGTCCACCGCGTATCGGTACTGGCGGCCGATGACCCGGACCGCGTAACGCGTCAAGCGTGGAGGACGACCGGTGAAACTAGAAATAAGCTCCAGCAGCCCGGCCATCACCAGGGCGAGGTTGTAGGGAAGCCTACCTCTGGGTGCCGCCACGCCGAGGTCCGAGGCGATGGATTCCAAAAGCTCTTCCCAGGAGCAGTTGTTGGGGTTGTTCAGGTTGTAGATCCGGCCAACGGTGGCGGGCTCGCCAAGAAGCTTGACCACAAAGGCAGCGACATCGGCCACGTGAATGAGATCGACACTGTTTTTGCCAGTACCAATGATTTTGGCGCGGCCAGAGCGGAGGTTTTCCACTAAGAGAGGCAGGAACTTCTTATCGTCAGGTCCATAGATAACGGTGGGCCTCAGGATCGTCAGATCCAGTCGCCCGGCGTCGGCAAGTTTTTGGACGATTTCCTCGGCATCGATCTTCGTATCGCCATAAGGATCACCGATTTTCTTGACTGGAACCTCTTCGGAAAGGGAGAGTTTTGTTTCGCGGCCGTAGACCGATACGGAGCTCAGGTGGACGAATCGCCTGGCCTCCACGCGCGATGCCTCCTTGGCCACGTTGCAGGTTCCATCGCGATTGAGACTGTTGCAGGCATCCCAAGACTGTCCGTAGCCTACGGCTCCGGCCATGTGGATGACGGCCTCGTGATCGTTCATCAACCCCACCAGTGATGCCGACACAGTGATATCGCCGCGGACCACCCGAAGCCCTTCGATCTCTGGATCAGGTTCCCGAGGAAGGAGGAGGGCTGTCGGTTCGTGGCCCTCCGCCAGAAGGTGGGCGGTAACGGCGCGGCCGACGAACCCAGTGGCACCAGTGACAAAAACTCGCATGATTCCCCGTCCTCAAGGTTGAGGGACCTCCCTGGAGCTCGAAATCCAAGAAAGGCTATCGAAGAGATTTAGGCATCTTTGTTAGGTTTACAGATTTCTTACCAAACGACAAACCTATCGTTAACTCATTCGGTTGGGGCGCCGCTTTCCGGGCAACTGGTGGTGAAAGGGGCGAAACTGGCGAGCAGCGGCGGACGGATTGCCGCCGATGGGAGCGGAACGTAACACCTGGAAAAAAAAGGGTCGTGATCCGCGCTGAGGCAATTTCTGATACTGTCCTTCTATCGGTGGAAGGACCTGAAGAATGGACGGAAACTTTGGTCAATGGTGGGTTTGGCAGTTTTGGATATCGGCCAGTTTGCTCTTTTACACCTACGTTGGCTATCCCCTGAGCGTTGTTCTCCACGGTCGCTGGAGGAAGCGAAAGACGGCATGCCGGGAGGTTCCTTGGGATTCTCTTCCAAATGTTTTGGTTCTGATGGTCGTTCACAATGAAGAGGCGCTCTTGGCGGGCAAGCTGGAGAACCTCCTGGCGTCAGATTACCCGTTGGAGCGGCTTCGGATCCTTGTGGCTCTGGATGGATGCGCGGATCAATCCGAAGCGATCACCGCACGGTATAGAAGTCTAAACGTGGAATGCCGGGTCTTCCAAAAGCGCCGTGGGAAGACCTCGATTCTCAACCGGATTTTGCCCACGGTGGCAGAGGAGATCGTCGTCTTTTGCGACGTTCGCCAGAGCTTCGACAGAACCGCCATTCTTCGTCTTGTGGAGAATTTTTCTGATCCGGTGGTAGGGGCGGTCACCGGGGAGTTGCATCTCCTTTCCCACGACGAGTCGGCCACAGGAACGGGGACCCGTCTTTACTGGACCTACGAAAAGGCGATCCGCCGTGGCGAAAGCCGCCTTCACTCGGTGCTGGGAGTCACGGGAGCGATTTACGCTCTGCGGAGGCGGCTCTTTGTCCCTATCTCGGACGAAATCATCCTCGATGACGTTTTACTACCGCTCCAGGTTGTATTGCAGGGCTATCGGATCGTGTTCGACAGCCGCGCGAAGGCATTCGATACGGTTGCGAAACATGCCCGCACGGAGATCCGGCGGAAAGTTCGCACCCTGACGGGGAACTTTCAGGCATTCCGGTATCTGGGTCCCCTTCTCAATCCCCTCCGGAGCCCCGTGGCGTTCCAGCTTTTCTCGCACAAGTTATTGCGATTGCTGGCGCCACTCTTCTTGCTGGCCTCTTTCGTGGCCAACGTGGTTCTTTCGGATTCTTCGTTTTACCGGACGTTGCTTTTCGTGCAATTTGCGGGATATGGGCTTGCGGCGTTGGATCTCCTATTCGATGAGTGGATTGCTGGTATCGGTCCACCCCGGCTGATCTTCCAGCTTCCGGCTTTTTTTGTGCTCCTGAATTTGGCCGTGGTCCAGGCCGCATACTGTTATTGGACCGGAAGCTATACCGCCTGGTGGCCAGCCACGTCGGCGGACGGGGACCCGGCAGTCCGCCGCGAAGCTGTTTCCAGCTCCAGGGCGAGCAATCCTCCAACGGCCGCGAGCAACAAGTAGACCTGCCATTCCCAAAAATTGTCTTGGACTCCCGCCATGAGAAGTGCCCCAACGAAGCTCAAGCGAATTCCCTTGCCCAGGGCTTCCGCCGGACCTTTGATTTTTCCTGAGTACCATAGGCGCACCAGAGCCCCTGGCCACAGGAGTAGAAAAATTCCAAGGCCCACTCCTCCAAGCTCTGCCGCAACCTGGATGGCGGTGTTGTGGGCAGGGAGCATTCGCGCCATGTCCGGCGGCTCTCCCCGCCTCCGTGCCAGTGCTTGATAAGCCCGAGGAAAGCAGCCCCCGCCAACGCCGAAAACTGGGCTGGACACGAAGAGCTGGAGACCCAGTTTCCAGGTCACGGCCCGCCCCGAATAGCACCGCTCCTTGAAATCGAACAAGAGTGCCAGGCGGTGGCGAACAGCGGGCTGCTCCTGGTCCACGACGAATCCCTGGCTGGTAAGGTACATCGGTTTGAATTGCACCAGAGCCGAAGAGTTCTTTTGTGCCACCGCTGTGAGAATCAGGAAGATCGCCAAAACGAACCCTATGGCACCCACGCTCTTCCACCAATTTCGGCCCACATAGAGGAGAAGCGCCGGCACGGCTCCGAAAAAGGCCGCCTTGGACTGGCTGGCCACGACTCCGGCAAAGAGCAAAGCTCCTCCAATTTGCCACAGCCATCGGCGCGACGCGGTGCGGGCAGAGAGCCCAAGGCCCAGCGCCACCGCCACCAGCGTGGCCAGGACGAAAGCCCGTTGGTTGGGCAGAGCAAAGCGTCCCACATTCATGGGAAAAAGAACGCCATCTCGGGATCCAATGAGATAGAGCCCCAAACCGTTGACCGCGAGCAGGCAGCCCAAGAAGACCATTCCTCCAAGAACTTGGCGCAGTCCCCATTCACTGGTCATGGCATTCCGCATCAGAGAATAGACCACCGCCAGTTTCACCATTTCCAAGGAAACAAGCCTTGCCCGTGGTGGCGAAAAGGCCGTGAATGATCCAAGGAAAACCCAGATGGCCAAAGCGATCATCAAACCAAGAATTCGCCAGTCTACCGAGACGCGTAAGCCCCGCAAGCGATCATAAAAAATCCCGCACAAAGCCACAAGAACAGCGATCTTGCGGCTCGACGTGGGTCCGGCCACGGCCCAGACCAGCTCAAAGGGCAGGAAATAGCTCGCCACCAGACACCAGGCTCCCACCACCGAGCCCCACCGCTGTTTTTCCCTGGCTTCAGGGTTCACGGTTGACCCACCTTGCCAAGAAGACCACGTTCCTTCGCTCTTCTTGTTTTGCACTCTTTTTGAGTCTCTCACTTCCCCGCCCCTCGATGGCCCTTGCCCCACCCTCGGCTTCGTCCCAAAACGACATTGCCGGCCGCCACCAGCTCGACAAGACCCTTCCAACCGCAGTAAAGAGGCAAGAAGGTAACCGCTACCACCATTCTTAGGCCCATGCCAGAGTTCAGGACGCCCAGTCCCAGATGAACGGTCTGGAGAAGCACGACGCTTCCCGCCATCCACCGCCACACCGCGGCCACCGGTAGCAGCCAACTCGCCACAAGGATCGTTACGTTCCAGTTGAAAAGAACAGAGTGGGAAGGACCGAAAAGCAGCGCCAGCCCATCCAGTCCTTTCAGCGTAGGTTTCCACAAGAACTGCGTCACCCGTGGCCGAAAGCAGCGACTCCACACACCAAAACGCCCGGCGCTCCATCGAAGTCGCTGAGGCCAGGCCGCTCCCAGTGTTGCCGGGAAATCCGACATCACCTTGACCCCCGCGGTGAAATCCACCTTCGTGCCCCTTTCCAAAAGACGTCCGGTAAACTCCCAGTCAGAGACGGCTTTCCAGCCCATTTCGCGCAAAAGCCGCCCATCAACGCAAAATCCGGTGCCCATCACCGCCGCTGAAAGTCCAAGCTTCGTCCGAGCCTCGTAAAACAAGTGGTTTTGGAGCTCGTGGGAAAGATGGGTCACCATCGTCAGCCAACTTTCCGTGGGGTTTGCCACCCCATTCGCCATCTGGACCACCCGGGCTCCGGCATCCAGAACAGCTTCAAGCTCTTTTGGCGCCCCGGCATCGATCCGGCAATCGGCATCTACGAAGCAAACCGCGTCCACATCTCCTAGCGGATACTGTTCCAGGAACCAGTCCAGGGCTTCCCCTTTACCGCCGCCTTCCGCCGTTTTCCTCTCCAGACATTGGACGCCCATTTCCCAGGCGACCCGAGCCGTTCCGTCACCACAACGATCAGCGATCACAACACATTTTACCAGCTCCGCGGGATGTTCCAGTCCTCTCAAGCTCTCCAGGCATCTTCCCAAAACGAGCTCTTCGTTCCGAGCGGGCACAACGAAAAGAAATCGTTTCTGGCCGCCGGTTTTTCCAGAAATGGGCTCAACATGCCGCGGCGGAAGCAGAAAATAGAGCAAACCAAACACCAGCCGGTAAAGAGCGAACCCTCCACCAAAAAAAATTCCCGCACCCAAGACTGTTTCCAGCATCGATTCGCCCTATAACTTTGCCGCCTCCCCCGGAGAGAGAGAGCAGAGCACGTTCCATAAATCGATGATACGATTTTTTTCGCACTAAGAACACTCAGGATGAACGTAACACCCGGATTTCTCATCAAATCCCGTCGGGTATCCACGCAAGGCGGGACAATGGCTCGGGAAAAAACTTGGCTTCGGACACCGCCGCGCTCCGCTCGGCGGGTCACGTTTGCGTGACTCGAAGGTGGTCCGGGGACTCCGGCTGCGGCCCTTTGGGCCGCGTCTCGCTGCGCTCGGCATCCGGCCCCAGGCAGGGCTTCGCCCCGCACCCACCAGGGAGCTAGCTCCCTGGACGTACGCCTGAAAGCACATTCGGACAGGAAGGTGAAAGTCCTTCCCAGACATGCACACTCCGGTCTGTATCCGACAGAAACTGCGTCGCCGTGAGGCGGGGTGGGGAGCAACTGAAGGAGAGCTACCAGTCCGTAGGATGACAAACTCAATTCGGCCGGTTGCCGTGACGAGCCTGCGTCCAAAAGGCGAAGTCTAGAACCGTCGGGAAGACGGAAACCCAATCGCTCTGAGGGGTTGTGTGTTAAAGAGGCGATGGGATGGCATCAGGTGGTTGGAGATG
>JAJRTK010000320.1 GCA_024278345.1 bacterium | reverse complement strand
CCAGGGCTGGAAGCCCTGGGGCGGCGTCTGAAATCTGCACCGTGGCCGGTACCATGACCGAGGTCGGAGAATCGAACCACCCCGAAGAATGAAAGAAAAGACGCGCAGCGTCAAAAAAAGACGCGCAGCGTCCATCCACGCGGGCTGGGATCCCGTTGCCCTTTGTTGCAACGGGAAGTTGAGCTGGCTCCCTGGTGGGTGCGGGGCAAAGCCCTGCCAGGGGCCGGATGCCGGAGGCCCCGGATGATCGTGGAGTAACGCGAGGCGTTGCATGGACGATTGGCAGTACCACAATCCATGGAGTGTCCCACTTTACCTGGATGCCCCGATACGTCTCCGCCGCCAAGAGCATGCGCGGGCCGGAAGGCCTGCGCACAAACTCCATTCCTCAATTTTGTCGCATGGAGCATGGAGGCCTTCCGGCCTCCATGCAGGCGTATACTTTCACGGTAACATTTCGCATTGGATCTTGGATATCCTGGGGATCCACATTTTTTTCTACGGGTCTTTTCCGAGGGGGGCCGGTGCCGACTGATATCGTCTTTTTCAAAGACGACTACCGCGACAGGTTCTTGCGCCGTGAGCGGGGCACCAGCACAATCCAGGGCGGTCTTTTGACGGAACGCCTCCGAGCGCCTAGCCTCTACCCGGTACCGTGAGCTTGCCACTTGATGTTCTCCGCCGCATGAAAGAGGGGACAGAGGTCCTGTCCACATCAATCTTTGGTTCAAGCTGGCTTCGAACCCTGTTCCGGCATCTCCTTGTCCACCAAGGAGGTCCGCGGAGTTTCCAAGCAATTCCAGGTGAGCTTCCGGTTCGTGTGTGTTGACTGCCAAACGCGCTTATTTAGGGAGACCGTTTACCGATGGCCATCGATTTCGGAATCATTATCATCTGCATCTTTTGTTTATGGGGCGGTGCCGAGTGGGTCGTGGAGTCTGCTTCCAAGATTGCAACGCGATTGGGAATCTCTGAGCTGGTCATTGGGTTGACCATTGTCTCCTTTGGCACTTCCGCACCGGAGTTCGCCGTTTCCATTGGCGCAGCCATCAAAGGCCAAGCCGATATCTCCATCGGCAACATCGTCGGATCGAATATCTTCAATCTCGGTTTTATTCTAGGCGGCGTTGCTCTCGTCCGAGCCATCTCCACCTCCCGGTCGCTCGTTTATCGAGACGGGATGGTCTTGATTGGATGTTCTTTCCTGCTTTTGTTCTTCCTGGCTGACTACACCCTAGCACGCTGGGAAGGGGCCTTTATGCTCCTTCTACTCCTGAGTTACATCACCTACCTTCTCTACCTCCGGGAAAAGCCGGATGAAGAAATCCCTGGCGGGCCGTTCCGATGGTACGAGATCCCGCGCCTCCTAGCTGGGCTCGCCTTGGTGCTGGCGGGTGGCCATTTCCTCGTGGAGGCCGCCTCTTCCCTTGCCCGAAACTTTGGAGTATCGGACTGGGTGATCGCCGTTACCATCGTTGCTGCGGGAACCTCCGCACCGGAGCTCACGACGTCGCTCGTCGCTGTCATCCGAGGGAAACACGGGATCTCCGCGGGCAATCTCATCGGCAGCGATATCTTCAACCTTCTTGGAGTTCTTGGGCTTGCGGGGGTCATTCGTCCCATGGAAATCGAGCCAGGCGGCTATAGCAGCATCGTCGTGTTGTCGGGGATGGTCATCGCCGTGGTCATCATGATGCGCACCGGCTGGAAGGTCTCCCGGCGGGAGGGGGCGCTTCTAGTCATTGTGAATATTGGACGCTGGTTCTACGATTTTTATCGCTGAACCGTCGGGACAACAAGCCCCACCGACCGACAAGTCAACCCGGTGGGGCCCAGAATCCTACATCAAAAATTTCGGCTCACTGGAATCAGACGGTTCATCCAAAGCACAAGAATCTGTTCCGGCCTCAGCTTCCTCTTCGGCTTCTTCGGCCTGAGCCTCTTCCGGCTCTAGATCAGCCTCGACCTCCGGCTCTACGTCGGCCTGAGGCTCTTCCCGCGCGGTCTCCGCCTGGGCTTTCGACCCTAGATTAGCCTGAGGCTCTTCCGTCTCGGTCTCGGCTTCATCAGGCGCCGCTTCATCCTGAGCCGTATCCGCCTCGCCTTCCGTCTCTGCGTCGGCCTGAGGCTCTTCCGGCGCGGTCTCCGCCTGGGCTTCCGGCTCTAGATCCGCCTCGCCTTCTGTCTCTGCGTCGGCCTGAGGTTCTTCCGTCTCGGTCTCCGCCTGGGCTTCCGGCTCTAGATCCGCCTCGCCTTCCGTCTCTACGTCGGCCTGAGGCTCTTCCGGCTCGGTCTCCGCCCTGGCTTTCGACCCTAGATTAGCCTGAGGCTCTTCCGGCTCGGTCTCGGCTTCATCAGGCGCCGCTTCATCCTGAGCCGTATCCGCCTCGCCTTCTGTCTCTACGTCGGCCTGAGGCTCTTCCGGCTCGGTCTCCGCCCTGGCTTCCGGCTCTACGTCGGCCTGAGGCTCTTCCGCCTCGGTCTCCGCCTTGGCTTCCGGTTTAGCCTCAGCTTCCGGCTCTACGTCGGCTTGAGGTTCTTCCGCCTCGGTCTCCGCCTTGGCTTCCGGCTCTAGATCAGCCTCAGCTTCCGGCTCCATCTCTCCCGATTTTGCCTCGACCTCCGGCTCTACGTCGGCCTGAGGTTCTTCCGCCTCGGTCTCCGCCTTGGCTTCCGGCTCTACGTCGGCCTGAGGTTCTTCCGGCTCTAGATCAGCCTCGACCTCCGGCTCTACGTCGGCCTGAGCCGCTTCCGCCTCGGTCTCGGCTTCATCAGGCGCCGCTTCATCCTGAGCCGTATCCGCCTCGCCTTCCGGCTCCTCCCGTTCGGGCTCTTCGATTGCCGGAACAGGGGCGACTTTGACAGCGAGATCTGCAAGTGTCTGGTCGTCTGGCATGCGTTCCCGGACGGCAGTCACCAAGCTCTCTAGTTCCCGTGGCTTTGGTGTTGCATCGACGATCTTGGCAAGCCAATCCTTGTCTCGCACGCTCAGTTCAACGGCCAGCTCGAAGTCCACTCCTTCGAAGGTCCCTTGTTCACCGCCAGCGGCTCGCTGCTCCAGGTGTTCCCGAGCCAGTGTTTGAGCAACGGAACCCAAGGCTTCACCGGCTTCTCTCAGTAGGCGCACCAGTACCGCGACGCCTCCCTCGCGTGCTGTTGCCGTACGCCCAAGTTCCAGCAAGCGGCCTTCAAAAGAGGTTTCTGAAGCCGCTGTTTCGAGGACGCCCAATAGATCCTCGGGGCGGCATGGAGCCATCGACTTGAGTAGAGCGGTCGCCTCTAAGGTCGGAGTCGCGCGGTTGAGGTATCGGTTGACCAGCCACCGGCGGATTTCGTGATGGCACTCCGAGGGGCGCTTCTCGAGCCACCGGCTCAGGCCGCCGCGATCAGAGTGTCGTGAAATCCAGAGCGCGGCATGGAACCTTCGCTTCGAATCTTCCTTGAGATCGAGCAAAACGCTTTCGTAAAACTCCTTGCCCACGGAGGGAACTTTCTCACAGAGGGAAAAGAGGATTGCCTTGCCCCGGGAATCAGCCTGTTTGTAGAAATCGACCAAGCGATTAAGCTCTCCTCGCCGTTCCAAGATGTGCAAAACGCATCCTCGACTCTGGCGGCCAGAGTGCTCATCCAAAAGGACGTTTCCCAAAAAGCTCAAGGAAAGTTCGCTAACTCTTGGGTGCTCCCGAAGAATCTGCAAGACCTTCAGGCGCAACGACCGGCTAGAATGGTTGTAGAGGCTTGCGTAAACTTCTGCCCCAGCCTGGTATTTGACTAGCGTTTTGATGATCTTCCGGGCAACGCTATCGCTGATTCCCCTTTGGCGGTAATAAGCGCATAGCAGCTCAAAAGGCCCTTCATCCCGTCTGAGATTTCCGGCCACAAGGAGTACGGCATCGCACAAGACATCGGGTGTGGCCGCACGGCGGATCAGGGTGCGGAACCAGCCGAGATCCGCCGTGGCGAGTTTCTTGAGCAAAAGCGCCTCGTTGGGTGCAAGAGGCAAGGGAGGGTAGCCAAGAAGCCGCTTTTGGATCCGGCGTTGCGCGATGGGGTAAAGGAGATCCCGGACAGGGCCGGCTGCTTTCTCCAGTTGCCGAACCAGCAGTCCCGACTCGCCGTGCTTCACGCCGATCTGCTCCACGAGTTTTCTGGCGCGTGGCGGGATCGTTTCGGCGGCATCAAACTGATCCATGATCGCTTCCAGCCGCTCATCGGAAGCCGTAAGGATCTGCTCCAGAAGCACGGAGGCGAGTGGCTCCGAGGTTTCCTGCTCATCGAGGTAAATCTCGAGCAACAGGGGCTCGATGGCCACCTTGCCGGCGCCGTCGAGCTGGCTCAAGAGATCGAGCAAGCTGGAGGCACTGGAAACCTCGAACAAGCGGATGACAGCGAGTTTTCTGCGTTCTGGCGGTTCGGCTGAATTGAGAATGATTTTTTCGTAGAAAACCGGACGAACGCGCTCGCTCCGGCCAAGGGCCTCAAAGAGGAGTTGTCGCGTCTCTGGTTTCACTGCGGCATAAGCTTTGTGGAGAACCTCTGACGCCACCGAATCACTGAGCAGGGTCACGATTCTATCGATGCGCTCGGGATTTCCTTGCTCCGAAAGAATGACCTCAACGAGCACATCGGCGGCAAAACTCGTCAATTCGCCCCTCTCCACAGCCATATCTACAAGCCACTCCCGTGCGGTCCGGGAGGCCTGCTCGTACGTCTGGCGCCAGAAATCAGCCGAAACTCCCATGGATTTGAGAACCTCGAACAACTCGGCCCGCCCAGGATCATCGGAGTCCAAGCGCCCTTGGAAAGAAAGCAAGCGGGAGACGGCTTCTTCGGGATTCCATTCCCTCGCAACCTCGGAAATGAGCCTGAGCAAGAGATTCGGCCGCGAAACTGATTCCATGAGCTTCGGCAACCATCCCGGAAGCTGGCGGCTTAGCTCCGTCCCCAACCCAAGTGCTGCCCCCTCGAGAGTTTCACCGGCGGAGAGAGACCCATCGACGATTTCCTGGGCCAAGTGGGAAGCGGCTCGCGCGACAGCTTTTTCCCCTCGTTGCATCAAGGGCCTCAGGAGCTTCCCCGGTCGCGACTCATCGAGCATTGAACGCAACATTTGCAGGACGCGCCGGGCCCCAGCGGAGTCGGGGTCCAGGTCATCTGGTACGTGAGCGAGATCGCTCCGCTTCGCTCCCAGGCACTCGAAAGCGGCAGCAGCGACTTCGGAGGAAGTTTCCGGATCCACGAGGAGCTGGACCAGCCACGGTCGCCCAGAATTGCTGGCGGCAAGGCGCACGAAGAGCTGAGTGCGGACTCCGGATGAAAGAGATTTCACCCACTTCCCGAGCCATTTAAAACAAGTCTCCGATTTGTGATCGACCCAGTTGCCCAAGATCGAAGCGAGCAGATCGAGGTCGGAAGCTCCGAGGCTGGGCCGATGTTCCTCAAGGCAAGCATCGAGCTTGTCCACCGCCGCTTCGTGCAGTTCCTGCCGCTCATCGTTTCCTAGGAGCTCGGCCAAACGCTGCCACTGACCGCGCCGCGCCCAGCGTTCAAGCGTTTTTTCGGTGACTGAAAACCAATCGCGTAACCAAGTCACTGCTTTTCTCCACATTTCCCTGCTTCAGCAGCAGAATTCTCTCCCCCTAACAGATACCCTGTACTCGCGCATAGCCACCTGGCCGCTGCCACAGAAGCCAGGAATGGCCAGGGATCCCGCCACTTGTCGAAGCCGGGGTTGAAGTTCCGATTCCATGTGAACCGCATCAATGGCGTTTGGATGGGTTAGCCTTACCCAACCCACTCCTGCATACCTTGCCGGACCCCTTGGAAACAAATCCGGAATCATGGACCGCTTGATTTTCGATTGTGATAGAGGCTAATTAATCTCATTCCTCTTAGGTTCTTCTTGCGGTGCTTACGCCTTTGTGGGCGGCTCTCCGGCGGTTGGCGAAAGTCACCGTGAGAGAGTTGGGACCTTGGGCAACGAAATTCCAGGCGATTTGAAAGAGAGCTGAGATTCCGATGCACTGGGCGAATCGATGGCTGTTTCGCGGCTTTGTGGTGCTCTTCATGGTCACTTTGTTGGCCTTTGGAGGCGGGAGCTGCCAGTTTTCGGCGAATCGACCGACTCTTCTTTTCATCGGGATAGACGGTGCGAATCCATGGATCATCGACGATTTGCGATCCGTGGGCAAGTTGCCGCACCTGGATCGCCTGATTCGCAGGGGAGTCTTCGGGCCTTTGGAGTCGATCCAGAGCCTTCGCGTCCTTGAGCCGGTGCCGAAAAAAGGTTATTGGTCTCCCGTTGTATGGGCTTCCATGGCGACAGGTAAAGTGCCGGAGAAACATGGAATTCTCGATTTTCGCCTGCCCGTGCCGGGCACCTCGTTTGTTTGGGCTGGAAGCCAGGAGGACCCGCCGCGGGCGCTGGTGCGTCTTTCAGAGATTTCAGGCCGTGTGCCCTGGAAGCTGGAAATGCGGCTTCGCTCGTACGAGCCGAATGCTCCTCAATCCGTCACGTTTTGGTTGAATGGCCAGCTTTTGGGTCGCGCCCAGCTCACGGCGGCTTGGAAAGTGGTGGAGCTGCCGGTTTCCAAGGGGGCGCTTCGGCCCATCCGCAACGACCTTGTGATGGAGTTCGAGCGTCAGACGACTCCAGCGGCTTACCAAGGGAAGGATGACCAGAGGAATCTCGCTGCCGCGGTGGGCTTTATACGGGTGCGTGACGCTGGTGGAGAAGAAGTGGTCCATCTCGAGCCCGTGATGGACCGTTTTTCCTTTTTGAAGGGTTTTCATGTTCCAGAAGCAAAGAACACGTTCGCTCAGAGCATCCACTGGCGGGAGCCCCCAGTGTGGCAACTTCTTGGCCGTGCGGGGAGCCCCGTAGGTGTTGTCGGTTATTGGGCGACTTGGCCCGCGTACGAAGTGAACGGTTTTCTTGTGAGCTCGCACGTGGGACTCAGAGGCCTGAAACGGGGCAAGACGACGCAGCGGTTGACTTGGCCGCCAGAGCTCGCTCAAGAGCTGTTGCCCCTGGCGCCCACGGATGGAGAGGTCGAGAAACTCATGCGCCGGTTTGCCTCTCCGGGATGTGTGCCGACGAGGCCCGACAAATGGAAGACGTTTGCTGAAGTTCTGTGGCAGGATGATTTTTATTGGCGGATCGGTCGAAAGCTCATGGATTCCCCGAAGCCGGGTTTCTATTCCATCTATTTCGAATCGGTTGATGTTGCCAGCCACAACTTTTTGCCCTTGCGCGATGGTGCTCCTCTACCGGAAGGGTGCGGCGAAGAGGCTCGTGGCATTGTAGCAAGCACCTATGAGCAGATCGACCAGTGGGTTGGCGGGCTCCTGGCGCGGATGCCCCGTGACGTGACAGTTTTCATTGTGTCGGACCATGGGTTGGTTACCGTGGGCGATCGGGGGGACCACTACCCATGGGGAATGTTCCTTGCCAGTGGGCCGGCGATCCGAAAGAGCGACCGGCTTTGGGGTGCGTCGGTTCTGGACGTCGCTCCAACGCTCCTCTATTTGTTTGATGTGGCGATTCCTCTAGACATGGATGGCAAGCTTTTGGTGCAGATTCTGGAGCCGGCGGGCTTGAAAGCACGGCCTCCCCGTTACGTCCCGGCAACTCCCTGGCAATCGATTGTCACGGCGGTCACTGGGGAGGACGAGCCAGGAGAAAAAGAAATCTTAGAGCGGTTGCGTGGCATCGGTTATCTGGACGGGGGCGGCAGCCGGTAGCCCGCAGCGCTCATGACGGAGCATCAGTGAGGCGGGTTGCGCGGCGTAGCCGGAGGTGTTCATCGTTTCGGTCACCTGTTTTCTGGTTCTGTTCCCTCCCGTCGCTCGCAGCCGCTGAAGATTCGTGAGAAGAGCTATAGGCGTGACTGTCGTGGGTCATGGTTTTCTAGGATGCAATGATGCCAGGAGCGGAGAGGAGAGGATTGGGAAAGTCTGGAAGAAGAACGCCACGACTTGCAAAGACGGGGGAATTTATCCTATAAAGCGGCGAAGTTGCCACCATCGCCATGATGGTGTTCTCCTTAGTTTATGCTCCGCCTGGCGGGCAGGCGCGGGAGGAGAAGCATGCCCCGCCCATCGAGGCGAATTGGCTAAGTCGCGGACGCCTGGGCAAAAGAATTGGAATCGCACACGGAGCCGGGGGCAAATGAACTCCGGCGCAGAGGAGAGCCATGAGTCAATCCCCGAAAGAGGTCACGGAAAGTCTGCCTCAACGTTTCATTCCCGAGAAGGCGGGTGACTGGAAAGCCTGCATCCAACTGAATCTCACCGGAGATGATGGCGGGACTTGGTATCTCCAGGTAGCAGGAGATGGCAATTGTTCCGTCCGGCAAGGTGAGGCCGATGCCCCCACGGCAACGGTAACGATGCCCGGGAGTGTCTGGGTTGGGATTTCTGATGGGAGCATCAACCCCATGGGCGCCTTTATGAAGGGGCAGATCAAGATCAAAGGAAAAATGAGTGACGTGACGCGTCTCAACGATCCGCGGATCTTTGCCAAGAGCACCGAATAAAGGGCGCTAGACATCGATGCATTGTCTGAATCTTGTGGAGGGTCCGGGATCTCCGAAGAGCTTTCTCTTGGAGCATCGGATCACGACTGTTGGCCGGAACCCCAACAACGATATCGTTTTGGATGGTTCGAAGGTGTCCAAGAGGCACGCGCTCTTTTCCATCCGCGACGGCGATCAGGTCCACGTGGAGGATCTCGACAGCCGGAACGGTCTCTATGTCGATGGCAAGGCGGTTTCTGAGAGGTCACTGAAGCCTGGCATGAAGATCCGGGTCGGCGAATGCACATTCCTTTACGAAAGGAATTCCTACCCCACAGGTTCGAGCTCCTACAAGCTCGCGCAGAGCGGAGCCGGCTATCGCCTCCTGATAAGTGATGGCGAAGGTCTCCTCAAAACCGTGGAAGTGAGAGCCGACTGCCTCTATCTTGGAAAAAGCTCAGACAACGATATCGTTCTCTCCAGCGCCGATGTGTCGCGGCGCCACGCAATGCTCTGTTACCAGGATGACCAATGGGAGCTCCACGACCTGGAGAGCACAAACGGCACTTTTGTGGAGGGACGGGGCATCGAACAGGCGGTTCTGGCCCTGGGAGAACGCTTTCAAGTGGGGAGCTACCTTCTGGCCCTTGAAAAAGTCGATAATCCCATGTCGAGAGAAAAGTTTGAAGCGGATGCCGCCGAGTTCCTTCGGCAACGGGCTTCTTACTTGCCCTGGTCGGTACAGGTGATGCTTCTCATCGTGCTTTTGATAAGTACCGTGGTCCTTGTGGGGATCGTCCTGATGAAGCTTGCCTCCTAATAGCGGTGACCACCTGTTTCTTCATGCAGCGACGCCAAAGATTCGGGGCACATGCAGGCCATGAATTGATCGATACGCTCTTCTTTCTTTGGGATTGAGTCCGCTCGCGGCGACGGCAATCCGTCCGCCGCCACTCGCCTTTCCATGGGTTCCGGAGCGTAATCCGTACCCTGGAAACACGATGCGATCAGAGGTTCCCATGTGGCACACTTTGCTTGGCGCGGTCGGTGCCGCCGTAGCCTATCGGCTAGCCCTCCACGGGACCTATTCCGGCGGAGGCCCCGGGCGGAGCCGCTTGGAGGTCGCCACGGCCGATGGAGCTACCCTTGGGGTTTACCGCGTGGAACCGTCCAAGAAACGGTACGCGGAGCCGGTGTTTTTTTGCCACGGGCTGGGATCGAATCGTTTCAACCTCGACTTTGAAGCGCCTTATTCCGTCGCGGAAGCCTTTGCTCTTGAAGGCTTTGACTGCTGGGTGGCCGAGCTCCGGGGCGCGGGGATGAGCCGGCCTCCCGTCTCGAAGCCAAACTGGTCTTTTGACGATTACCTGGACTACGATCTTCCGGCGATCCTCGACTTGATGCTGGAAAAAACGGGGCAGAGCAGTTTCCATTGGGTCGGCCACTCCATGGGAGGAATGCTTCTCTACGCCTTCTTGTTAGGTCCCCGGGGAGGAGAGGTTCGCTGTGGCATTGCTCTGGCTTCGCCCGCCGGATTTTCAAAGGGCAAGGAGCGGTTTGCCCTCGAATTGCGCCTGGGTTTTCTGCTACCGTGGCTCGGGAGCGTGCCGCTCCGGGAGCTTTCACGTTGGACTGTTCCTCTGACGGGCCGCCTTGATCATCGGTTCATCCGTGGTATTTTCAACGCCAAGAACATGGAACCGGCCGTGGCCCGGCGTGTGCAATATTTGGCCACAAGCGACTTGTCGGCGGCGCTGGCGGAGGATTTTCTGCGCTGGCTTCGGGCGGGGACCTTCTCTTCCAAAGACGGCTCCATCTGTTGGACGGAGCAGCTTGAAAAAATCGATCACCCGTTGCTTTTCGTGGCCGGTGGCGGGGATGCCCTTGCCCCTCCATGCGACGTGCGCCGCGCTTTCGAAATGATCGCCAGCCGAGGCAGCGAGTACCTGGAGCTATCGCGCCAGAATGGCTTCGAGCACGACTACGGGCATGTCGATCTGGTGTTAGGGCGGAAGGCCCCTCAAGTCGTCTACCCGCGTCTCTTGGCTTACGTGCGGCGGTTTGCCAGGAAGATCGCCCCTTGACCGGATTTTTCGGGGGAGGGCGTTTTTGGGTTAATGAGCCCGATCCTTCCAGCAAACTCGGCCAAAATGAGACTTTTTGGAAAAATAGTGTTAGATTGGAAGCGATGGTCGCTCCTTCTTTTGAAACCCTTGGGAGGGATTTTTCATGAAGCCGCGAGAACAATCCCTATTTTCTCCGGGACTGGCGGGATGGCTAGTGGTTTGCGGTCTGCTTGTTGTGGGCGGCCCGCCTCAAGCGGCTTATGGAGGAGAGGGCCAATCCATCGAAATCGAACAGGCTCTTTTTCCCCCGGACGCACACCATTGGGTCGAAGTGACCGTGCCCCGGGACATGGAGGTCTCCTGGATCCGCCTCTATTTCAAGCAGAGCGATCTCACCAGCTATTATTTCAGTCTGATGTGGCCTTTTCCAGAGTCGCCAGGGCGGTACTGGGTCATCTTGCCCAAACCGGAAAAGGATTGCTTGTCCGTGACCTATTATGCGGCGGCAGGCACCAAAGACGGGAGTGTGGTCAAGGTGAGTCACTTGGTGACAGCTCCAGTGGACAAGGACTATCCTCGGAAACGCTTTTCCGAAGAACAGGCCAGAGTGGCCCGAAACCTGATCATCGGGGAGACGATTCCCGCGCAGGAAAACAAGAGGATTTCGGGGTTCCAGTGCGATCATGTCACCGACCGGATCACGGCGAAGGAAGTCTTGAAACCAGACGGCGTTTGCCGGGCTATCGGGCTTGCTGTCCCTTTGTCCAACGTCCTTGGTCTTTTGGCCATGGGTGGAATCGCGGTAGTTACGGAAAACGATCCTCCGGCCTCGCCATCGATTCCATAATTCTGTCTATGATTCCCCGGATGACAGCCGTGATTTCTCATGCGAACCGATGACCGACCCAAACGGCGGAAGACCGGGATCCTTACAAGAGTCATCGTCGCCCTGTGTGCCGTGGGCTTCCTGCCTCTGGGAATTCTGGCCTACCAGTTGGCGGGCCTCAACCGGGAGGCCATGACGGAGCAGGTTCTCCGCACTCACGTGGTGGCGGCCCGCTCGGTGGCGGAGCAGGTGGAGGCATTTCTAGAGGCCCGCCGATCCATGGGGATCGCCGTGGGATCGAATCCGGTGGTTTACGAAGCGCCGCGCTCTCCAGGTTCCCTGGCGCTTTTGTCGGGGATTCTCCAGGCCCGAGCCGATATAGGGGCCGTTGCCATCACCGATCTTGCAGGTCAAGAAGTGATTCGTGCGCAGCGCAAAGATCTGGCGTCACGGATGGACGAGGGGCTTGCGGTCGCGGGAAGCGGGATCATTGCCATGGAGCTTGGCGAAGAGGTCTGGTTCCGTATCGATATTCCCTTGCCGGGCGGGACCGCGTTGCTCCGTTTGCTCTGCGACGCGGAGCGCGTGCAAGACTTTCTTCGGCCAGCGGAAATCGGGACCGATGCGGAATTGGCTCTCGCTGATGACCAGGGCAAAGCGGTCTTGGGCATGCTTTCATCCAGGGAAGCGGTCTCCAAGCTCTTTGCCGACAAGGTGCGAAGAACCAGAACGTTTGGAGTTCTCCGTCTCTCCCAAACCAACGGTCCCGAGCTCCTGGGCGCCTACAGCCCCGTGGGGGGAACTCCCTGGACCGTCCTTTCCCTCCAGCCTTCGAACATCGCCGAGGCACTCGGGCGGAGTCTCTGGCAAAGCTCCTGGAGTGCCGTGGGAATGGCGGCCCTGTTAACTCTTCTCGCATCGGCTGCCGCATTTCGGACGATTGTCCACCCCATCCGCCACCTGCTGGCCGCGCAACGAAAGCTCCTGGGCCCTTCCACCGGCCACGGCAATGAAATCGACGCTCTGTCCGCTTCATTCCGGTTACTTCGCCAACGGCTGAAGGAGCAGCAGGCATTGGGTGATCTTTTCCTGGGGCGATACCGGGTCATCGATGTCGCCGGCTCCGGATCCATGGGCACGGTTTTTCGCTGTTGGGATCCAAAGCTCCGCCGGCTCGTTGCTCTCAAGACCCTGAACCTGGAGGAGGAACTCCAAGGAGATCGAGATGCCATCCGTCGCGAAGAGCTGCTCAAAGAGGCAATGACGGCGGCTCAGCTTAGCCATCCTCATATCGTGGCGGTGTACGATGCCGAAGAGACGGCGAACGAAGCGTTCATCGCCATGGAATTTGTGGAGGGGCAAAGTCTCCGCGCCTATTTGGAGTGCCGAGGCGCGCTTCCATCAAGCCAGACCACTTCCCTTGGAATCGCCATCGCCCAGGCTCTTGGCGCGGCGCATGCCAAAGGACTCGTCCATCACGATCTCAAGCCGGCGAACATTTTGCTAGGCGTCGATGGCTCCATCAAGCTTAGCGATTTTGGGCTTTCGCAGTTCATTTCCTCGCTGAACGCCGATGCCGGGGTGGTTTTTGGGACTCCCGGCTTCTTGCCTCCCGAGACTTTGCTGGGGAAGGGATTCACCGAAAAGAGCGATCTGTTTGCCTTGGGCGTCACTTTGTACCAATGCTTGTCCGGGGTGCATCCCTTCCAGGAGGAGACGGTCCAGCGTATCGTCATCAAGACCTTGGAAAAGGAGGTTGATGGGATCGGAAGAGTCGCAATTAACGTCCACGACGAGCTCGATGACATCATTATGGGACTTCTGGAAAAGGATCCCCTTCGCCGCATCGACAAAGCCGACATTGTCGCCCAAAGGCTTCAGACCCTGGCTGTTCGATACCGGTGGCGGTGGGAACCGGAAACTGAAATCCTTTCACAAGCTAGAAAGACGTGCCATGCGCTATCACCTTGCTTCATGCCTACTGCTTCTGTGGGCGAGCACAGCACAGACTGAAGAATCCCCTCCAACACTCTACGCCCGGCCCGGAGGCCAGATCCTGTTGCCGGTAGGAGGCCTGGGATCTGCATTTGAGGCAGCCCTTGACGGCGGTTATCTCCAACCGGTCACCGCCCCGATGCTCGCCCCGGAATCAGGCGACCACTGGCTGGCTCTCTCTGAAAGGGATGCCAAGGGGAGCCTTTCTCCCATACGCTGGTTCCGTCTTCGGATCGACGGCGATCCGCCACGGTCGGAGCTGATACTCGATCCCCCAGCCGCTCGCGGAGACCAGGGGCTCCTCTGGGTGCGCGAAGGCACGCGGGTGTCCGTCCGGGCCCACGATTCGGAGGTGGCCACGGGAAAACTCCGCCTCCAGTCACCCTCCGGCGGTCGCCAGACGGATTCTCCGAGAGCGGTTCTCAAAGGCGCGGGACCCTTCGAGCTTCAGGCCTGGGCGGAAGATGGTGCGGGAAACCGTTCCGATGCCAGCGAGCTCCGGCTCCACGTCGATAACGCTCCGCCGAACATCCGGGTCAGTTTTTTGGATGAAATTACGTCTGGATCGGTAAACCCCGTGGTGGCCCCATGGACACGGCTGGCGATTCTTATCGACGACGAGCAGTCCGGCATCGAGCATTGGGTGATTTCGTCGGCGGAGGGAGAGTGGCGAAGCTCGGAGGCCACGGGGGCGTCAGAGCGTAAGCCTTCCCTTGGTCCCGTTTCCATGGTTCTCAATAAGAAGGGGGAAGCCTTGGGCGCCCAATGGGCAACTTGGCTTCCTGGCCACCATGAACTGGAGATTACCGCGGTTGACCGCACGGGGCACAGCGCCGGGGCCACAATCTCTTTCGACGTCGAGGGGACCCCTCCCAACATCCAGTGGACGATTCTCAGCGACTGGGCCGTCGCTCCGACGGGACATCTCGTCTGTCGAAGCCCCATGGTTTTTCGGGTGAAAGCCTCCGACAACTCGGGTGTCCGGAACCTCCTCTGGTCCACGGATTCCAAGGAATGGAAGTCCGCGTCGGGCCCTATTCGGGTTCGTGCGCCTCTCTTGGTCCGTGCCGAGGATACAGTGGGCAACACCACGGAGATGACCCTTCCCTGCCGTCCCGATGAAGAAGCTCCAAAGATCGTGATCCAGACGCCTGAATTCGAGCATCACGGCCCTGCCATTCCCATCGAGCTCACGGTGGGGCAGACCCTGATCATCAAGACCGATCCTCCCAAGCCATTTCTCTCCAAATACCAATACAGCCTGGACGCCGCGCCCCTGGCCGACGCGCCCCCAAAGCTCACCTTCCGTAAGCCCGGCAATCACATTCTGCGCGTCATCGCCCAGGATCTCGCGGGAAATCGCGTGGATTACCAGTGGCCGGTGCTCGTCGTTTCGCCTCCCGAGGAGTGAAGGCACCATGTGCTCTTTCTCAAAGACCTTGCGAGTTCTGGGGATGTGCTCCTCTTTCGGGGCTGAGTTCCCCTCCGACCGCCGCCACTCGCGCCTTTTTCCCACAGGTCCGGGCCAGAAGCCGCTCTTAGCGCGGTTCCACCCTGGGCGCGTAAGCTCCAGGAATCTTTCTGCCTGCCTGTGGGGATTGTGGTTTCCCGGCCTTCTGGTTCTTGGGATCGTCGCCGTGGCGCCGGCTGCATCGGCGGCCACGGAGGTCCCGGCCAGGGACGGCGACACCGTGGGATGGCACACCGTCCAGGAGGGCGAGACCCTCTCCGGTATCACGGCGCACTATCTGGGGTTTTCAGGCCTTTGGCCCGAAAACTGGCGGTTGAATCCCGACGTCAAGAACCCCGATTTCCTGGTACCGGGAAGGCGGATCCGCGTGATCCTGAAAAGGGAAGCCTCGGCTAGAACGGCCGAGATAGCGGATCTCCAGCACAAGGTCAAGAAAAAACTCCAACCCGAAGATTGGACCGCCGCCAGAAAAGGTGATGTTCTGGTAGAAAAGGATGGCGTCCACACCTTCAAAAACTCCTCGGCCCGCCTCGATTTCGACGACGGCGTGAGCCTTCTTGTCACCGAGGAATCTCTTCTCTTCCTAAGGAAAATCGAGGCGGCCCTAACCGGCGTCCCAAAAGAAGAGATCGAAATCGTTCAGGGACAGGCCGATCTGAAGATCAAAAAAGCAGGCAGGCGCCCCAGCAGTATCGAGATCGTCGTCGGGAGCGCCCAGATCCGGTCCCAGGCGATTTCAGGCCAGAGGCTGGAGACCCGGATGCGACGGCCAAGCCAGGGCGGTGCCCAGCTCATGGTCTACGCTGGCCGCGGCGAGATGGAATCCGGCGGCATCAAGGTCAACGTCAAACAAGGCCAGGGAACTTCAGCCCCGGAGGGCGGCCCGCCAGCGCCACCGGAAAGACTCCTTCCCGCTCCCAGGCTGCTCCGCCCCGTCAAGGGAGCCGAACAGGAGGCGGGCAAAACCCTCTTCTCCTGGCGTTCCGTCCCAAAGGCCGCTTCTTATACCCTGGAGGTCTGCCGCGATCCGGAATGTGCCAGACTGGTGAAAAGGACCACTGGACTTTCGTAAGCGAGCTGGACTGCGCCTGATCTTCCCTTCGGCAAGCTCCATTGGCGGGTCACCGCCGTGAATCCAGGCGGCCTTGACGGGCTTCCCAGCCGCCCGACAACCTTCTTTCACAGGTGGCCCGGTTCCGATGACGAGCCGCCTTTTGTCGCCATCGGCATCACGGGAGAAGGAACCCTCTCGGACCGGGGGCGTGCCGAGCTGGGTCCCGAAGCGAAGATTGTCATTTCCGCCCACGACTCGGATTCCGGAGTGGCCGCCATCCAGATCCGGTGGGACAGGGGCCAATGGAGCACCTGGAACGGGAAACCTCTCCGCCCCACAGATCCAGGGAAACACAGGCTTGAGGTCAAAGCCTGGGACTGGGCAGGGAATCTATCGAAGGTTTGGGCGCTGGATGTGGGTCAAAGACCGTAGTCCCCTAGCCAGAAAGGTCGATCTCTTCGGTGAGTTTGGTTGATTCCTCGCCTTCTTTCCAGGCTTTGGGGAGGTCCCACGGGGCCTCGCCACCTTGGAGCCGTTCCCCCGATTCCCAGCAGCGGACAGCGTTTTCGAGTCTTTCCAGGGCTTTGCCATAGTGGCCTCGTGGGGAGACGTGGCAGGCGCGGGCCAGCTCCCTGGCCTTGTCGAGCCAGGCTCCGCCGCTGTCTCCGCGGGCGAGAGCCAAATGTCCGAGCTCGCAGAGCCCTTCCACCGACATAAGCGTCTTGCCTGCCCGTTCCCAGCTTTGGAGAGCCAGATCCAGTAGCTGCCGGGCCCGCTCGAGGTCGCCCTTGACCCTTCGTTCCACCCGCGCCAGAACGCGGAGAGCTCCCGCCGCCGCGACCTCGTCCCGCATCTGGCGCCAAATGGCCAGAGCGCGGAGGGAAGAATCACGAGCCTCCAAAACCAGCCCCGCATCGATTTGGAGTAGCCCCAGGTGGAGGAGGGCATCAGCTTCGAGGCAGGGTTGGCCGATCCGGTGGGCGATGGCTACCGCATCCCCCGCCAGGCCCCGTGCCAGGGAAAGCAAACCCCGATCCGCCTGGACCCGGGCCAGGTAAAGAAGGTTGAGGGCCTGGTTTTGCCGGTCCTCCATCTGTTCGAAGATTTCCAGCACTTGCCCCAGCATGACGAGAGAATCGTCGAGCTGGCCATCCTGCCAGGCGATGGAAGCGAGGTTGCTCAGGGCAATCGCTTCGTATCGCCGGTCGTCGAGGCGCTGGGCTGAACTAAAAGCCTCTTCAAAGAGAGCCCGGGCCTTCCGTAGACGTCCCTGTTCGCGGTAGATGCGGCCCATGCGGTTCACGGTATCGATCTCCGCAGTGCGGTTTTCAGCGGTTTTGTGGAGCTGGAGAGCTTTTTGATGAAAAAAGAGGGACTGATCATACCGCCCATCTTCCATGCAGATAATCCCGAGTTCCGCCAGCGCCGCGCCCTCGGCGTCGCGGTCGCCGAGCTTTCTGTAAATCTCGAAGGCCGCCTCGGCGGAGGCCTGGGCCGGGGATCTGCGTCCGCTGTCGCGACAAGCTTTGGCCAGGCCCAACAAGCAGTCGGCCTGGGAGCGTTCCAGCCCCAGGGCGCGGGCGTCTTCCAGGGCGGTGTGGAGCTCCTTGGCAGCTTCGCCAGCGCGACCCTGGATGAGCAAGACCGCCCGAGCAACTTCGTTCCGAATCTCATTTCTGAGGCTGGAAGGTTCTGGAAGGAGTGCCAAGGTGGTCATATACAGCTTTTCGGCCTCGGCCAGAGCGTAGCGCCTCTTTGCCAGGCGGGCCGCCTTGAGATAGGCATCGACGGCGTGTTGGATTTCACCGGCAGCATGCCAATGCTGGGCCACGCTGACCAGATGCTTTTGCCTATCCAGGCCCGGTGCGGAAACAAGGATTTCCGCGATTCGGCGGTGCAAGCCTTGGCGGGTCGTGGGGTCAATAGAGTTCAGGGCGTGGTGGTGGAGCCATTCATGTCGGAACCGAAGCGAGCCGGAGTGCGGTTCTTCAAGGATCTGGCGTGCTAGGAGGAGATCGATGGCCTCCACCCAATCTCGTTCTGTTACGGGAAGAAGCTCCTTGACCAAGGAAACCGGAGCTTCGCGCCCCACGACGGCAATCCTTGCCACGAGCTGGAGGGCCTCGCTGGCGAGCCCTTTCATCCGCTGCGCCAACATCTCCTGGAGCGTCTGAGGAACGGGAAGATCGCGGAAGCTCGGGTGCCGCATGGAAGCGCCGGAATCACCAGCCGTCTCTTTTTCTCCGGTGAGTCTCCAGCGCCCGGATTCCGGATCGCGGCAGAGTACGCCTTCCAGGAGCGCGCTTTTGAGGTATTCCGCCACAAAGAGGGGATTGCCTTTGGAGCATCTGGTTAAAAAGGCGATGAACTCGGCGTTGGGGAAGGGGAGTGCCAGCATGTCTTCCACCATGGCTGACACATCGTTTTCCCGCAGGCCGTGGAGTTCGATTCGTTCGGCGATCAACTCTTTCAAGGATGCCAGGTGCTCGCCGGGTTCGTCGGAGCGGTAGAGGCCCAGGAAGAGGACCCTCCGGCGCTGGAACCAATCAGCGCGGAGCAAGAACTCAAGGAAGCCCAGGGAAAGGTCGTCGGCCCAGCCTAAATCGTCGCAGACCAGAAGGGTTGGCTCGTCTCCGATGAAGGCGCTTAAGACCTCTTCCAGGAACGAAAAGAGCCGTAACCGCGCCGCTGTCGGCGGGAGGGATTGCTCTTCCTCGAAGGTTTCATGGGGCTTGAACCCAGGCAAATCGGCCAGTGCCGGTTCGTAGAGGGAAAGAAAAGATCCTCGGTCCCCCAGAAGCCTCTGGGTTTCTTTCGGGCCCTTTTCTCGGCATCGATCAGCTGCCGCCTGGAGAAAGCGGCGCCAGAGGGAGAGAGGAGGACGCACGCTGGCCTGTGGGAGAGGTATGCCTCCCGAGTCCGGAGCGCCTTCGCCTGTCAACAGGCGAACTCCTTGCCGGCCTGCAGCTTGGATCAGCTCCATGACCAGCCGGGTCTTTCCAATCCCGGACTCTCCGGCCAGGAGTTTTCCCGAGCCACGGCCCGCCACGGCTTCCGAAAGCGCGTGAGTCAAGGATTCCAAGACCTTTTGGCGTCCAGCCAAAGCCGGGCGGTAGAAGTAGCTCCTGGGAGGCGGGGCTTCGGGGAATCCGTTCTGGTGGATGCCCAGGCGTTCGAGATGGAGCGCGACATCCGCTGCATGCCCCACGCGCATGGAGGGCTCTTTTGCCAGGAGGTGTAGTACCAGATCATCGAGCTCTCTAGGAAGGTCGGGCACTTGTTCCGAGGGAAGCGGGGGATGCTGGTACAGGTGGGCGCGGATCGTTTCCCGGGGGGTTCGTCCCCGGAATGGAGGCCGCCCCACCAGAACCCAGTAAAGGATACAACCCAGGGCATAAAGATCGGCGCGGGCATCGGGCAGATCGCCTCGGATCTGTTCGGGGGCCAGAAAAGAGAGGGCCCCGGGGCCACTGGCCTCCAAGGTCAGGGTTTCCCGGCCCTCGGCGCCGCCAAACGAAGCGGTCACCCCGAAGTCTACTAGAACGGGCCGCCCATCGGCGCGAACCAAAATATTGCTCGGCTTGAGATCGCGGTGGACAACGCCTTCCCCGTGAATGTAGGCAAGGGGTACGCAGAGCTGCTGGAGAACCCCGAGTCCCAGGTGCCAGGAGGGAATTTTCGAGGAGGAAGCCAGGCTTTCCCCTTGGAGTTCCCGGAGGGTGACGGCATCCAGAAGCTCCATGGCGTACCAGGGAATGCCGTCCTCGACGCCTTCGGCAACAATTCCCACAACACCGGGGTGTTGGAGGCGGGCAAGGGCTCGGATCTCCCGCCGTATGCTTTGCAAGAGGCGGCTGTGCAAAACGCGAACCGTTTTGATGGCCACTCCTTGGCCTGTTTCTTGATGCCGGCCCTTGTAGACGACACCCATCCCTCCGGCCCCGAGGCGGCCCTGGATCTCATAGGGTCCGATTCGCTCAGGCTGATCCATCACTTTTTTCCTCTCCTTCCTATCCCCGGCCCGTCTTGAGCAAAATCCACAGCCAGATCCCAAGGATAGCAGCCGGGCCAATCCATCTCCAGCCCGGCAAGCCGAAGGTTTTTCCCACGATCCGTTCCACTCGGAATCCGGGGTCTCCAGGTAAAAGAGAGTCGGCTCCGCCCACCCTCCCCAAAAACGCGTAGCGTAAAAAGATGTGGGTCCAGGGAGCGTGCTCCCTGGCGATTTGACCCGTTGCAATGAAAAGCAACGGGTTCCCTGGGAGCAGCGATCCCCGCGGAGGTCCGGATGCCGCCTCCGCCGGGTTCCAGGGCCGGAGGCCCTGGCGCGGCGCCTGAGATTCTGCAGGGTGGCCGGGGCCGACCGCAGGGAGAGTCGGCTTCGCCGACCACCGATGACCAAGGCCGTCCAAAGTCCGGCAGATTAGGAAAGATTGTTTGGCGCGGTTGCGTCCCTGGGGTTTGACACCGGGCAGTTCATGGCGTACTGATTTTGGCTGCCTGGTAAACCCTGGGGATCGACGGAGACCTGACCATGGGCCTGATCCAACGCGTATCCGACCTGCTCAAAGCCAACATCAATCAGATGCTCGACAATGTCGAGGATCCCGAGGCCATCCTGGGGCAACTCATTCAGGAAATGCAAGAGAGCTACCGCCGCTCGAAGATCGAAGTGGCCAGGGCGCTTTCGGATGAGAAACGTCTTCGGCACCTCATGGAGACGAACCAGGAAACGGCCTTCAAGTGGGGCCGAAAAGCTGTTCTTGCGGTGGAAAAACAAGACGATGACTTGGCGCGGGAGGCTCTTCGGCGGAAGCGTTCTTACGAAGACATCGCTCACGAGTTCCAGGTTCAGTGGGAAGAGCAAAAACAGATGACGGACATGCTCCGGGACAACCTCTTCGCCCTAGAAGCGAAAATTGACGAGGCACGGCGGAAGAAAAGCCTTCTCATCGCACGGCAGAAACGTGCCGAAGCCCACAAAAAGCTCAAGAGCGCCCTGGAACAACCCAGTTCGGAACAAACCTACTGGGCCCTGGGCCGCTTCGAAGAAAAGTTCACCGAAGTGGAGGCGCTAGCCGAGGCTGAAATCGAGCTTCTGGATGATGGATTCGAGGGCCGGTTCCGCGAATTGGAGCGGGGCGGGCTCGTGGAAGATGAGCTGGAAGCCCTGAAACTAGAGGTCCACGGAAAGGTCCCCTCCGACGACTCGAAGCTGCTAGCTGCCCAAGCATCGGTGGTGGCCCCCGAAAAAAAGAATGCTGTCGAGGCTGTAGGCAAGAGTGAAGCCGACACTGGAGCCGAAAAAAGCGCGGACTTGGCGACTTCCGCCCAAGAGCCATCCGCACCGGGGGGGGATCTCCCGGACGTTGCCCTGTCCGCGGCAAGGCCGCCGCCAGAGTCTGCCGATCCTCCTGAGGCGGCCGTCACCACGGATACTGAAGGGATGCATGAGCCTGCCTCCGGGGCCAGGATTATCCCGTCCGAGGCGGTGGAGCCGTCTGGCGCCGCTTCCTCCTCAGACGCGGATGCAAAAAAAAGGGCAGCCTCTGATGATGTCGATGAGCCATCACCCTTCGGGGAAGGCATCCTCGGGCTTTGAGCGGTTGAGCACAGGTAGCAAATACTCTGCGTAAAGCCTTGAAATCTCGCCCACTGTCGCTGCACGAAACAGGGTTCCCCTTGGTGTATGTGGCGGGTCTCCGTCAAAAACCGACGAGATTCCGCCCACCCCCGCGGCTCCCTCCAAGTGCTCCCGCAGCGGTGCCAATTCCCTGTGGATTCTAGCGGCGATCCCTTCGCCAAGATTCTTCCCCGAGTCCCTGCTTTTCCCCCCGTCCTTTCCCTTGGCGCGAAAGAGAGCGTTGTAGTAGGGCCCAAGCAGCCAGCTCCAGGCCGGCCCCTGGTGGCACGCCATGACCCGATCCGAGACATTGCCTTCATAACGGCTGCGATAACGAGGGTCTTGGGGACTCAGTGTCCGAAGCCCGTACGGCGTCCAGAGCTCTTTCCGAACCGCTTCCAGCATTCGCGATTGGTAGACCCGTTCCAGAACTGGGAACGAAAGACTGGCGCTCAAGATTTGATTGGGGCGCAGGCTCAAATCCAGGGTTCCATCCCAATTGATGTTGTCCGCGACAAACTCGTAGTCGATACTCCAAAACCTCTGGTTGAAGCTCTTGCGGACGTTGCTCGCCAATTCGAAATAGCTAGAGGTCTCGCGGCTGTCGGGATCGCGGTGGCTTGTCAGGCGGGCCATGATCCGGAGCGCGTTGTACCACAGCGCTTGCACTTCCACCGGTTTGCCCATTCGCGGCGTCACTACGCCGCCATCCTTGGCGTTCATCCAGGTAAGCTGTAGTCCCGGCACACCGCCCTCCAGAAGGAAGTCCTGGGGATCCATCCGGATCTCGTGGGACGTGCCTTTGATGAAATGGTCGATGACCCGCGCCAAACGATCATATACCGCCTGACTCAAGAAGTCCCAGTCGTCGGTCCAGCGCAAATACTTCCAGATCGCCTCCAGAAACCACAACGAAGGTTCGAAAGCCGTGTAGACCGGCTCGCCATTTTCTTCGGAAAAATGGTCCGGCAGAAGGCCATCCTGAAGCCAGTGGAAACAGCTTTCCAGGGTTTCCCGGCACACTTGAGGCCGACCGTGGGCAAGGGTCAAGCCCGGCAATGCGATGAGCGAATCCCGCATCCGTTCCGGCTGCCAGGGATAGGCAGCGGCCACGGTGGGCCGGTCCCCCTTCCGGATCAGGAACTGGTCCGCACCCAGCCGAAGATGGCGGCGGGTAGACGACCTGAGCACCGTCAAGCCCAGTTCCGTCCGCCTTTCGAGCTCCCCGCGTCGCAGCGACCCGGCGGAAGGTGCCTCTTCGAACTCCTCCAATGACGCCGCCAGAAAACGTTCCCCTGGCTTCTGGAAAACGTAGGTCATCAGGCAGTGGTTAAACAGGTCTTCCCGGCAGGGTAACCCACGCTCTTCTTCCCTGGGGTAATGGAAATTGTCGTACCAGTGGCCCGTGGGCTCGACACTCTCCGCATCGTGGTAGAGAAAGAGCGGCGGAAGCGATTCATACGGTGTCAAGCGAACCCTCTCCTCTTCGATGACGGAATTCATGTCAAGTTCTGGGTTCTTCGCAGCCAATTTGTGAAAATGGCGGTAAGCGACCAAGGGGCGCACTTCCAGCCGAAGCTCCATATCGGTGGGAAGGTTCTTGACCGTGTAGACAATCACTACGCAGTTCCGGCTATGGACCATGAAGACTTCGCGCCCCAGCTCCACCTCTCCCAAGCGGAAGGTGAAGGTGGGAAAGAGGCTCCGAATAAACAGCTCCTGATGCTCGAAACCACTGGGATGGACCACTTCCCCTTGATAGAGGTTCGTCGATAGCAAGTAGGGTGTGCCACCCAGATGTGCCACTTCCTCCACTTTCGAAAGCAGAACGTGGCGACCCTTGGGATGCACGTCATCCAGGGAAGCCACCAAGAGCCCATGGTAACCTCGCGTGTGCGCCAGAAGCACGGTGGATGAGGCATAGCCGCCCAACCCATTGGTTTCGAGCCATTCCAGGTGAAGAGATTCTGACAAGTTTCGCAGTCGCGGAGCCTTGATTCGAAGCATGGGCAATCCGCCTTCCCGGAAAAATGGTCAAGGTAAGCACAATAAGTGAGATCGCCCCCTGCTTATTCCCCTTGCAAAAAAGACGCCCTTTTTCCGCAACAGTCTACTTTAGAGCTTGGCGTGGGGGCAAACTCCGCCGGAGCAGATCTCTGGTACGAGTTGGCATCTCCTGTCCGGGCGGCCCGGGAAGGTCCGTGGCGGAAAGGAGGAGCGAGGATTGCGACGACGAAAAACCGCGGCAGCCGGTGATGATGCCTGGGGGATCTATCAAATCCCCGCGTTTTTGCTTTACACTCCGCGGCGCCGCCCGGGTGGCACCGGCATCTTGCCGGTGGCGGGCTGGACGGGATTCACGGAATTGAACGGTGGGTTCCTTTCGTGCATGGACTTGTCAACCGGATCTGATAGGTCCCGTGCCTGGGGGAGGTGCT